>JAFSVI010000047.1 GCA_017445145.1 Bacteroidaceae bacterium | reverse complement strand
GTACCTTGTGCGCATCATTGGCCGCAACAACGAGTACTACCTGCAGACCGGCCTCGGCAACTACTTCGGCACCATCGAGCAGAGCACCAACGTCGCCACCACCGCCACGCCCTCCAGCCCCGTCACGCTGAAGAAGATAGCTGACACCGACGGCCACTATTATATCAAGTCAGCCGCCACGGGCATCATCCTCGATGCCAACAGCCTGGAGAATGGCGACGCCACCGTCGTGGGCTGGGGCACCACGGTTCCCACCTCCACCGGCGGCAACAACGACTGGGCTTTCTACCCCGTGACGCTAGAGGCGGCCACCGACAGCCGATACATCGCCGAGCAGACACCTCTCAATGCCGTGCCCACGGCCTCCGACGGCTGGTATGCCATCCGCGTCAAGAGCCACGCCTCATACGCCAACTACTTCCTCTACCCCGCCGCCCAGGCCATCAACTACAGCGGCACGCCCTATCCCCTGACCTTCTACGCCAGCGAGCCGCAGAACCCCACCATCGACGAGGTGGCCTACTACTTCCGCCTGTCGCGCTCGGGCGACTACATCTACTGGCAGATGCCCGACGGCCGCTACCTCTATGCCACGGGCAACAAGTTCCCGCTGGCCACTACAGAGCAGACAGCCATCAGTCTGCTCTACGACGCCAACGGCTTCCGCTTCAGCAGCGGCGGCCGCTATGCCGTGCCATACTATCTCGGTCAGCAGTACTTCGTCGGCGAGACCGCGACGTCCAACAACACCTACTACGACATCTACCCCATCAGCCTCGACAAGGCCGGCCTCACGCCCTGGCAGGTGGTCATCCCCTCGGCCGGAGACGACACGCGTCTCACCTGCACTCGCGACGACGTGAGCGGCCTGACGTCGGTGTATAACGGCGGCTACTTCTTCCTGCCCGCCGACGTCACGCCCGAGAGCACCGACTTCACCCTCGAGGGCATGATGAGCTGCGCCATCGATGCCGATGCCCACACCATCACCGTGGAGTATGACCCCACTATCGCCCTCCTCGCCACAAACGTCAGCGTCAACCAAGGCTGGCAGACGGTGGGCCGTGGCGGCGAGGTGCAGCTTCTGCGCATCAACGTCGAGCCCATGAGGGCCGCCACCGAGGTCACGCTCGCCGTGGCGCTCAAGGACGGCTCCGAGTCCAGCATCAACACGCTCACCCTCTACGAGGCCAGCAGCAGCTCGCCCGAGATCCTCTCTACCGGCACAGGCGCTCCCACCAAGACAACAATCGCCACCGCCACCGTCACCGGCTCCACCGCCACGCTCGCCATCGGCAACCTCAGCGCCGACACCCACTACTACTGGCTCGGAGCCTCCGTCGCCGACGATGCCGCGCTCGGCACCGTCATCGACGCCGCCGTCACCGGCATCACCTACACCTGCGGCGGCAAGGAGACCACCCTCGACCTCACCGACACAGGCGACCCGGAGGCCCGCGGCGCCATGGTGTTCGCCGTGCAGACCTACCCCTTCCTGCCGCGCGACAACGACAGCCGCGTCTATCGCATCCCCGCCATGGTGGTGGCCGACGACGGCAGCATCATCGCCGCTGTGGATAAGCGCTACGACAGCCACACCGACATCGGCAACGGCCACGTCATAGACATCGTGGTGCGCCGCAGCACCGACGGCGGCCTCACATGGGGCGACCCCGTGGTCATCGCCAAGGGCCAAGGCACCGCCGACGCCGCCCGCTGCGGCTACGGCGACCCGAGCCTCGTTAAGGGCAAGGACGGCAAGCTCTACTGCCTCTTCGCAGCCGGCAACACGGGCTACTTCTACGGCCTGCGCCGCATCTGCATATCGACGAGCACCGACAACGGCATCACTTGGAGCAGCAGCGAGACGACGCCGCCCGTCGATCTCTACGAGACGGGAGCCATCAAGGACGCCGCGCCCGGCGAGGGCAACGTCGGAGGCTATGGCCTCTACGACTACTTCGTCACCTCCGGCCGCGGCCTCTACACCTCCGACGGCATCCTCATGTACCTCATCCCCGCCCAGCCCCTGACGGCCGACAACTACGAGTCGCTGGCCTTCGGCACCTACTGGAACGCCACGTCCCACGACTACGTGTTCTACAGCACCGACGACGGCGCCACGTGGCACTTCAGCCCCGAGCCCATGGTCAACGGCGGCGACGAGGCCAAGATCATCCAGATGAACGACGGCTCCCTGCTGGGTTCCATCCGCAAGGCATCGGCTCGCCGCTTCAACACCGGCACCTACACGCGCAATGCCGACGGCACCCTCGCCTTCACCTTCGGCACGCAGTGGGACAACGCCCAGCTGTCGCAGACGTCGCAGAACAACCAGGACATCCTCTACTACCAGCGCTGCACCGAGACGGGCAAGACCGACCTCATCTTCCACTCCATCACCACCGGCAACCACGCCAACTTCAAGCTCTTCTACAGCACCGACGAGGGCCTGAGCTGGACGGAGTTCCTTAACGTGCAGACCAAAGCCACGCGCTACGTCACCATGGACCGCTCGGCCGCGGGCGACCTCTACCTGCTCTTCGAGGACCAGTCGCTCAACGAGGCCGGCGGCTACAACGACTACAACCACTACCCCATCAACTTCATCTGCATCCCCCGCGCCCAGCTCGAGACGCTCATCCCCACGATGAACGACGACTATGTGCCCGTCACCAGCAACGAGGTGAAGGTGGTCTATGGCACCACGGCCCACACCGCCTACGGCACCATCTCTGGCGACACATGGACATCGGGCGCCAGCAGCGGCGTGGCGGGCCTGACGATGACCAAGAGCGACGGCGATTTCAACCAGTTCAGCAACTGGAACAGCCACTTCAACCTGGCCTATAAGCCCGCCGCCGCCAACGTGGCCTCCACGCTGACGCTCACGGCTCCCGAGGGCTACCGCATCACGGGCTACTCGCTGCTCGCCGCCAAGGCCTACAGCGCCTCACACACCTACACCCTCACGGCCGACAACGGCACCACCATCACCCCCGCCTTCGCCAGCTCTGCCACGGGCTACACCGCGCTCACCGTGACCGGCCTCAACACCACCAGCACCGCCATCAGCGTCACCACCACCAACGCCAGCTACTATCTCGCCATCGCCGACTTCGTCGTCGCCCTCGCACCCATCGACACCTACACGCGCAGCGTCACCTCCGGGCGCTGGGGCACGGTGTGCGTGGCCGGTGCCGTGGCGCCGACCGACATCGAGGGAGCCGCCATCTACCGCATCGCCGGCAAGAAGCTCGGCACCGACGGGCAGCCGGCCTACCTGCAGCTCGACGCCGTCACGGCCATGGAGGCCGGCGTGCCCTACCTCTTCCAGGCCACGTCGTCGGAGCTGCGCCTCACCTTCACCCCGAGCGTGCTCCAGGGCGGCACCGACAACGGCCTCATAGGCACCTTCACCGGTCAGACGGTGGCCGAGGGCAAGTACCTGCTCCACGACAACACCATCGTGCTCTGCGGCACAGGCTGCACCGTGGGTGCCAACCGCGCCTACATCGACATGGACCAGGTGCCCACCACCACCTCCTCCGGCGTGAAGAGCCTCGCCGTGAGCCTCAACCCGCTGACGGGCATCGACGGCCTCGACGCCGCCCGTCCCACGGCAGCCACCGGCGCCATCTACAACGTCGCCGGCCAGCGCCTGGCGCGCCCACAGCGCGGCGTGAACATCGTCGGCGGCCGCAAGGTCGTTGTCAAGTAGCAAGAGCACACACACACCGTTAAGCAGGTGAGCAAAAGAAGTTCACAATCGTAACGCCAAGACGCAATGACGCATAGAACAAACACTTTGCGCCATTGCGTCTTGACGTTCTGAACATATCATGTCAGACCATTCAGAGTAGTTACTCACACCCACCCAAAAGCCCATCACCCCATGCGCAAGCTCCTCACCACAGCCCTCGTGGCACTCCTGACGGCACATGCCGCCGCCACCACCCCCGCCGGGCAGCCACGTGTGCTGCCACGCACCTCCACGCTCATCAACTACGGCTGGCGTTTCCACGCCGGCGACGCCGCCGGTGCCGAAGCCCCGGCCTTCGACGACAGCTCATGGCGCACGCTCGACCTGCCCCACGACTTCCAGATCGAACAGCCGTGGGTGGCTCCCGCCACCGACGAGCGCCCCGACGACAGCGACCCCGGCGCCAACATCCGCAGCCGCCTCTCGGGCCGCGGCTTCAAGGAGATGGGTGTGGGGTGGTACCGCTACACCTTCACACCCGACAGCGCGTGGCGCGGGCGCCGCGTGTTGCTCGACTTCGAGGGCATCCTCCTCGTTGGCGACGTGTGGCTCAACGGCACGCCCATTGGCGGCACGGACTACGGCTACCTGGGCTTCGAGGCCGACGTGACGCGCCTCCTGCGCTGGGACGGCCCCAACGTCGTCGCCGTGCGCGCCGACACGCGCTCGGCCAACAACTCGCGCTGGTACACCGGCGCCGGCATCTACCGCGACGTGCACATCACCACCACCGACCCCGACCTCTTCTTCACGCGCCACGGCCTGAAGGTGACCACCGACGGCGCGCACACCGTCAGCCTCCAGGCCGAACTCACCAAGCGCCTCACCCCGCAGGAGCGCCAGCAGCGCGGCGCGCGCAGCGTGGCCTTCGTGGCACGCATCCTCGACGCTGAGGGGCGCGTCGTGGCCCAGCACACCGACTCTCTGCCCTTCCGCCCCAACCAATCCACGCGCGAATATGCACTCACGCCCATCACCATCGACGCACCCCACCTGTGGGACCTCGACGACCCCTACCTCTACACCGCCGAGGTCGCCGTGCTGCGCCCCGACGGCAGCGAGGCCGACTGCGTGCGCTCGCGCTTCGGCATCCGCACGGTGGAGTTCGGCCCCTCCTTCGGCATGAAGCTCAACGGCAAGAAGGTCATCCTCAAGGGCATCGCCAACCACCACACCCTGGGCGCCTTGGGCGCCGCCGCCTACCCGCGCGCCATCGAGCGGCGTCTGCGCCTGCTCAAGGAGTTCGGCTTCAACCACATCCGCACCAGCCACAACCCCTACAGCGTGAGCCTCCTCGACCTGTGCGACGAGATTGGCATCCTCGTCGTGGACGAGCTCTACGACAAGTGGCTGCAGCAGTATGCCGGCGGGCGCATACCGTGGACCGCCCTGTGGCAGCACGACATCCCCGAGTGGATTACCCGCGACCGCAACCACCCCTCGGTGGTGATGTGGAGCTTGGGCAACGAGCTGCAGACCTACTGGAACATCCCCTACGCCGACTGGGGCGTCACGCCCTACCGCATGCAGAAACAGCTCCTGCTGCGCTACGACGCCACACGCCCCATCACCGTGGCCATGCACCCGCGCGGGCGGTCGCTGGAGACCGACTCGCTGCCGGCGCCGCTCGTCATGGAGACCGACATCGCCAGCTACAACTACCGCTACATGTACTTCCCGGGCGACGGGCGCCGCTTCCCGTGGATGACGTTCTACCAGAGCGAAGCCACGACGGCCAACCTCGGCCCCAACTACTATGAGATGGACCTCGACCGCGTCATAGGCCTTGCCTACTGGGGCGCCATCGACTACCTCGGCGAGAGCCAGGGGTGGCCCGCCAAGGGCTGGGCGCAGGGCCTGTGGTACATCGACCTGCAGCCCAAGCCCACGGCCTACCTGGCGCGCGCCATCTTCCGCGACGACGACCCCGTGTGCCGCATCTGCATCAACGAGGGCAACCAGGACATAGAGTGGAACGGCGTGAAGCAGCGCATACGCCGCCTCACCGACCACTGGACGCGCACGCCCGGCGACGAGCCCGCCGTGACCGTCTATACCAACGCCGACGAGGTGGAGCTGCTGCTCAACGGCAAGAGCCTGGGCACCAAGCCCAACGACCGCGCCAACCCCAAGACACGCAACCAGATAGGCTTTGGCCGCGTGAAGTACGAGGCCGGCAAGCTCGTGGCCATAGCGCGCACAGCAGGTCGCGAGGTGGCACGCCACACCATCGAGACGGCCGGCAAGGCCGTGGCGCTGCGCCTCGTGCCGGAGCTGCAGACTCCCGCCAAAGGTCGCAACGCCGCCAAAGCCAATGGCCGCAACGCCGCCAAAGCCAAGGTTGACACACAATCACAGAACGGCCAGTCTCTGTCGAGTATGCCGCCGTATCACGGCGGTCAACCCGCCAGCTGCGACCTGCCACCCCGCTGGCGTGCCGACGGCTTGGACCTTCAGCATGTCGTGGTGGAGGCTGTTGACAGCAAGGGCCGCGTGGTGCCGTCGGCAACGGCCGATGTGGCCTTCACCCTCACCGGCCCCGCCTCGCTCGTCGCCGTGAGCAGCGGCGACCACTACAGCGACGAGCTGACCCACACCGACCACCGCCGCCTCTTCCAGGGCCAGGCCCTCGCCATCCTGCGCTCGCAGCGCCAGGGCGGCACCGTCACGCTCACCGCCACCGCTCCCGGCCTCAAGGCCGCCAAGCTCACCATGCCCGTTGGCCAATAACGTCCCCATTCATGCCCCTCGACAACTCCCCCTTTTTCCAGATGATAGAGCTCGGCACCACGGGCTCCACCAACGACTTCCTGCGCGACTACCGCCCGCCGCGGCAGCCGGAGATGACGCTCGTCAGCGCCGACTACCAGACGGCGGGGCGCGGGCAGACGGGCAACAGCTGGGAGGCTGCGCCCGGCCAGAACCTGCTCTTCAGCATCCTCGTCCACCCCAACTTCCTCCACGCCGACAGCGTCTTTGCCATCAGCGAGGCCATGGCCCTCGCCATCCGCGAGGCCCTGGAGGTGCAGCTCGCCGGCGCCCCCCCCACGGTCGGCACGGCCGCAGCCTCTCCTGCCGTGAGCGTGAAGTGGCCCAACGACATCTATGTTGGCGGCAGCAAGATAGCCGGCATCCTCATCGAGAACGAATTCTGCGGCACCCACCTCGCACGCTCCATCATCGGTTGCGGCATCAACGTCAACCAGAGCGCCTTCGCCTTCCCCGCCTTGCCCGCCACGCCGACACCAGCGCCGCCCACCTCGCTGGCGCTCCTCACCGGGAGCACCCATGAGCGCAGCCTCGTCCTCGATGCCGTAGTGACGGCTTTCCGCCGCCGCTACGCCCTCCTTCAGGGCGGCCGCAAGGGCGAGCTGCACGCCGAGTACCACCGCCACCTCTACCGCCGCGAGGGCATGCACCCCTTTGTGGATGCCCAAGGCCCCTTCCGGGCCAGCATCAGCCACGTGGAGCCCAGCGGACACATAGTGTTAAGCGACGAAGACCATCGTCTCCGTCGCTATATGTTCAAGCAAGTGGCCTTCGCCTAAACCCGTAAGCCACACGCCTGGTGCCCAGCGCGCCGCCTGAGCCAAGCACGCCACGCGCGGCACCATGTGCGGAGCAAGCGCGGCGCGTTGTGCGCCACGCGCCGGTGGCGTGCGCCGCCACGCCTACTCCTTTGTCTGTTTGCCCTCGAGGGCGCGCCAGGCATATGCTATGTATGCCAGCACAAAGGGTATGAGCAGCGACACCCACGCCATGGTGCGCAGTGTGAAGAGGCTGCTCGATGCGTTGGCAATGGTGAGCGACGACTGCAGGTCGGCCGTAGAGGGGTAGAACGCCGTGTCGTTCCACCCGGCCAGCAGCAGCACCACCAGCACGGTGAGCACCGTGCCAATGCCCACGGGCCAGATGCCACCCACGTAGGTCTTGGAGCGCACCGTGCGCACGATGCCGTAGAGCACCAGCGCCACGCCCACGACGAGCACCACGGCCAGGGGCCACATCGCCACGAGGTTGTGGAGGTACTTCATCGGCTCCAAGGCTACGATGCCCGTGGCGGGGTCCACGGCATAGCCGTCCTTGAGCATCAGGTGAACGAGGTATGCCACGAAGAGAATGAGGAACGTCACCGTCTGCCCCACGAGGCGCACGCTGCCCCGCGAGCGTATGTTCTCATTGTCGATGTTGTTCATGAAGTAGAGTATGCCGAGTATGCGCGTGAGGAACACCACGGCAAAGCCCAGCACCAGCACCCACGGACACGTCAGCGCGTCGAGGCCATGGCTGGCATTGGCCCACGACGACACCACGGGGTTCGCCGCCGCGCCCAGGGCGCCGTCGGCCAGTGGGGCCTGTGTGAGGTTGTCGAATCGCACGATGAAGTTTGAGCCCTCGAAGAACGTGGCCACGGCGCCGCCGATGAGCAGCGGCCCCAAGAGGCCATTGAGCTGCAGGCACCCCATGAACACGCGGTCGCCCAGCAGGTTGCCGCGTTTGTTCTGGAACTCGTAGCCCACGGCCTGCACCACGAATGTCAGCAGCAGTAGCATCCACAGCCAGTAGGCGCTGCCGAAGCTCGTGCTGTAGAAGAGTGGGAAGGCGGCGAAGGCGGCGCCACCGAAGGTGACGAGTGTGGTGAACGTCAGCTCCGATTTGCGCCCTGTTGAGGCGAGCAGTGCGCGCCGCTCGTCGTCGTTGGTGCCGAGGGAGTTGATGAGTGTGTTGCCACCCTGCACGAACATCATGAACACGAGCAGCGCCCCCAGCAGGCTGACGAGCATCCACCAGTAGTGTTGGAGGAATGATGTTTGAGTCATTAGAAGATGTATCATAGTTAGAGCGTGTTATGTTGCGCTATGGGCGCACAGGCGCCAGGGCGCAAGGTATAAGTTAGCGGTTGTGCAGCAGCGCCGGCGTCAGGCGCCGGCAAGCTCGGGGTGAGGTTTCTTGATTTGCTTGAGCATGATGCTGATTTCCACCACGAGCATGAGGGTGAAGAGCACGAGGAAGAGCCAGAACGTCAGCGCCACGGCCGAGCTGCCGATGTCCGACACCGATGCCGACACGGGCAGCATGTCCTGGATGGTCCACGGCTGCCGCCCGAACTCCGCCACGAGCCAGCCGCACTCCGAGCACACGTAGGCGCATGGCAGCAGCACTATGGCGGCGCAGAGGAGCCATCGGGGGAAGGAGCCGCTCTGCTTCGTGCGCCACTCGATGAAGAGCACGCAGGCGAAGAAGAGAATGAACAGCGAGCCCAGGCCCACCATGATGCGGAAGGCCCAGAAGTTGACCGGCACGTAGGGCACAAGCTCGGCCTCGTCCTTGATGAAGCCATAGCCCAGGTACTTGATGTTGTCCGTCAGCGCGGCCGGGGGCGTGGCGGTGGGGTTCTTGCGGTAGGCCGCCAGCGCCTCTATGGCCGTTCGGCCACGTTCCATCTTCTCGGCCGCCGAGGGTTCCACGGTGCCGTCGGCGCGGGTGTAGCCGCGCAGGATGTCGTTGATGCCCGGCACGTAGCCGTGGAGCGAGCGTGTGGCCAGGATGCTCAACCCGTTGGGCACGGCCAGCCGCAGCGGCGCCTCGCCGCCGGCGGCGTAGTCGGGCTGCTCGAAGGGCGACACCCATGCCACGGCCGTCAGGCCCACGTCCTCGCCGCCGTCGTAGAGCGCCTCCATGGCAGCCAGCTTCATGGGCTGCACCTGTGCCACCTTGTAGGCGCTCTCGTCGCCGGTGATGGCGGCGCCTATGGCCGCTACGAGGCCCACGATGGCCCCTATGTGCATGCTCTTGATGGCCAGTTGCCGCTCTTGCTGCCGGTTCTTGAGCAGATACCAGGCCGCGACGGCCACCACGAAGGCGGCGCCGATGACCCATGATGATATCACGGTGTGCAGGAACTTATCCACGGCCACGGGCGAGAGTGCCACGTCGAAGAACGACGTCATCTCGTTGCGCATGGTGGCGGCGTTGAAGGTGCAGCCCACGGGATGCTGCATCCAGGCGTTGGCCACGAGGATCCACCACGCCGAGAGCGATGCTCCAATCCAGGTGAGCCACGTCGAGGCGAGGTGGAAGCGCCTCGACACCTTGTCCCAGCCAAAGTACATGACGGCGACGAAGGTGCTCTCCATGAAGAAGGCCACGATGCCCTCGATGGCGAGCGGCGCCCCGAAGATGTCGCCCACGAACCACGAGTAGTTCGACCAGTTGGTGCCGAACTCAAACTCCAGGATGATGCCCGTGGCCACGCCCATGGCGAAGTTCACGCCGAAGAGGCGTTGCCAGAACTGCGCCGCGGCGCGCCAGAAGGTGCTTCCGGTGCGGTAGTAGCATGTCTCCATGATGGACATGATCAGGCCCAGGCCGAGTGTGAGCGGCACGAAGAGCCAATGGTACATTGCAGTGAGTGCGAATTGCGCGCGTGCCCAGTCAATGGCCGTCGCGTCGATGTTAAGCAGTGTCATAGGCAATTGAGGTTTTCATTCGTTGTCGGAAAGTCGTTTCTCCAGCTCGGAGGCCACGTAGTCGGCCTCGTGGCCGGAGGGCGCGTGCTCCTTGATGAAATTGGGGAAGAAGAACACCTTGAGCACGGCGAAGATGATGATGAGCTTCACGGCGATGACCGCCCACAGGGTTCGCCCCAGCGTCATCTGCCTGAAGCCGTCGATGTAGAAGCGTGCCACGCGGCTTATCACGTTCATGGCTGTCGGGGTTTGGGGTGGGTGTTACTGCAGCTCCAGGACGAGTCCCTCGCGCGGGGCAAGCTCCACGTCGTGTGTGAGGTCGAAAGTGCGGCCTGTGGGGATGTCGATGGCCGTGGTGCTGGTGGCCGTGGTGTTGGTGTCGAGGATCTCGGCACAGCGCGCCACCTCCCACGTCGCGGCCTTGTCCGTGCCGTTGACGACGGTGATGACGGTGTTGCGGTGCCAGCGCCGCGCCACGACATACACGCCCTTCCACGGCGTGAACTGCGTCATGTAGCCGCGCGTGATGGTCTCGTTGCCGCGGCGCCAGTGCAGCAGACGGCTCAACCACTGGAACATGTCCTGCTCCGCCGGCGTGCGCCCCGAGGCGGTGAAGGCGTTGCGCGTGTCGCCGGGGAAGCCTCCGGGGAAGTCCTCGCGCACGTGGCCGTCGGTGATCTCCTTGGTGCCGTTCATGAGTATCTCCGTGCCGTAGTAGATCTGCGGTATGCGCCTCACGGTGAGCAGCAGCGCCAGCGCCTGCTTGAGGCGTGGGGCGTCCTTTGTCTTGCCGAGGAAGCGGTCGGTGTCGTGGTTATCGACAAACGCCATGACGTGTGTGGGGTCCTCGTAGAGGTAGTCATACACGAAGTTGTTGTACAGGCGGTTGTAGCCGTCGAACCAGCCGTCGGTCTCCTCCGTCTTGGCTCGCGCGAGCTTGTCGAAGAACGAGAAGTCCATGACGGTCTTGAGGTAAGAGTTGCCGATGGGGCTAATGCGGCTGCCCTTCTGCCAGGCGGCGGTGTAGGGCGGCTCCGTGACCCACGTCTCGCCCACGACGTTGAAGTTGGGGTATTCGTTGTCGAGCGTCTGCATCCACTGCGCCATGCCGCGCGCGTCGGCATAGGGGTAGGTGTCCATGCGTATGCCGTCGATGCCCGCCGTCTCGATCCACCAGATGGAGTTCTGTATGAGGTACTTCATCACATGGGGGTTGCGGTGGTTGAGGTCGGGCATGGTAGGCACGAACCAGCCGTCCACGGTCTCCGCCCTATCGACGTCGGCGGCGTAGGGGTCCATGACGGGTGTTAGCTTGTAGGACGTCTGCAGGTATCCCTCGGCGGTGTGTACCTCGCCCTTGTCGTCGCGGCGGTCGTGGCCTGGCAGCCACTCGGGGCGGTTGAGCCAGTCGCGGCTGGGCATGTCGCTCACCCAGGGGTGCTCGAATCCGCAGTGGTTGAAGATCATGTCCATGACCACCTTGAGGCCGCGCGCGTGGGCCTCGTCGATGAGGCGTCGGTAGTCGTCGTTGGTGCCGAAGCGCGGATCGACGCGGTAGTAGTCCGTCGTGGCGTAGCCGTGGTAGGTCGATGCGGGGCCGTCGTCGGGCGAGTTGTTCTCCAGCACCGGCGTGAACCACAACGCCGTCACGCCCAGCTCCGTGAAGTAGTCGAGATGCTCGCGGATGCCGGCCAGGTCGCCGCCATGGCGCAGGCTCGGCTGCGTGCGGTCCTCGCGGTAGGCGTTCATGCCGGGGACCTGCGCCTTGTGGCCGGCACCCTGCGCGAAGCGGTCGGGCATGAGCATGTAGAGCACGTCGTCGATGCCGAAGCCCACGCGCTCGCTGCCGGCCTTCTCGCGCGGCCGCAGCTCATAGGCCACCACCTGCCGGCGCCGCCCCTGCGTGAAGGTCAGCTCCACAGTGCCGGGCTGCGCGCCCCCGGTGGAGAGATACACGAGCAGGTAGTTGGGGGAGTCGAGGCGCACCAGTGAGTCCAGGCGCACAGCGTCGCCGCCCACGCTGACGGTGGCGTCGCGAATGCCGCGGCCATACACCATGAGTTGCAGCGAGGCATCCTTCATGCCGGCATACCAGAACGAGGGGTCTATGCGCTCGATGATTGGCGCCTTGGCGCCGAACGTACACGTTGTCATTCCAATCAGCAGGATTGTAGTTAGTAGTCGTCTCATAGGTATTATATTTGGGTTTCTACGGTTCTCTTCGACCGCAAAGTAAGGCATTATCCCCGACACCACCAAATTTTCGAGCCACTTTTCTGCCACAGCCGCCGCAAATTGAGCGGCAGCGGGCAGGGACCTGGCGGAAAAGCGCCGGGGACCTGGCGGAAAAGCGCCGGGGGACCTGGCGGAAAAGCGCCAGGCACGGGGGCGGAGAAGCGCCGGGAACCTGGCGGAAAAACGCCAGGCACGGGGGCGGAGAAGCGCCGGGAACCTGGCGGAGAAGCGCCGGGCACGGGGGCGGGGAGGCGCGGGGGACCTGGCGGAGAAGCGCCAGGCACGGGGGCGGGGAGGCGCGGGGAGTTTCGTTACTTGCCGCGGCGTGTTTCGTTACTTGCCGCGGTGAGTTTCGCTACTTGCCGCGGCGATGAGCATAATTTTGCGCGGGGAAAAGGGCGCTATGTCGCGGGAAATTCATACCTTTGCGGCCGCAAAGACATAACACACCATCCCAAACACCATACTACCACCGTGGCAACAGTAAAGACAATCAAGGGGTTGAAGCCCCGTTTCGGCCGCAACTGCTATCTCGCCGACGGCGCCGTCATCATCGGCGAAGTCGTCATGGGCGACGAAGTGACCGTGTGGCCATGTGCCGTCGTGCGTGGCGACGTCCACTACATACACATCGGCAACCGCACGAACATACAGGACAACTCGTGCCTACACACACTCAACGGCGTGGCGCCGCTCGAGATTGGCGACGACGTCACCGTGGGCCACAGCGTGACGCTCCACGGCTGCACCGTGTGCGACGGAGCCCTCATAGGCATGGGCGCCACGGTGCTGGACCACGCCGTCATCGGGCGCGGCGCCATCGTGGCAGCCGGGGCGCTGGTGCTCAAGGGCACCGTCATCCCCGACGGCGAGCTGTGGGGCGGCGTGCCGGCGAAGTTCATCAAGAAGGTGGACCCGGAGCAGGCACAGGCCCTGAACCGCACCTATGCCTCCCACTACATCGAATATGCCGAGTGGTACCGCGAGGCCGACCTCGACCCCGCCAACACCGTGGAGATACGCACCACGTAGGCGCTATAAAGCGCCACGGCGCCACTCCTTTTCGCAACGAATTATACGAATCATACGAATAGGATGACATATCCCTACAACATGCATGATTCGTGTAATTCGTGCAATTCGTGGTTTTATTGTCCCAAAATATATCGCACATCACGCATGATTCGCGGCAGTGGGTGGCGGGTGTCAGAAGTTGACCACGTAGCGCTGCTTGGTGAGGCGGTGGTCGAAGAAGGCGATGCCATAGTCCCAGAGGTCGAAGGTGACGCCCGTGTGGGCGTCGGCCTCGATGCGGCGCCATGCCTCAAGGCGTGTGGCATCGTCGTGGATGCCCTCGACGACGAGCATGGCGTGCGTGGGCATGAGCGGCACCACGGCGGGAGCCTCGGCGGCGGCGTGCGCGGCCACGAGCACGAAGTCGGCGGCGCGGACGTCGGCACACCGTGAGCAGCGCTCCACACGCGCACGCGTCACGGCCGCGCGTACATAATTATATTCTGTGTCGCCCACGCCGACGAGCCACGCCGTGCGCGCCTCGGCGTAGTTGGCCAGGCGGAAGAGGAGGCGGCAGCACGCCACAGGCCTCAGCCTCAGCCACAGCATCCACCACGGATGCTGGCGTGCGAGCGTGGCATAGGCGTAGTAGGGCGTGCGCTCATACACCACACCTCTGATGAAGTTGAAGGCGAATGGCGAGTGAACGCCATAGCCCCGCCGGTGGCGGAATCGGCGCATCCAGACGAGGGGATTGAGCAGAAGGGGGCGTGTCATGGTGGTTGTTAGGTGTGGCCGTGGGGGCAGCTGTTGTCTGCTGTTTGCTGGCAACATAATGCCCATTGGCGGTGCAAAGATAAACATTTTGTCACAAAAACGAGCATTTCCCGCAAAAAATCGACCAAAATGTTAGCGTATTACATAGTAAAGCATTACTTTTGCGCCGTCAAAAAGACACACTACGTCAACACACACACCAACACACCCCACCCACATGACACAACTTACACCCTCCGGCATACGGCGCTTAGAGCAGCAAGGTTGCTCCGCTGAGGACTGGGCGCGCATCCTCGTGGCCGACGAGGCGAGCCTGAAATACATCCGCAACGTGCGCTTCTCGGGCGCATGCACCATAGGCACCTTTGCCAAGAGCTTCGAGATGCCCGGCGGCATCCACAAGCACACGGGCATCTTCAACGCCACGCTGCACAACGTGAGCATCGGCGACGACTGCTGCGTCGAGAACATCAAGAACTACATTGCCAACTACGACATCGCCGACAACTGCTTCATAGAGAACGTAGATATCATACTCTGCGACGGCCCCAGCAGCTTCGGCAACGGCGTGGAGGTGGCCGTGCTCAACGAGACCGGGGGCCGCGAGGTGACCATCCACGACCAGCTCACGGCCCACGAGGCATACATCGAGGCCATGTACCGCCACCGCCCGGCCCTCATCGACCAGCTCAAGCACTTCGCCGCCGCGCGCGTGGCCGAGCGCACCAGCTCACGCGGCACCATAGGCTCGCACGCCACCATCGTCGATACGGGCTACATCAAGAACATGTACGTAGGCCCGTGGGCCAAGGTGGAGGGCGCCGGCCGCCTCAAGAACGGCACCCTCAACAGCCGCAAGGAGGCCCCCATACACATCGGCTACGGCGTCATCGCCGACGACTTCATCGTGCAGGACGGCTCGTCGGTGGAGGACTGCACCACCATCTCGCGCTGCTACGTGGGCCAGGCCTGCTCGCTGGGCCACGGCTACTCGGCCTCGGACTCGCTCTTCTTCTGCAACTGCCAGGAGGAGAACGGCGAGGCATGTGCCATCTTCGCCGGCCCATTCACGGTGACACACCACAAGAGCACGCTGCTCATCGCCGGCATGTTCTCGTTCATGAACGCCGGCTCGGGCAGCAACCAGAGCAACCACATGTACAAGCTCGGACCCATACACCAGGGAGCGCTGGAGCGCGGAGCCAAGACGTCGTCGGACTCATACATACTGTGGCCCGCACGCATCGGCGCCTTCTCGCTCGTCATGGGGCGCCACAGCTCCAACCCCGACACCAGCGCCCTGCCCTTCTCATACCTCATCGAGAAGAAGGGCGAGACATACCTGGCGCCGGCCGTGAACCTGCGCTCCGTGGGCACCGTGCGCGACGCCCAGAAGTGGCCCAAGCGCGACAAGCGCCACGCCGAGGGGCGTCTGGACCAGGTGAACTTCAACCTGCTCTCGCCCTACACCATCGACAAGATGATGCAGGGCCTGAAGATACTCAACGAGCTGGAACAGCTCAGCGGCCCCACCAGCGACGTCTATGCCTACCAGAGCGCCAAAATCAGCAACACGGCGCTCCACCGCGGGCAGCAGCTCTACCGCATCGCCATACAGAAGTTCCTCGGCAACTCGCTCATCTCGCGCCTCGAGCGCATCGACACCTCGACGGCCGAGAGCATACTCGAAGGCATCAAGCCCACCAGCACCATGGGCCACGGCATCTGGCTCGACCTGGCAGGACTCATAGCACCCAAGGAGAGCATCACCGCCATACTCGACGAGGTGGAGCGCGGCAGCGTGACTTCCGCCGCACAGCTCAACGCCCGCCTGCGCGCCCTCCATGCCGCCTACTACGACTACGAGTGGACGTGGGCCTACGACAAGATGCTCGACTACTACGGCCTCTACGCCGACCACATCACCATCGAGGACCTCATAGCCATCGTGGAGCAGTGGCAGGAGAGCGTGGTGCAGCTCGACCGCATGCTCTATGCCGACGCGAAGAAGGAATTCTCGCTCTCGGCCAAGACGGGCTTTGGTTTCGACGGCACGCCCCACACCGCCGAGGCCGACTTCGAGCAGGTGCGCGGCGCCTTCGAGAGCAACCCCTTCGTCACCGAGACGATGGCCCACATAGAGCGCAAGAGCGCCCTCGGCCGCGACATCATCGCCATGCTCAAACAAGCTTTGTGAACACTTTTTCGGCCAAACGTTTTGCCGTCTCGTGATAATATCCTATTTTTGCTCCCGAAATAACCCTTAACACACATCGTTATGAACAAAATCTACACCTTCATCACTACGATGCTGATGCTTCTCGGGAGCACAGCCATCGCCGCACAGGACTTCGCCACAGGCCTCGTGCGCATCAAGAGCGGACGCACAAGCTGGTACCTCTCGTCGGCCACCAGCGGCAAGCCCACCACCGCCGCCAACAAGGCCAGCGACTTGGCGCAGACGTGGATCCTCGAGGCCGACGGCGCAGGCTACATCGTGCGCTCGGCCAACACGGCCGAGTACCTGCAGACCGCCATGACCACCACCGCCGCCGGCAAGGCCACGCTCTACGTGCGCAAGAGCCCCAACGCCACGTCCTCCAAGGCCCTGTTCAACATCTCGGCAAGCAGCGCCTTCAGCGGCGACTTCCTCAACACCAACGACAGCCACAACCTGTTCAAGTACTCCATGGACGCCGGCTGCGACTGGTACATCGAACCCTCAGAAGCCTTCACCGAGGAGCAGGTCAAGCAGCACTTTGCCGAACTCACGGGCTACGCCTCGGAGCTGCAGGAGGGCAAGTACTACCGCATCGTCTCCTACTACGGCCGCGTCATGACCGACGTGGGACAGCTGGGCGGCGACGTGTCCACGCGCGATGCCGACCCCGACAACATCGCCCAGTACTGGACGCTCAAGGCCGACGGCGCCGGATGGCGCATACAGAACGTGCTCACCGAGCGCTACATGCAGCGCCAGACACAGACCTCACACCCCTACACCACCACCACGCAGGAGCGCATCGACCAGTTCAACCTCGCCGTGACCTTCAACATCAAGCCCATCGAGAGCAAGTGGGAGAGCAAGTGGACGATAGCCGCCGGCAACGACGCCGCAGGCCTACACGACGCCTCCAGCCAGGGCCACAACGTGGTGTTGTGGAGCACCAACGCCGACGCCAGCGTGTGGGCCTTCCAGGAGGCCGACCTCTCGCAGGAAGCCATCGACGCCGCCCGCGGCGGCCAGAACGCCTACAACGACCTCGTGGCCAACAAAGCCGCCATACAGGCCACGCTGGACAACCTCTTCGACGACAAGGCATGCACCACCCTCAAGGCCGACGTGGCCGCCCTCACGGACGAGGCCCTGGCCGCCAACGCCGACTTCGCCGCGCTGCCGGCCGACATGCAGGCCATGGTGCTCAAGGTGAAGAACGACACGTGGCAGCAATACACCAACACCTCCACGGGCTACACCGCCGGCTATGAGAAGATGTTCCGCATCTACGACTACCAGGTGTATAGCAACTACAGCGACATGGCCAGCAACGCCAACGCCGGCACGAGCTACCTCTTCGGGCGTCTCTCAGGCCCCACGGGCATCGTGGCCAACCCGGGCGACATCATCTACATCTACTGCGCATCGGGAGCCAAGACGGGATGCACGCTGTCGCTCGAAGCCGTGGGCACCGACGGCGTGGCCGGCAACCACGCCACGGGCGAGGTCACGCGCCTCAACGCCGGGTTGAACCTCTTCCAGTTCTCCGAGCAGAAGATGCTCTACATCTTCCACCAGCTCAACAGCACCGCACGCCAGCTCGCCGACTACCCCGCCATCACCGTACATATCGAGGGCGGACAGCTCAACGGCTACTGGGATGCCACACGCGGCATGACCAATGCCGACTGGAAGCTCCTGCAGCAACAGCTGCTCAAAGCCCCCTTCGTCAACCTCAAGACCAAGCACCTCGTGTTCCAGATGGACACGCCACTCGTCACCGCTGCCGAACCCAATGAGATGGAAGGCCTCATGCGCATCTGGGAGGCCATACCCACCAACGAGGACCGCTACATGGGCCTCGAGGACCTCGAAGGACGCAACAACTGCATCTGGAACTGCTTCTCCGGCGCCAGCTCCTACATGCACGCCACCACCTACGGCACATGGTACTCGGAGGGCACCATCTCCACCATCATGAACTACAACAACATGCGGCAGCCAGGAGCACTCTGGGGACCGTCGCACGAGATGGGCCACAACCGCCAGGCCGTCATCAACGTCGTGGGCACCACCGAGAGTTCCAACAACACCTTCTCGAACATCAACACCTTCGAGCAGGGCATACAGACAACGCGCCGCGAGCTGCCCGTGGATGTCTTTGCCGAGCTGGCCAAGCAAGTGCCTTGGAACAGCCGCGGCATCTGGAACACCACGTCGATGTTCTGCCAGCTATACCTCTACTTCCACGTGCAGCACCACGACGACAACTTCTACCCCAACCTCTTCCGCAAGATGCGCGCCAACCCCATCGACAAGGGCACGTGGAGCGGCAGCGCGACCTACCAGTACGTCGAGAACGGGCAGACCAAGACCGGCACCGGCGCCAACATCACCAGCGGCGCCAAGGACTATCTGCACCTGGCCAAGATGATATGCGACGTGGCCAAGGCCGACCTCTCGGAACTCTTCGAGGCCTACGGCATGTTTGAGCCGGTGTCCAAGCTCCACGTGGGCGACTACGCCAACTACCTCGTCACCACCACGCAGTCGCAGATCAACTCTGCCAAGACCTACATGCGGCGCTATGACAAGAAGCTGGGCAACATCATGTTCATCGACGACCACGTGCTGCCCCACGAACCCATCACGGACAACATCTTCGAAGGCAAACCGCAGAACACCCGCTACCGCGTGCAGAACTTCCTGCAGCTCGTCACCACATCGGCCAAGAAGTCGAAGAGCGGCTTCGAGTACGTGGGCGACGGCGGCGACTACGCCCTCTACACGGCCGATGCCACGCCCTCGGACGACGACTACTACAAGCTCACCAACAGCAAGAAGACCATAGAATTCATGGGCAGCAACTGGGCGGGCCACAAGTTCTACGACGCCGACGGCAACCTCATCTACGCCACCAACGAGAAGAAGGTCACGCTGCCCAAGCGCGTCACCGACATCGGCATTGACAACGTCACCGTCGTGACCGCCAACTACGACATGACCGACACGCCATGCACCGACACCAAACCCGTCGTCGGCATACGCGACGTGGCCACAGGGCAGGCCGTGCGCAGCGCCAGCGAGGCCTACGACCTCACCGGCCGCCGCGTGAGCGACATGCAGCGCCCAGGCCTCTACGTCGTGGGTGGCAAGAAAGTGCTCATCAAGTAACCCCACACCGACAGCCATGACACACGGAAGAGTGAACAGCAAACGCCACACGCCGCCAAGCGGCGAGCCGCGCCGCCCGTGGCACACGCTGCTCACTCTTCCGCTGTTCATGGCGCTGGCATGGGCGTGGGCAGCATGGTGGATGGGCGACATCTTCCGCGTGGCGCGCGAACAGTCGTTCTTCGCCGCCGACGCCACCCTCATGCATTTCCTCCTCCAGCAGCACCTCGGGTGGCTGTGGACGGCCGGGCGCGCACTCCTCACCCTCTACCGCTGGCCCGCACTCGGAGGCCTCGTCGTGGCACTCATGCTCACCGCCACCACATGGGGCATGTCCACGCTCCTCGCCGCCAAGCCGCAGGGCAAGGCATCCTCTCCGACATCCTACATTTTACATCTCACTTCCCTCCTCCCCGCCTGCGCCTGGATGACGTGGACGGCATGGACGGGGCTGAACCTCTTCTACCAGGCCGAACCCGGCCGCACGCCAGCCCTCCTCATCGCAATCACCCTCATCACCTCAGCTGCAGCCATCGCAGCCAAAGCCCTCAGACGAAGCCCCGCCGCCCTCGCCGGCTCCTCCGCCTCTGTTGCGTATGTCGCTGTATCACAGCGACCCACCCCAGCCCGCCTGCAGCGCCTCGCGCCCTGGCTCGCCACGGCCACAGCCACCATCCTCTGCTTCGCCATACCCGCAGCCACAACCCACCTGCGCCACCCCTACGCACGCCCACTAACACGCATGCAGGTGCAGATGCTGGCCTCCGACTGGGAAGGCATGGCAGCCACAGCCCGCGACAACGCCACCCTCAGCTACCGCCCCATCGCCGCCTACTACGCCATAGCCCTCGTACACACGGGCCACCTCACCGACGCCCTATTCGACATACGCCTGGACTACGACTCGCTGCGCATCACCGACTACGGCGGCAAACCCACCCTCGCCACAACCTACTATCTGGCCGACTGCAACTACAACGCCGGACTCTTCCGCACAGCCACACACAACGCCATGGAGCACCTCACCATGAACGGCCCCACGCTCCATGCCCTCAAGCACCTCACACGCCTGGCGCTGCTCGACAACGCCTGGCCGCTGGCACGCAAGTACCTGCACATCATCGGCAAAACGCCCTTCGAGAGCGACTTCGTGGAGCGCTACAGCGCCATGGTGGGCAGCGAAGAAGCCGTGGCCGCCGACCCCGACTTCGCCCTGCTGCGCCGCACCGAACCCGTGGCCGACAGCTTCGAGAGCCAGCACCAGGAACCCACCTTCCTCGGCTACACCGCCACGCTACTGGCCGGGCGCACGCAGGAGGCACTCATGCAGAGCATCATGGCCAACCTCTACAGCAAGCGCATGCCCGACTTCATCATGCGCACACAACCCCTCGTAGGCTCCACGCCGCCGCGCACCATCGCCGAGGGCCTCGTCACACAGTCGCCCAAGAACCCCGATATCCTGCGGGCCTTCCCCCAGCTGCAGATGGACGCGCAGAGGTACAGGGGATTCGTCCAAAGCGTGCAGACAGAGCTGAAGGACCGCCCCGCCCACGCACGCCGCCTCTTCGACACCTACCGCGGCTACTACCCCTACTACTACTTCTTCGGCAACCTCAAGGCCACACGCAAGCCCGACTCCACCCAGCACGCCTCATCCAGCGCAGGAGTCAACTGATTTGCGATCTGACCATTTTCGATTTGGCCATTTACTGCCGGCAGGAGTACAGGGGACATGGGCGGCAAACAGGAATACTTGAAACTTGCGACAACAGGACACTCGATACAACAGGACACTCGATACCACAGGACACTTGAAACCACAGGACACTTGAAAGGCAAGCTACTCATATCAATGCTATGCGCCATGCTGGCGGCATGCAGCTCGCGACCCACGGCGGTGCCAACGGCCTTCACGCCGACGGCCGACAGCGCCGACGTATATCCCGACTACAGCGGGGTGACGGTGCCGCCCAACATAGCCCCGCTGAACTTCATGGTCGCCGACGCGCAGGCCACGGAGTACGTGGCCACCATAGGCGACCTCGTCTGCGGCGCCACGGCCGACGGCAAGACAGACATCGACACCACGGCGTGGCGCCAGCTCTTAGGAGCCGCGCGCGGCAGCGACATCGCCGTCACCATCTACGCCCACCGCGCCGACGGATGGGTGCAGCACCCGCCGTTTGCCATCCACGTCGCCACCGACGACATAGACCCCTACCTCACCTACCGCCTCATAGAACCCGGCTACGAGCTATACCGCCAGCTCGGCATATACCAGCGCGACCTCACCTCGTTTGCCGAGACGCCCGTCTATGAGAACAACCGTCAGTACGACGACGACGAGAACCACTGCGTCAACTGCCACACCTTCCAGGCCTACGACAGCCAGCGCACGCTGTTCCACGTGCGCGCAGCCCACGGGGGCACCGTCGTCACCTCCGGCACCGAAGCACGCAAGGTCGCCATACGCCACGACAGCATCCTCGGCGCCGGCGTATATCCTGCCTGGCACCCGCAGCTGCCTCTCGTGGCCTTCTCCACCAACAAGACGGGGCAGGTGTTCCACATGCTCCACGCGGAGAAGATTGAGGTGCTCGACGAGGCCTCGGACCTCATCCTCTACGATGCCGAGGCAAACACCGTCTGCAACATCATGCGCACACAGAGCACTCTCGAGACCTTCCCCACCTGGAGCCCCGACGGCAAGCGCCTCTACTACTGCGCCGCAGCGATGCCTGCCTCGCTGCCTGCCGACCACAACGCCATGGACCTCGCACTGCGCTACGACAGCCTACTCTACAACATCTGGTCCATGCCCTTCGACGCCGCCACACGCCGCTTCGGCGAGCCGCGCCTCGAGGTGGATGCCGCGGCCATGGGACGCAGCGCCAGTGTGCCGCGCCTAAGCCCCGACGGCCGCTACCTCCTCTTCACCCTCGGCGACTACGGTCAGTTCCACATCTGGCACAAGAGCGCCGACCTATGGCTCAAGGACCTCGCGGCCGACAGCGCCGCCACGCCGGCCACAGGCGATGCGCCGGCTGCTGGTCTGCGCCCCCTGGACCTCAACAGCCCCGACGCCCCCGACAGCTACCACACGTGGTCGAGCAACGGACGCTGGATAGCCTTTGCCAGCCGCCGCGACGACGGCGACTTCACACGCATCTACATCGCCCACTTCGACAGCAGCGGCCGCACACACAAGCCATTCCTGCTGCCGCAGCGCGACCCCGAATACAACACGCTCCTGCTCAAGAGCTACAACGTACCGGAGCTGGCACGCAACCCCGTGCGCCTCACCCCCAGGCAACTGCAACACACGGTGCTCGACACCGAAGCCCAGACAGCCACCTACATACCACACCCCCCAACAGAAAACCGTTGAGTACGTCGCCGTACCACGGCGACCCCAGCCCCCCACC
>JAFSVI010000046.1 GCA_017445145.1 Bacteroidaceae bacterium | reverse complement strand
TTTGCATGTACTTCAGACATTCTGCATAACCATGCTTCTTTCTCTTTTGCATAATAAACCCCGAAAGTTTTTTGTCTAACTTTCGGGGTTCACTTCAATGACACGCCCTCTTCTCCGAAGTATCAGTAACCGCAGTGTCCGAAGGACCTGCGGACAGATAGCCATCGCAGACAGCACTCTGGAAGAGTGCCCCAACTGGGTGCAGATGGACGACTCTTTCTGAGTCGGTTCAGTACATGTTTCTTCTCCAGGGGTGCTTCGCACCGCCCGGTTCTTCGAAGTATCGAAGCGACCAGAGGTCGAGCGATTGAGAGAAGACGCTTTCAGCGTCTTAGTGGTACCGATTGCGGATAATCATTTTATCTCAACATGTACATCCTTCAGGATCTCGTGTGAAAAACTATCCTTCATGATTTTGATTTAGAAATTGGATTTTACATACACACTTTCGGCATATTGCTTTGGTTTGCAGGGATTTGCCCTGTGTATGTAAAATGTGTATGTAAAAGTGTTGCGAAACGTTAAATATATTGATAACTTATAATGTTTCAATATGTTAGCCTGTGTATGTAAAATGGTGAGGGGTGTGTAGGTAAAATCGCATTAATCGGTGTTTTCTGGCACAAAAATGTACACTTTGCGGCATGTATGAGTGCATATTGGGGGCTATGGTGTGGCAAAGCGGGTCGTGGCGAGTGACGTTACATGCCGCGGCGAGCGAGGAAACACGCCGCGGCATGTAGCGAGACACGCCGCACGAGCCGGGGGCGGCGGCGCGGCACAGCAAGTTGCAGCGCCGCGGTGCAACGAGCATGGCGGCGCGCTGTGAGAAGTATTCAGAAGAGGAGGATGCCCACCAACGCGCAGAAGAGGAGCACACGTATGGGGTTCATCTTGTACACCTGGCAGGCGACGAGCGTGAGCACGAAGATGGCCACGCTGATCCAAAACTGCCACGGCGAAGCCGTAGGCGTGGAGAAATTCTCGGGCGTGAGCAGCAGCAGACACGCCGCCAGCAGCAGCCCCACCACGGCCGGGCGCAGGCCCATGAACACGTGCTCCACGGCGGGATGGTGCCTGTAGCGCATGAGAAATTTCGAGATGAGCAGCATGAGGATGAACGATGGCATGACGACGGCCAGCGTGGCGGTGGCCGAGCCGAGTACACCCATCAGATGGTTGCCTCCGGCGTTCACCACGGCGGTATAGCCCACGTAGGTGGCCGAGTTGATGCCTATGGGGCCTGGCGTCATCTGCGACACGGCCACGATGTCGGTGAACTCGCCCATCGTCATCCAATGGTGGTTGGTCACCACCTCGCCCTGTATCATGGACAGCATGGCATAGCCCCCGCCAAAGCCGAAGAGGCCGATGAGAAAAAATGTGTAGAAGAGCTGCAGAAATATCATAACCTCAGAACCTATATAACCGCTAAAGCGAATAACATTACATCTTCACAAGCGCCCCCCAGCAACCGCATAAGCCCAAGGCCCTCACACCCCCGCCAGGCGGCCATAGAGATAGCCACCCAATCCCGCAGCGGCAATCACCCAGATGGGCGACACGCCAAACATCCAGATGAGGAAGGCGCCCAGGATGGGGATCCACACGTTGGTCCAGCCGATGTGGGCCGTGCGCGCCATCTTGAACGTGGGCGCGGCGATGAGCGCCACCACGCATGGGCGGATGCCGCGGAAAGCCCGCGCCACCCACACGTTGTCCTGAAACTGGCGGAAGAACAGCGCTATGGCCAGGATGATGAGAAACGAAGGCGCAATGCAGCCCAGTGCCGACAGGAGGGCACCGCCCACGCCACGGAGCCTGTAGCCTATGAAGATGGCTATGTTCACGGCAAAGATGCCGGGACACGACTGCGCCACGGCCATGAGGTCCAACAGGTCTTCGCGCGAAATCCACCCCCGCTCATCGACGACCTTGGCCTCGATGAGCGGTATCATGGCATAGCCCCCGCCGATGGTGAAGAGGCCGATGTGGAAGAATGTCGCGAAGAGAGTGGCGCCAGAGGCCGGAGCGCTGCCATTCATCGTGGCGGGGGCTTCAGTCGGCAACGGCGTCGTACTCAGGCTTCTTGTAGTTGACGTAGATGTGCGTGCAGATGCCCGCGATGATGAGCAGGGCACACAGGAACTGCACAAAGTTATAGTCCACCAGGCCAGTGAAATAGCTGATGACCAGGAGCAGTGCGCCGACGATGGCGAGGATGATACCGGAATAGAGTTTCATGCTGTTACGTAGTTATTTTATGCACATTTGCGCCACAAAGTAAGCGAAAAAGCCACAATCGGCGAAACTTTTTCGCGTAAAAATCCGCGTGTGGGGCCATTTTTTAGCTTTTTGCAGCAAAAAGAGGCGAAAATGCTTGCCATGTCGCAGAAAAAGCGTACCTTTGCACCGCATTTTTGCACAACAAACCATTATCTATCACTTAACACATTATGAATCAGTACGAAACCGTTTTCATTTTAACTCCCGTTTTGTCTGAAGAACAGATGAAGGAAGCGGTCGCCAAGTTCAAGGGCATCCTCACCAACGGTGGTGCGGAAATCCTGAACGAGGAGCTTTGGGGCATGAAGAAACTGGCATACCCCATCCAGAAGAAGAGCACGGGCTTCTACGCCATGCTCGAGTTCAAGGCTGAACCTCAGCTCATCAGCAAGCTCGAGGTGAACTACCGTCGCGACGAGCGCGTGCTGCGCTACATCACCGTCAAGAACGAGAAGTACGCCGCCCAGTATGCTGAAAAGCGCAGAAACAAATTAGCAAAGAAGGAGGATTAAGTCATGGCACAGTCAGAAATTCGTTACCTCACACCGCCCACCGTCGATACCAAGAAGAAGAAGTACTGCCGCTTCAAGAAGAGCGGCATCAAGTATATCGACTACAAGGACCCCGAGTTCCTCAAGAAGTTCCTCAACGAGCAGGGCAAGATCCTGCCGCGCCGCATCACCGGGACATCGCTCAAGTACCAGCGCCGCGTGGCGCAGGCCATCAAGCGCGCACGCCATCTGGCACTGCTGCCCTTCGTAACGGACATGATGAAATAACCCTTAAAGGAGGAATAAGACTATGGAAATAATTCTCAAGCAAGACGTTATCGGCTTGGGCTACAAGCACGATATAGTGAATGTCAAGTCCGGCTACGGCCGCAACTACCTTATTCCCACCGGGCGCGGGGTCATAGCATCGGAGAGCGCCAAGAAGGCTCTGGCCGAGGAACTCAAGCAGAAGGCCAAGAAGCTCGAGAAGCTCAAGGCCGACGCCCAGAGCCTGGGCGACAAGCTCTCGCAGGTGAAGATTGTCATCGCCGCCAAGGTGAGCCGCAACGGCACCATCTACGGCAGCGTGAACAACGTCATGATAGCCGATGAGCTCGCCAAGCTCGGCTTCGACATCGACCGCCGCCTCATCACCGCCCGCGACATCAAGAGCGTGGGTGACCACGTGGCTCTCGTGCGTGTGCACAAGGAGGTCACCGTGGAGGTGCCCGTCACCGTCGTCCCCGAGGAGGCTCCTGCTGAGGAGGCTCCCGCCGCCGAGGCTCCTGCTGCCGAGGTCGCCGAGGCCCCTGCCGCCGAGGTTGCCGAGGACGAGGCCCCCGAGGAGGCCGAGAGCGGCGATGCAGCCCTCTGACCACGCCACACAACCACACACAATCAAGTCCTGAAGGGGGCGACGCATCATCGCAGCTACGCGGGATGTGTCGCCCCTTGCGCTTTTTCTTAGCACCACAGACACAAAACCGAATCATGCGCAGACGTTTATTTGCATCCGTGCTGGCCGCAGCGACAGCGGCAGCCGCCATGGCACAGGTCACGACGGCAGCCATCAGCGGCCGCGTCAGAATAGGCGGCGAAGGAGCCACAGGGGCCACCATCACCGCCACCGACACCCGCTCAGGTGCCGTTTACCGCACCGTGGCCAACGCCAGCGGCAGCTACCAGCTCGCAGGCCTGCAGGCGGGAGGGCCATACGAGGTGACGGTGTCGTACATCGGCTGCCAGACGCAGACCTTTGCCGGAGTGCTGCTGCGCCTGGGACAGGACATGGAGGTCAGCGCCGACCTGGCCGAGCAGGCCGAACTCATGGACGAGGTGGTGGTGACGGCCAGCGCCGAGAGCCGCATGCGCAGCGACAGGTCGGGAGCTGTGACACACCTCGCCACAGAGCAGATGGCCGCCACGCCCACCGTGGAGCACACGGTGGCAGACCTCATGCGCCTCACGCCACAGGCGGCACCCGCCAGCGGCATGGCCATGGGCGGCGGCAACTACCGCCAGTCAACCATCACCGTCGATGGTGCGTCGTTCAACAACGTATTCGGTCTCGACTATTCGCCACTGCCCGGAGGCGGAACGCCAATCTCGCTCGACGCCCTCGAGCAGCTCACCGTGGCCATCACGCCATACGACGTGCGCCAGAGCGGGTTCACGGGCGGGAGCGTCAACGCCGTCACGCGCAGCGGCACCAACACCTTCCGCGCCACTGCCTACACCTATCTCACCAGCACCTCGCTGCGGGGCAGCCGCCTCGGCGACAACGTGTTGCCCACAGCGAGCGGACACACCAACACCTACGGCCTCACAGCCGGAGGACACATCGTGCGCGACAAGCTCTTCTTCTTCATCAACGGCGAGATAGAGGACAACGTGCAGCAGGGTCCCACGGCACAGGCCGGCGACGGCACCACGCCCTACACCGCCACCAACCGCAGGCCACAGGCCGCAGAGCTGCAGAGCCTCACCGACTACATGAGCCGCACCTACGGCATCACCACAGGACCATGGCAGGACTACAACGTCAAGACCCCGGCCTACCGCCTCCTGGCGCGCCTGGACTGGAACATCAGCGACAGCCACAAGCTCAACCTGCGGTTCACACACTCCAGGCGCAAGACTTCAAGCCAGGCATCGACGTCGCGAAACATCGGCAGCAACAGGGCAAGCCTCATCTACGGCGGCAGCCAGTACTCCTACGGCAGCGACACCTACTACGCCATGAACCCGCTCTCCAGCCGCTACTACTCGGAGTACAACTTCACCTCGCTCGCCGCCGAACTCAACAGCCGCTTCGGCCGCATCAACAACACACTGCGCCTGGCAGCATCCATGCAGGAGCAGCCACGCTCCAACGAATACGGCGAGGACAAGCCCGTCGTGGAGATTGTCATGAGCGACGGAGCCGGACACTACCCCTCGTGGGCGCTCACCGGCGACCCCTTCACCTACGGCAACAGCATCAAGACGCGCAACATCGTGGCCACCGACGAAGTCAACACCGTGCTCGGCAACCACCGCCTCGTGGCAGGGTTGCAGTTTGAGCACACCGATGCCGACAACAGCTACGCCCCGGCAGCTGCCGGCTACTACGCCTTCCAAGCCACGCCGGAGCAGGTGGCACAAGGGCGGTGGGACGAGGTGTTCACACCCGCTGCCACACGCCTCTTCGGCATCACCTACGGCAACAACGACACACACTCCACATTCACCTCCACCATTGCCACCAACCAGTGGTCGCTCTACGTGCAGGACAACTGGCACGTCAACGAGCGCCTGCGCCTCGCCTTTGGCGCACGCCTCGAGCTGCCCACCTACCCCACCCTCAAGGACAACGACAACGCCGACTTCAGCAATCTGGACTTCGGAGGGCGCCACTTTGCCACCGACCAGCTGCCCACGGCAAGCCCCTCCTTCTCGCCACGCGCCGGCTTCAACTGGGACGTCATCGGCAACCAGAGCCTCGTCGTGCGCGGCGGCACAGGCCTCTTCGTGGGACGGCTGCCATTTGTGTGGCTCGTCTCCGCCGTGGCCAATTCCGGCATGGGGCAGACATCATACATCGCGACGCCGGCACGAGGCACCATACCCACCTTCACCACCAGCCAGGCAGACATGCTCCAGCAGATAGGGGCAACAAGCCGCACCACCGTGCCCGACAGCCCCACCATCATCAGCCGCGACCTGCGCATGCCGCGAACGTGGAAGTCGTCGCTCGCCATCGACACACGCCTGCCCGCCGACATAGACCTCACCGTCGAGGGCATCTACAGCCGCGACATCAACCCCGTCGTGGTATCCAACGCCGACATCTACTGGGACGGCACATCGACCATAGACCTCGGACACGGCGACGTGCGCCACGCCCTATCATACTACGACGCCGCACACGCACCATACATACTCGAGAACGCCGGCAGCAAGGCGTTCTACGCCTCCGTCACCGCACAGGCCCACAAGCACTTCCACTTCGGCCTCGACATAACGGCATCCTACACCTGGTCCCACGCCAAGAGCTACACCGAGGGCATAGGGCGGCAGGTGGCATCGGCCTACAACAACTACCGCAACAGCATCAACGCCGTCAACGACAACGAGCTGGGCTATGCCACATACGTCGCGCCCCACCGACTGCTGCTCACAGCCTCCTACAAGCTGCGCGAAAGCAAGCACACGTCGTCAACCTTCAGCCTCGTGTACGACGCCTACCCGACAGGATTCCAAGGAGACATGCCTCTCAGCCGATACTCCTACACCTTCGCCGCCAGCATCAACGGAGACCCCCTCGCACCCGGGAACCTCATCTACATACCGGCATCACGACAGGAACTCGACACGTGGGACTTCGCCGAGAGCACCTACGGCACCGACCAACGGCCCTACACACCCGACATGCAGCGCGACGACTTCTGGACATACATCTGCCAGGACAAATACCTCAGCCGCCACAAGGGGGAGTATGCCCAGCGCGGCGGTGCCGTCATGCCGTGGCACCACCAGCTCGACTTCAGGTATCTGCGCGACATGACCCTCACATGGGGCAAGACACGCCACACGCTGCAACTCGGCCTCGACATCCAGAACCTGCCCAACCTCCTGTGCAAGGACTGGGGGCTGTACAAGGAGGTACGGGAGAACGCGCTGCTGACCTACAGCAATAGGCGCTACACCTACAACACCGTCAACGGCGAGCGACACCTCGACACCTACCAGACCATGCTCAACAACACCCTGGCCTACAAGATAATGTTCACCATCAGATACCTGTTCAACTGACATGCCCATGCGCAACATCCTACGCACACACATGCTCATGGCCATGGCCGCCGTGGCCATAACCGTCGCCGTGGCCCTGACAGCGTGTGGCGACACCGCTGGCCACAAGACAACGGCCGAGGCCGACAGCCTCATCAATGCCGCATACGAGCTGCGCGACTACCAACGCCTCATCACACTCGCCGACAGCCTACGCCAAAAGGGCGACTTGGCCGATGGCGAGGCATACTATTGGCTCGGATATGCCAACGACAGGCTCATGCGCAAGCACCTGGCCGACTTCTACTGGCTCACGGGCCTCGAAGCCGTGGAAGCCCTCAACGACAAGGCAAGCATCAACACATACGCGGAGATAGCAAGCCGTCTGACGGGCCTCAGATGCACCATCGGCGATTATGAGGCGGCGATGAAAGTCGCCGTCAAGGCAACAGAGAAACTCGCCGCCGCCGGAGCCGACACCACCAGCAACTTCACCAACCTGCTCATATACATAGGCTGCTGCCAAAGCCGGTTCGGACTCAAGAGCAACGACACATACGAGAGCCTCGAGCAGGCATACCAGCGGCACCTACAGAACATTGCCAACAGGCAGACACCCGACGCCTACAAGGATGCCATCGTGGGAGTGGTCAACGTGTGCTACAACTTCCTCGAAATACGCAACTACGCGCTCGCACTCAGATGGGCAGAGCGATACGACGACCTCGTGACGCAGTTCGAAGCCACGGGCCTGGCACGAACGGACTACACCGAACGCCAGCGAGCACGATGCCAAGCCTATCGCGCCACGGCTCTCGAGGGGCTGGGACGCAGCCGCGAGGCGGCGGCTGCCTACGAAGGCTTCGAGCAGTCGGCACTCGGTCAGACCCCCGAAGGGAAGTACATCGCCAGCGACTACCTCGCCATTGCCGGCAAGTGGGAGCAAGCCGCCGACAACTTCAGCTCACTGGCCGCACTGCAGGAACAGTACAGCACAGCCTATTCGCTCGAGAACATACAGAAAACATACATACGCAAATTTCACGTCAACATGATGGCCGGAAGGCGAGACACAGCCATGGCCGTCAGCATGGACATTGCCATGCACCTCGACTCCGCCATCACCACATCACGCGCGGAGGAAGCGCGCGAACAGGAGTCCATACACCAAAAGGAGCTGGAAATCAGCCAGCGCGACGAGCAGATGGAGCGCCAACGGCATCTCTCGTGGTACATCTTCCTGGGACTGCTCATTGCCGCACTCATTGTTTACAATGTCACGAGGATGAAGGTGCAACGACGGCTGCAGAAAGCACACAACGACCTACAGCAAGCATACAACAACCTCGAAGTGGCCAACGCCAGGGCCGAGGAATCATCACGCATGAAGTCCAACTTCATTCAGCAAATCTCCCACGAGATACGCACGCCGCTCAACATCCTCTCGGGCTTCACACAGGTGGTGACAACACCGGGCATGCAACTCGAAGAGGACGAACAGCGAGAAATAAACAAAGGCATCGTGCAGAACACCGAACGCATCACGGACCTCGTGAACAAGATGCTGGAACTCTCCGACGCCCAAAGCAACATCGTCATCGACTGCAAGGACGACATACCAGCCATACAGATTGCCGTGGAGGCGGCCGACGCCAGCGGAATACACCATGCCTCACACCTGGACTTCGACATGGTGTTCGACCCCGACGTGGAGACGGCGACAATCAACACCAACCGCCGCGCGGCGGTGAGGGCACTCACGCTCATGCTGAACAACGCCCGCAAGTTCACAAAGCTGCCCGGAACAAACTCCGCTGCCAACAACGCGCAATCGCCCGACAAGAAACGTGCCACACTCACGGTGAAAGCACAGTCAGACACCATGCTCTACATCGTCGAAGACAACGGCATCGGAGTGCCACCGGCCGAGGCCGAACGCATCTTCGACGAGTTTGTGCAGCTCGACGACTACTACGACGGCACAGGCATAGGCCTCACCGTGGCGCGGTCGCTCGCACAGCGCATGGGGGGCAACATCACACTCGACACCACCTACACCGACGGCGCACGATTCATCATGCAGCTGCCGCGCAACAGCAGGTAGCAACAGCACCATGGCGAGAACCAACGGCACCCCTACAGTACGCTACTGCATTGCTGCCGAAACCTCAACACCACTTTGTACATTCTGCATTATATCACCTCCCCGCCATACCTCATGTGCTTCCCAAGCACCGTACACACTATCATCTTCTATATTACAAACCTGTAATTTCGAGTTTCGCTGGGGAAACCTCCCGTGGTCAACTGAGTAGTTACCGTGTGGCGATAAATGTCTCAAAGAATGTTAAAGCGGTTTTGACGCTGAAAGCGTCGCCGCTCAGTCGCTCGACCTCTGGTCGCTTCGACACTTCGAAGATCCGAGGGTGCTACGCACCCCCGGATATAAAGACAGAAGCAGGGGGCTCGACCCTGAAGGGGTCGCCCAGCTTGGCTGATGGGACACTCTTTTAGAGTGCTTTCCGCTGTCATCGCACTTCCACAGGTCCTTCGGACGCTGCGGTTACTGAGCGTAGACGCTTTCAGCGTCTCAGGCCATGCCCAAATCATTGTTTACACATTTTAAGACATTTATCACTACACGAAGTAAGTTTACGTATGGAAATACAGGATTTATATCAATTCAGCCCGCCTTTCCAAGTCCGTTGATGTGTATTTCCAACGCTATCTGTACAACCTTATTGACTGGAACGTGCGTATGCTTTGCATCCTTGGAGCACGTGGTGTAGGTAAGACAACCATGATGCTGCAGTACATTAAGTCCAACAACCTTCAGGCATCCTATGCCATTTACTGTTCCCTGGCCACCTAGATGAAACGTCTCTTCGTCATCCTCTTTCGTATGGTGCCTTTCACACTCACCCTCACCGATCTTGGTCGTCAGATTGAAGCTTCTCGCCAAACTGTGCTACCCATGCTTCATGCTATTTATGCAGTTTACAGCACCTGAATCCTGCAGATTTGTGCAGCTCACGCCGCAAAATGTGCAGTTTTGTGCAGTTTAGCCGGAGAAATCTTGCAGTTTTGTGCAGTTTATTCTCTTTTTTGCTTGCTGTATCGTCTCTTTTTACTACTTTTGCATCATCAGACCAACCCTTATGAATAGATTTACGAGCATACTCCACGACCAGAAAGAAGAACTCGAGCAGTTCAATGTCACCGAACTCTGCCCGCGCAGGGAGGAACGGCTGATTAACCTCAACAGCCATCTGGCACAAATCGTTATCGGCGTGCGCCGCAGTGGCAAATCGACACTTTGCCAGAAAGTGCTGATGGAAAGCGGTGTCCGATTCGCATACGTCAACTTCGACGACGAGCGTCTTGCCGACATTACCGCTTCCGACCTCAACAGCATCCTTCAGGAACTGTATGAGATATATGGTGCCTTCACCCACCTTCTCCTTGACGAAGTGCAGAATGTTGAGGCTTGGCCTCTCTTTGTCAATCGCCTGCTTCGCCAGCATCACCGACTGATCCTGACGGGTAGCAATGCCAACCTTCTCAGCAGCGAACTCGTGACCCACATGACAGGGCGCTACAATGAGATTCGCCTCTATCCTTTCTCCTTCAACGAATACTGCACTTATCGACATGTTGACACCAAGAGTCTTTCCACCAAAGCCGAGGGACTCCGTGGCCATGCACTGAACGCATATCTGCTCCAAGGAGGCTTTCCCGAGTTGATGCAGGACGAGAGCCTGAATCCCCAGACCTACGTGCAGTCCCTGCTTCATGCCATCGTGGAGAAAGACATCTGCAAGCGATACAAGGTACGCTACAAACAGACCATCTACCAGCTGGCCAATCACATGCTTGACCTCTTCTGTCAGGAGCGTTCCTTTAATGCCATCGCCAGGGACTTGCAGGTGAAAACCGTCCATACCATCAAAAACTATATCGGTTATCTCGACAATGCTTACCTCTTGCGTCCTGTCAAGAAATTATCGTTCAAAAGCGGTGAGCGCAACAACGCCCGGAAATGCTATGCCGTTGACCTCGCCTTTATCGCCGAACGCGAGAACGCCATCCAGACCGGAAACTTCGGATGGCGACTGGAAAACGTTGTGGCCATAGAACTGATGCGCCGCATGGACAAGGCCGGTCAGGAGCTTTACTACCTGAGGGATGGCCGGAACTACGAGGTTGACTTTGCCGTTGTCGATAGCGGCCATGTCACACAGCTCATTCAGGTGACCTACGATTTCAGCAACCCTCGTGCAAAACTCTACAACCGCGAGATTGGCGGCCTGGTTAAGGGAGCCGCTGCCACCCACTGCCGCAACCTCACCCTTGTCTTGATGGCTGGCGAAGAAGGCGACCTGACAGTAGAGGGTCTCGT
>JAFSVI010000045.1 GCA_017445145.1 Bacteroidaceae bacterium | reverse complement strand
TACCGCGGGGGCGGGGGTTGCCGCGGGGGCGGAGGTTGCTGCGGGGGTTGCCGCGGGGGCGGGGGTTGCAGCGGGTGCTGCGGGTGCTGCTGCCAGCTCCTTGAGCTGCTCGATGAGTTGCTCTATGTGGCGGCTTTGCTGCACGTTGGCGTTGATGGCTGCTGCCTGCTCGTCGGGCAGCGTAGCGCTGTCGATGTGCATGACGCCGATGTCCTGCAGCTGGTGCAGGAACTGTTCATATTCCTTGTGATAGACGAGGAATGTGAGGCGTTTCATTTTCTCTATCATGCGTTGCCTCCTTTCTTGGTTTCTTCTTCTTCGGCGGCGCGTTTCTCCTGCAGTGACTTGAGTATCTTCTGGCTGGACTTGGAGAGGTTCTCCTCGTCCTCCATGAAGCGCTTGATTTTGCGCACAGCCTCCTGGAAGCCAGGTATCTGCACTTTCTCGAAGAGGTTGACCTTCTGGGTGGTCTTTCGGCGTGCGTGGTCGAGCAGGTCGCACTTGGCCACGGCGAACTCCCTCTCCACGGCCGTCTTGGCGAGGCCATGGAGCAGGTTGATGCCGTCGAAGTACCACTTTGGCGCCGAGAAGATGCCGAAGGGCCGTGCCTCAAGGCGTATGTTGGTGAGTATGGGCACGCGCACTCCGGCTATTTTCTTCACGTCGAGTTCGACGTCCTTGAGCTCGACGAGCGAAGCGTCGAACTCGGCCCATAGCGCGTACATGCGCTCGTAGCCGGCGATCTGCTGCTGCAGCTCCTGCTCGAGGCGTTCCACCTCTTCCTTGCATCGCTTCACCTCGAGGCGGAGTGCCGTCTCCTTGCTCTTGATGATGGGCAGCGTTCGCTGTCGCATCTTCAGCTGCTTCTCGATTTGCTGCAGCGATGTCTTGTTGTATTGAAAGCGTATCATATCTTATGATAATGTAGAATGTGGAATGTAAAATGCTGTGGCATTTTACATCCGGCGTTTACGTCCAGTAAACGTCGGTGAACTCCTTCTTGATGTTGACTTCCTCGATGCGGAAGTACTTGCGGAAGAGCTTCCATGTGACGTCGAGCATCTCGGTGGTATCGACGTTGACGTCGATGGCGAGTATGGCGGTGGCATAGTCCTTGGCGAAGTCGAGGCAGCGGTTGTCGTAGTCGGTGAGGTCGAATCCGTTCTCGAGCTTTGTCTTGGCGTTGGCGGCGTCGGAGTAGAGGCGTATGGCGGCGTTCATGACCTGGCTGTGGTCCTTGCGCGTCTTCTTGCCGGCCACGAGCTGCTTCAGTCGCGAGAGTGAGCGGAAGGGATCGACGATGACCTTGCCGACGTCGCTGTCGCGTCGCAGGTACAGCTGTCCCTCGGTGATGTAGCCGGTGTTGTCGGGCACGGCGTGTGTGATGTCGCCGCCCGAGAGTGTGGTGACGGCGATGATGGTGATGGAGCCGCCTCCGGCGCTCTCTGGGAACTGCACAGCCTTCTCGTAGATCTTTGCCAGGTCGGAGTAGAGTGAGCCTGGCATGGAGTCCTTGGATGGTATCTGGTCCATGCGGTTGCTGACGATGGCGAGCGAGTCGGCGTAGGATGTCATGTCTGTGAGGAGCACGAGCACCGTCTCATGCTTCTCGACGGCAAAGTACTCGGCAGCGGCGAGTGCCATGTCGGGTATGAGGAGTCGCTCCACGGCGGGGTCCTCGGTGGTGTTCATGAAGGATATGATTCGGTCGAGTGCCCCGGCGGCGGAGAAGGTGTTGCGGAAGAAGTAGTAGTCGTCGTTGGTCATGCCCATGCCGCCGAGTATGATCTTATCGACCTTGGCGCGCAGGGCCACGAGTGCCATGACCTCGTTGAAGGGCTGGTCGGGGTCGGCGAAGAAGGGTATCTTCTGTCCGGAGACGAGGGTGTTGTTGAGGTCGATGCCGGCGATGCCCGTGGCGATGAGCTCTGAGGGCTGCTTGCGTCGCACGGGGTTCACCGAGGGTCCGCCGATCTCCACCTCGCGGCCCTCGATGTCGGGTCCGCCGTCGATGGGCTGTCCGTAGGCGTTGAAGAATCGTCCGGCGAGCTGCTCGCTGACCTTGAGGGTTGGTGCCTTGCCGAGGAACACCACCTCGGCGTTGGTGGGTATGCCGCCGGTGCCCTCGAAGACCTGGAGGGTGACGTTGTCGCCCACTATTTTCACCACCTGTGCGAGCTTGCCGTCGATGGTGGCGAGCTCGTCGTAGCCCACGCCCGTGGCCTTGAGTGAGCATGTGGCCTTGGTGATCTGGCTGATCTTGGTGTATATCTTTTGGAATGCTTGTGCCATTGTGTCAACTTATTTAATGAACTCCTGTATCTTGCGTTTCTGCTCGTAGTATTCGTCGCTCTTGAACTGCGCGTAGTTCCACTGCTTGCACATGTTGATGAGCTTGCGGAAGAAGTCGGTCACGTCGAGGAAGGTGTCGAAGGTGAAGTCGTGCTCGCAGATGTCGGTGACCATGTTGAGGATTTCCTCCTGGCGCTCGAGCGGCGTCACGGCATCCACCTCGTCGAAGGCGTCCTGCTGCAGTATGACGAAGTCGATGACTTCCGACTTCCAGAACGTGACGTGGTAATCTACGGGCACGCCGTCGTCGCCGAGGATGTTGATCTGCTCGGCAATCTCCTTGCCTCGCTGCATGCGTGTCTTGAGGGCGAGCACCTTGGGTATCCACTGGTCGTTGATGTGGGTCTTGATATAGTCAGCGAACTCGGGGTACTCGAGGTACTTGGAGTAGGAGTCGATGGGGTTGACGGCGGGGTAGCGCTTCTTGTCGGCGCGGTCCTGCTCGAGGCCGTAGAAGCATCGTGCCACCTTCTTGGTGCTCTCGGTGACGGGTTCCTTGAGGTTGCCGCCGGCGGGCGACACGGTGCCAATGAAGGTGATGCTGCCCGGCTGGCCGTTGTTGAGATAGACGTATCCGGCGCGGCCGTAGAAGTTGGAGATGAGGGCCGAGAGGTCCATGGGGAATGCGTCGGGGCCGGGCAGCTCCTCCATGCGGTTGGACATCTCGCGCAGCGCCTGCGCCCAGCGGCTGGTGGAGTCGGCCATGAGGAGCACGCGCAGGCCCATGGAGCGGTAGTACTCGGCCATGGTCATGGCGGTATAGACGGATGCCTCGCGGGCGGCGACGGGCATGTTGGAGGTGTTGGCGATGATGATGGTGCGCTCCATGAGCTTGCGGCCGGTGTGGGGGTCGTCGAGCTCGGGGAACTCGGTGAAGATCTCCACCACTTCGTTGGCGCGCTCGCCGCAGGCGGCGATGATGACGATGTCGGCCTCGGCCTGCTTGGAGATGGCGTGCTGCAGCACCGTCTTGCCGGTGCCGAAGGGTCCGGGTATGAATCCCGTGCCGCCCTCGACGATGGGGTTGAAGGTGTCGATGGTGCGCACGGCTGTCTCCAGGAGCTTGAAGGGTCGCGGCTTCTCGCGGTAGTTGGTCATGGCGAACTTCACGGGCCAGTGCTGGATCATGTTGACGTCGAGGGTGGTGCCGTCGCCGAGGGTGAGGGTGGCGATGGTGTCGGTGACCTTGTACTTGCCGGCCTTGGCGATGGCGGCGACGGTGGCCGTGCCCTGCATCTGGAAGGGTGCCATGATCTTGAGGGGCTGGTGGTTCTCCTCCACGGCGCCGAGCCAGTCGCTGGCCTCGACCTTGTCGCCGGCCTTCACGAGGGGTTCGAAGTCCCACAGGCGCTCGCGGTCGAGGGGGTCGGTGTATTGTCCGCGGCGCAGGAATACGCCGTCCATCTTGTCGAGGTCGTTCTGCAGGCCGTCGAAGTTCTTGCTGAGCATGCCCGGGGCGAGCTGCACCTCGAGCATGTGGCCGGTGAACTCAGCCGTGGCTCCGACCTTGAGGCCTCGTGTGCTCTCGAACACCTGCACATACACATCCTGCCCCACGACCTTGATGACCTCGCTCATGAGGCGGTCGCCGCCGGTGGTGATGTAGCAGATCTCGCCTTGCTTGACGGGGCCATCTACTCGCAGCGTCACCATGTTGGCGATAACGCCGCTAACTGTTCCTTGTGTCATATGTCGTTGTAATGTAAAATGTTAAATATAGAATGCCTTACATTGCGCCGCTGGCGCGCGGCGCACGTCAGCGGCGCACAAACTCCTCTGGCACGCGTGCCTCGGAGCGCAGGTTGTCGATGATCTGCGTGAAGCGCTGGCGCCCCTGCTCGGGGTCGAGCATGGCCCATCGCTCGAGTATCTCCGTGCGTGCGAGGTATGCCATGAGTGCGGTGATGTCGAAGGGGTTGAAGAATGTGCGTTCCTCGAGCCACGCCCATCGCAGGGTGTCGATGCTGCGCTCCTTCTCCACGGGGTCGGCGTTGTCGGCGGCGCGCATGAGGGCGGGCATGTAGTCGAGCTCGGCGCCGAGGCCGAAGTCGGGCTGCGCGGCTTGGCGGCGCAGGGCGTCGGCCACGGGTCCCCGGCCCTGCACGTAGTCGGCCACGGGCCACCCCTGGCGTCGCGCTATGAGTGCGGTGAGGATGTTGAGGATGTTGAAGTTCAGCTCATACCACTCGGCCATCATGGCGTTGGGGCAGCGGCGGGCATGGTCGTAGTAGGCGAGCAGGGCGGCGTCGGCGGCGAACCAGCCGGGTTGGGCGGCGCGCTCGTCGTAGGTGCGCACGATGTCGGCCAAGAACGGTGGGTAGCCCTTGACGGGGGCCTCTGTGGCGCGTGCCTCCTCGATGAGCTGCAGCAGCTCGTCGCGGCTGTAGTTGCCGCGCTCGTCGGTGCCTGCCCCGGGGGTGTCGGGGTTGGCGAGCATGGCGGCGAGGTTGGCGCTGTCGAAACGCAGGAAGTAGGTCTGCACGAGCCTGGCATCGGCGCCGCCGACGATGTCGCGCAGCTGCTCCTTCATGTCGAGGAGGGTGAGCGGTGGCTGTGCGTCGCCCTGGCGCAGGTCGGGCAGTCCTGCCATGAGACAATAGTAGTTTGCCATTTCCCTTGGGTGTCAGATGTTAGATGTCAAAAGGTATAATCCAGGTCTCCCGGACATGGACGTGGGCGCTCAGAACAGCATGTCGATGAGCTGCGGGCGCAGGAATGCCTTGAAGTAGCTCTCGAGCTGCTCGCGGCCGAAATCGACGCGGTAGCTGCCGTCGGCGGGCTGTATGCTGAAGAGCACGTCCTTGCCGTTGACCTTCTCGATGCGCACGCCGCCGTCGAGCAGGGCCTTGGCCTCGCGGGCGAAGTAGGCGCGGAGGGCGTCGGCGTCGGCCGTGGAGATGACGATGCCGCCATCCTGGGCCCACTGCTTGGCGAGTGCCACGGTGAAGCGGCCAATGAAGTCCTTGTCCTCGACGGCCTTGCCCACGCTCTGCGCCACGATCTTGTTGGTGACGACGTTGGTGATCTCGCTCTTGAGGGCGTTGAGCGACTGCGAGAGGTAGAGCTTGAGCTCGCTCTTGGTGTTGGCCTCCAGCTCGGCGGCTGTCTTGGTGGCCTGGGAGGTGAGGGCGTCGGCCTGATGGCGGGCGTCGGCCACGATCTTGGCGGCTTCGGCCTTGGCCTGCTCGATGATCTGCTGTGCCTCAGCCTGTCCTTTCTCCACGCCTTCGCGGCGGATGCGGTCGGTGAGTTCCTGTATCTTTTCCATTTTGATATGTGTTTTGTGATAGTTTGTCGCTT
>JAFSVI010000044.1 GCA_017445145.1 Bacteroidaceae bacterium | reverse complement strand
TCCGTGCTCTTCCGCGAAGAGGATGCCTTCACCCATGCCTACAAGGCAGAAGTGGTGGCGCGTCGTGCACGCGAAATCAACCCGCAGATTGAGGTGACACCCATCGTGGGCAACCTCGCCTCGGAAGTTGGGCTGGGGCTATACCGCTCCGTGGATGTCGTCATCGGCTGCTTAGACAGTCTCATAGCGCGCTACCTCCTCAACCGCATGTGTATGCGCGCCGACAAGACATGGATTGACGGCGGCATAGAAAACCTCACAGGCATGGCACGCGTGTTCACGCCCGGGGTGAGCTGCTTCGAGTGCAGCCTCACGCGCGAGGAGTTCAACCACATCATGATACGCACAGGCTGCGCCGACGTGGTGCGTCTGCAAGCCGAGGCTGGGCGCATGGCCACCACGCCCATCAGCGCATCCATCATCGCTGCCATACAGGTGCAGGAAGCCCTAAAGGTCATACACCGCGACACCGATGCCGCCAAGCAGTTCCGCACCCTCGAAGGACGATGGCTCAACTACGAGGGCATGACCAACAGCATGAAGGTGTTCAGGAACCAGGCGTGGAAAAACACATGCCCATCCCACGAGCAATGGGCGGGCATCGTCCGCTGCACACCGCTTTCTGCCACCACTACCGTGCGCGACGCCCTGCAGATGATTGCCGAGCGGTTGCAGGCAAAGGACATGGAAATCAACATGCGCAACAACAAGTTCGTCGATTGGATCATGGCCGACAAGACAGAGGAGAAGTTCGAAGTCATGCTGCCCGAGTCGAAGCTGCAAGCCTACATCAACGACACCATACAGTTGCGACAGCTCAGTCGCATCACCCACTTCTTCCAAAACTTCTACGACAACATCAACGCCGACTTCCCCTACAAGAACCTCACCCTCCAGCAGATAGGCATCCCGCCCTACGACATCATTCAAGTGACCACCAACCAAGGCTCCCACTACGTTGAGCTATCAGCCGACGCACCCCTCTTCACATAACCATCCTCCCTCCTCTCCATCAGCCATTCCCCCTAATCCCCTGTCGCGTATGCCGCTGTACCACTGCGGCCCTCACCTCTCTCACTCTCTCCTCGCCTCTTACCCCCACCCCATGCTCTTCCCCTCCGACATCAACGTTGAAATTCTCCTCGACTACCTGAACGAAAGCCACATCCCCTTCAAGGTGGCCTTCAAGGGTCTGCACAAGCGCAATACCTACCACGACATCGTGGAGATGGACGTTAGAAGCGATGGCACACATATCGTAGATGTGAGCCGCAACAGCCTCTACAACGCCCTGCCAGAATACCTCTTCCACCCCATCGACCGCTTCAGCCACCTGCCGCGCCTCGAGGAAAAGGAACGCTTTGCCGAAGAACTCGAGAAGCAGGAACGCGAGAAGGAGGACGCCTACCGCTTCTTCGCACCCATGGACGTGCAGCTCCTGCTCTACGCCATGGACATACGCCGGACGCTGCGCCCCATCACCGAGACCAACTCCATCCTCCACGACATTCTCGCCGACCGCCTCGACGACAAACAGCGCAGCAACCCTTTCATCAAGGCATCGATCCCATTCTTGCCGGAGTGCAAACACATACGCGGCAACAAGACTTTGCTCACTATCTACCTCCGCAAGATATTCACCGATGAGGGCATGAGCATCACCGTAGCCGACCCCGCCGCTGTGCCAAGCGCTTTTCCGCCAGTGTCCCTCACCGACGCCACCCCACGCTATGCCGATGGCCTCAACGCCACCCTCGACGACACTTACGTGGGCAACACCTACGACGAGAATATCACCACCTTCACCATCCACTACTGGCCAGAGCAGGTCGATGACCACTTCCTTGAGCTGGTCGATGAGATAGAGACGTTCCGCCTTTTCGTGCAGGACTATTTCATGTCCGTGGAGGACGTGCTCCACTTCAATATCTCACACGACGACCCGCCACTGCGCCTCACCGACGACGTGGTATTTAACTATCTCGACTATAACACCAACATATAACCCCGCACATGAAACGCATATCATGGAAAAGAGGCATGCGCCTCTCCGACACCATCATGCGTGCCTCCGACGAGTGTACGCAGGAAGTCATGACCCATGCCTTTGTCCTCGCCGCTGCCGGACGCTTCGGCCTTCTGCCCTCACGACGCCCCTTCGAGCTATCGCTCAACATCGGCCAGGGCTTCATCGACGTGGACTCCCTCACGTGCCTCGCCGTCACGCGCGGCGGCGACCTCATCGACGCGCATTTCGACTCGCGCTTCAACAACAATTTCGGCACACGCATACCCATTCCCGACATGCCGGGTGTGGAGGAATACATACTCACCGTCAACGCCATGCCCGGACAGTGGAACGACGTACCCGAAGGCTTCGAGGAACCAGTATATGCCTTCGCCCTCGTGCAACCCGACACCACGCTCCCCGACAACGCCATGCCCATAGCACGCATCGTCGAGGATCACGGCTGGCGCATGGACGATGCCGACTTCGTGCCGCCATGCCTCTTCGTGGCCTCACATTGGAAGTATGAGGACCAGCTGCGACGTTTTGCCGACGTGCTGGCGCAGCTCGATGCCAAGACGCGCGCAGCCCTCAACGCCGGTAGCCGCGACATCATAGCGCTCTTCTGGCCCACCGTGCAGCAACTACGCATCGCCGCCGACAAGGAACGTGAACTCTTGACACCCATGACACTCCTCGCCGACGTGCAGCGGTGTGTCTGTGCCTTCACCTGCGCCGCCGACATCCACGACGCACTCGAAGTGGCCGACGCCAAGATGTTCCACAGCTATGTGCTCGCACCCTACAACTACAAAGAAGCCTACCAGCGCATCGAGGTGGGCCTCAAGCTATGCGTAGCCATAAGCGAAAAGGTGGAGAAGCTGGCCGAACGCACACCGCCGAGGCCAGAGCCACAGCCACAACAGCAACCACAGCCGCGCAAGCCACGACCCATGATGGCGGAGCCGTCCCGGCCCGACGCACCAATGCTTGCAGAGGCATCATCCACCATCGATTGTAAGGATCCGAATACAAATCTGCGCGTCATCCACAGCAACCGCGCTGCCAACATCTTCTTC
>JAFSVI010000043.1 GCA_017445145.1 Bacteroidaceae bacterium | reverse complement strand
TCTCCCTCTGAACCACTTCAGCTACGGTCGGCTCATTCTTCCCATCATCCTCTTTCGGCCACAGGAAGAAGCCTATAGCCAGTGCGGCCGCTACAGCCGGGAGAACGACGTATCTCAGGGGAAAGACCTTCCGCTCTTGCAGCAAGGACGCCACTTCCTCGTCCGTCAGTTCGCGGCGGTTGTCGTTCAGCACTTCCAGGACCTCGTCCCAGAGTTGCTCGTCGGTGAAAACGTCTTCTTTCATTGTTTCAGGAGTTTGATGAGATGTTCTTTTGCTCGGGCTGCTGTCATGCGTACGGCCGCTTCTGTCGAACCTCGGATGGCGGCAATCTGTCCGTAGGTGAGTCCGTCCATGTAGTGCAGGAGGATGGCCGCTTGCTGTGCCGATGGCAGTTGGTGGATGGCTCGGTCTATGCTTCGTTCGCGCTCTTGTCGTTCCATCGCCTCTTGCGGGTTCTGCTGTCGCGCCGTCAGCGCTGGCAAGGCATCAGTGCCAATGCTCTCCAAGGGGGTGGTCTGCAGCCGTCGCCGTTTCTGCTTGTTCAGGCTCACGTTGCGCGCTATGCGCATCACCACCCGCTCAGCCTCATCCGCCGTCTGCACCCGCTCGCCCATTCGCCAGAGCAACACGAGCGCGTCCTGCACCGCATCAGCCGCCTCCTCGTCGTTGCGTAGGATGCTGCGTGCGAGGGCCATAAGCCGTGGTCGCAACCGCGTGGCGGTCTGTGTGAAAAGCTGTTCTTGCATGTGAGTGGCGATGCGCTTCTACAAATACAACAACAAAGGAAGCGAAATGTAACGGAACCGCCGGTGCTTTTAATATTCTTTAACAGCATGTCCGTGCACTGACACAGATAATCACTACCTTTGCAGGCGCTTTTGCCGCTCACGATGAAAAAATCTACGACACGAAACGCGGCCACTGCATAGGTGCCTACGCCACCGAAGCGCGTGACTGCGCACGCCCTCATGGGCATAGCCACGGCCCTGATTCTTTCGTTAGGCCAACTGCTTGATGATGCACTTGTAGTGCGGCAACGTAAGTCGGAGGTCTAGGCTACTATCTGAGATCGTCTATCAACGCTTGCAGACGCTGGAAGAATTGCGGTGGCATTCAGCGTCGGGGGCAAAGGAGTAATGTCATTCGTCATTCTCCACTCTTTACCCTTAGTTTCTCCTTGCCTTTGTACTTCGTCATATCGCTGACTACAAGCTGTTCGCCTTCGCTAAGTCCGCTGACGACCTCGATGTAGTCATAGTTACATTCGCCCAGCTGCACCTCGCGTGGCACGAGGGTCTCGTCATCCTTAAATATATATAAGGTGTACTTTCCGGGTCCGGCATAGAACGAGCCGTTGCGGATGCGGAGGGCGTCGTCCTTGATGCTGGTGATGACGTAGACCTCGGCGCGCAGCCCTGAGCGGAGGCGCGGATGGCTCATGTCGTCGGGCACCACGGTGAAGGTGATGGCGCCACTCTGACTCATGGGCGTGACGGTGTTGATGGTGCCCGCAAGGCGCTCCTTGCCGATGCGCAGGACGACGGCTCCTCCAACGCGGACTCGTTCGCTGTAGCTGTCGGAGATCTCACACTCGGCCTTGAAGTGCGTGAGGTCGCTCACCACGGCTATCTTCTGTCCGGCGCCGACGGTGCTGCCCACCTCGCTGTTTATGTAGGTCAGCGTGGCGCGGCGCGGTGAGCGTATCTTGGCATCGTCGAGGGTGCGGCGCTTCTCGTCGAGCCCTTTCTCGAAGATGTTGTTCTGCAGCTGTTGCATCCGCAGGTCGGCCTGCCGCACGCGCTGCTCGTTGCGGTACTGCTGGCGCAGCTGCGACAGTTGCAGCTGGGCGGTGCGCAGGGTGGTCTCGGCCTGCCGCACGCGGTCGCGTGTGCCGGAGCCGAGGCTGTCGAGGTAGAGCTCGTTGCGCAGCTGTGCTTCGAGCTGCGAGAGTTTCATCTCTTCCACCTCGATCTGCATACGGCGGTCGGCGAGCTGTGTCTCTGTGTTGGCCTGCAGTTGTGCCGTCTGCTGCCGACGTATCTCGCGTTCGTCGAGCGCCTTGGCATAGTCGGTCTCGGCCGACTGCAGGTCGAGGCGCAGCAGCGGAGTGCCCACGTCCACGCTGTCGCCGCTGTGGGCATAGACCTCCAGGATCTGCGAGCTGATGGGTGACACGATGATCTCCTCGAAAGCGGGCACGATGCGTCCCGTTGCCGTGACGCTGACATCGATGGTGCCGCGGTCCACCTCGGAGATGACGAGGGCCTTGCGGTCGAGGGCCGTCACCATCTGCGAGCCGAGCCAGGCGCCTGCGCCCAGCACGATGAGTATGGCACCTACCCACTTTCCTATTCTCAACAGCTTATTGCGCCGTTGTACGCTGACGGGGATGGCTCGGTCCATGGGAGCAGACCCACCCCCAGCAGACCCACCCCCGACCCCTCCCGTGAGGGAGGGGAGAGGCTGGCGCGATGAATGTGAAGAAGAAGAATCTCTACTGTTTGTTGTTGCCATAATTATAGGGATTTATTTAGTTTACAATGCTTGAGAGGTAACTTTTCTCCCCTCCCTCACGGGAGGGGGCGGGGGTGGGTCTGTCGGTGGTGGGTCTGTCTGTCGCTGTCGTCCGATCCTCAATAAAATCCCATAGCGCGATGCTGCGCAGCTGGTAGTAGTAGAGCCAGTAGTTGTAGAGTTGCGCTATGCGGCTGAGGCGTGCCTGGTCCTTGGCTGTCTGTGCGTCGGAGAGCTCGAGGGTCGAGATGCTGCCGATTTTGAAGGTCTCCACGTTCGTGTGATAGCGGCGCTGGGCGATGGCATCGGCCTCGATGGCTATGCGCAGCTGCTCGGCCTGATTGTTGAACTGCTCGGTCAGCACGAAGATATCTTGGCGGAACTCCTGTGCCTGCTTGCGCAGCTGCCCACGCACAATCTCGCGGTTGCTCTCGGCCAGTCGCCGCTGTCCCTTTCGTTTGCCCCAGTCGAGGATAGGCACCGTGAAGCCTACCTGCACCACCTCCTTGCTCAGCAGGTCGCGATAGGCACCGCCGACCGAGGTGCCTGTGCCCGTGTAGCCCAGTTGGGCGTAGAGGTTGATGCTCTGTCGGTTGGCACGCGCCACAGCCACCGAGTAGTCGGCCTCCAACTGCCGTCGGCGTATGGTCGTGGCATGGGCATTGTTCTCGAGGGCATGAGCGAGGACATCCTCGTAATTGAGGTGAAGGAAAGACTCACCCTCGCCTCCACCGGACCCCCTCCCCGCTCCCCCTGAAGGGGGAGAGTGGTCACCATCAAGATTGGAATCCAATCGCAAGTCATTCCACTCTCCCCCTTCAGGGGGAGCGGGGAGGGGGTCTGAGGCGTGTGTTTGGGTAGGTGGCATTGGCACCACCGGCACGATATCCGCCTCAACGTCCAGGAACGAGCGCAGGGCGAACTGTCGGGCTTGGCAGGTGCTCTCGCTGTTGGTGAGGGCGCTGCGGGCCGTGAGCATATCCAGTCGCAGCTGCAGCACGTCGTTCTCGCTGATGCTGCCCATCTGTCGCTTGGCCAGTGCCACCTCGTAGAGCTTCTCGGCCGTCTGCAGGTTCTGACGTGCGATGCCCACCTGCTCGATAGCCATCAGGAGGTTGAAGAAATGGTTGATGGCCTGCATCGCCACCTCCTCTGTCTCGGTGAGGAAGCGCGCCTGTGCCTCGCGGTAGCGAAGGGGTTCCAACCGCCGGCTCCACTTCATGTGGTTCACGCCGAAGAGCGGTTGCGAGAGCGTCACGGCTATGGGCAGCGACATAAACTGGTTGCCCCCGCCCATGCCCGACTGATGAAGGAAATCGAGTGATGATTCAATGGTGAGTGTGCCGCCCGTGGGCCATATCTTCTGCGTCACATAGAGCGAACCGCTCAGGCCTAAGTAGTCGTTGCGCACGAACGAGACGCCGCCGTCGGCCTGCTGATAGCTGGTGTAGCGCTTGTTGTAGCTTGGCAGCGTGGCCGAGAACGACACTTCCGGCAACAGGTCGGCACGGTAGCTGCGCCACTGCCAATAGGCCGACTGCAGTTCACCCCGCGCCACGGCTGCCTCCACACTCTGGTTGCGCGCCATGGTGATACATTCATCGAGGGTCAGCCGAAGCGTGTCCTGCGCCAAGGCCGTGAGCCCTGCACAGGCAGTGAATGAGGCGATGATGATAAGTCTCTTGACCATTTTTCATTAGGATAAATAGGTTGAAACACGCCGATGCTTTGTTTGCACGATGCAAATCGTGCAGTCAACAGACGAAGGTCTTTGGGGCTACGAATCCTGCCGCATGGCGTCCACCGGCCGCTTATGCACGGCTCGCCATATAGGTATGGCGATGGCGAGGGTCACTACGCAGAGCATGATCACGTACTGGATGACGCAGATGACGAGGTAGTGTATCCAGAATATCTCTACCCAATTGCGCTCCCGCCCCGTGCCGCTCATGCTTAGGCCATCGGAGAGGTCCATATTGATGGCGAACTGGAACCAGATGAGTTGTCCCACGATGCAGGCCAGGAGGGTGAGCAACGCCGCCTCACCCCATACCATCCAGAAGATGTCACGTCGCTTGGCGCCAAAACTGCGCATGATGCCGATGTCCTCGGTACGCTTGCGCAGCTGCAGCCAGAAGGTGCCGAGAGTGCCCAGCACGACGTTCAGCAGGAACAGGGCAAGGAGGATTCCGAGGAGGGTGTTAGTGAGGTTGTAGTCTCTGTTGCCACTCCATGACGACAGCCAATCTTTATAGGTCTGAAGAGAATAGAGGAAGTGATTGCCGGCTTGTAGCAGAGAGGCGCTGCTTCGACCGTCGGGAAAACCGACGGGCACACTGACGGTTTGGTAGTGATTGATGAAGGCTTCTGCATCGGCTTCGGGCTTCAGTCGGATGAGCATCTGCGGGGTTGCATACTCTTCGATTATAGGAGTCAGAATGGAATAGGCATAGCGATCATTCTGCTCCAAGCGGAAATCTTCGACAACACCCGCGATGGTGTAGTGGCTGACGATGACAGGCTCGCCATGCTCTTGCAATGCACGGTCGCTGAAGTCCCATTCCACTATGCGGCGCCCCACAACTTGGTCGGTATCGAATAGCGCCTGTGCCAGACTGCGGGTGATGACTACGCCGTCCAAAGGACAATCCTCGGAGAGTTCCTTTGCCGAAGGACTGCCTTCGATAGGCGTCAGACCTAGCGTCTCGAAGTACTGCTCATGCAGCAGAAACCCCTGCATGTAGGCTCCGCAACGGCGAGTGGAGTCGGCCTCAGAAGCATAGGAACTGATGTTGTAGGTTCCTTGGCCTATGATGTGCCCGGCAAAGCCTGCATACTGCACCTCGGGCAGAGCACGGATCTGGTCGCGCAGGGCGTAGAGGGAGGAGAGACCCTCTTGGCCCACCCCTAACCCCTCCCCAAGGGAGGGGAATCCGTTTCCGCTGGTATTCGCTACTGAGTTGTTTTCTACCTCTGGGGGCTCCCCTCCCTTGGGGAGGGGCTGGTGGTGGGCTATTCCCGTCTGCCCCACCACCAGATGCTCACGCTCGAACTCACCGGCGGGACGACAGAAATAACGGTCGTAGGTGGTGACGGTTAAGTGGTCAATGCAGTAGAAACTGAGGACGGTGATGAGGATAATCTCAGCAATGACCCAGCCGTTCTGACGGCGATGGGACCAGAGGAAGACCCACCCCCAACCCCTCCCGTGAAGGGAGGGGAGAGGCTGGCGCGATGTTGGGTTACTTCCTTTATTATTCGTTGTAGACATTTCCATTATTATAGGGTAATAAACTATTCTTGAAAGGTAACTATTCTCCCCTCCCTCACGGGAGGGGTTGGGGGTGGGTCTTTCAGGGGGTGGGTCTTTACTTCTTCTGATTTAGCGATTCGACAATAGGTTTGCGTAGTGAGGTCCACGACGGTATGAGGGCGACCATGAGGTTGAGGACGACACAGCAGAGGAAGACGATGAGGAAGAGGGTGGGCGTTACGAACATGTTGAAATCCAATGTGATGTCGGCCGTAAGATTGCCTTCGCGGAGGATGAGCGCCTGGAACATCGCCGTATGGCGAACGGCCAGATAGAACAGCCATGAGAGCACCCATCCTACGAGGCCGCCGCAGCACGTCAGGACAAGGTTCTCGCCGATGACCTCGCGCAGCAGCCATCGCCGCTTGGCGCCGAAGGCTTTGCGGATGCCCATCTCTGCCCGCCGCGCTTCCATGCGATTGCTGATGAGACCGCTGAGGTTCAGGGCAGGCAGCAGCAGGAAGATAAGCATCAGGATAGCAGGTGGCATCAGGTTTTTGGCCTTGTCGGTCGTAGACTCATCATCGGAGTGGAAGAAGGAGAAGCACACGAAGAAATGTGACTTAGCATCTACCGTGAAGTGTACGGGCTCGCCTTCGGCAGAACTCTGCGCTGCCTCGTAGCGTCGGCACAGCGGCTCCACCTCCTTCAAGAAATCCTCGCGCGAATAGCCTTTCTTCAGCAGCACACGCACGCTGAGGTTTCCTTTGTAGCTGGTAGGCTTAGCCTCAGTATGGCGTACCTCCTTGCCAAACCAAGGTGCATAGAACTCGGCGTAGGAGGCGTCCATCATGGGGCTGGCACTCTTGACGATGCCGATGATGCGGTAGGGGATGGAGTTGATGTAAATAAAAGAGGAGGAGCCCACCCCTAACCCCTCCCCAAGGGAGGGGGATTCGTTTCCGCTGGTATTTCTCTTTTGGTTTTTTTCTGCCACTTTGGCCTCCCCTCCCTTGGGGAGGGGATGGGGGTGGGCCGATTCAAGGTGGGCCACCCCTATCTTCTCCAAGAACTTATCCGTCACCACACACACAGGCTCCCCGTTGCGGAACTCTTGTTCGTTGAAAGGGC
>JAFSVI010000042.1 GCA_017445145.1 Bacteroidaceae bacterium | reverse complement strand
CACGCACGGCGGCGGCAGCAGACGTGGTGCGCCTGCGCCCGCGGTGGCTGGTGCGCCGCGAGTCGGCGCTGCTGGCGCGCGCCGTGGATGGCTGGTGGCGCCCCGACACCCGCGAGCGCTTCGTCCAGGCCGACGCCCAGCGCCGCCAGGCATCAACCCGCGTGCGGCGCCGCGCGCGGCCCCCCATGCTCTCGCCGCGCGGCGGCGTCATCAGCTCGTGGGACGACCTCTTCCGCCGCCATGCCGCCACCGTGGGCTGGGACTGGCGCCTGCTGGCCGCACAGTGCTACCAGGAGTCGGCCTTCGACCCGCAGGCCGTGTCGTGGGCCGGCGCGCGCGGCCTCATGCAGATCATGCCCGCCACGGCCGACCACCTCGGCCTGCCGCGCGCCGACCTCCACAACCCCGAGCGCAACATCGAGGCCGCCACGCGCTACCTGCGCGAGCTCACCACCCTCTTTGCCGACATACGCGACCCGCGCGAGCGCATCTGCTTCGTGCTCGCCGCCTACAACGGTGGCCACGGCCACGTGCGCGACGCCATGACGCTGGCGCGCAAACACGGCCGCAACCCACAGCGATGGGACGACGTGGACCCCTACATACGCGCCCTGGCCAACCCGGCCTACTACCGCGACCCGGCCGTGCGCTTCGGCTTCCTGCGCGGCAGCGAGACGTCGGGCTACGTGCGCAACATACGCGCACGCTGGAACGCCTACCGCGGCGCCGCCAAGCCGGCACCCACGTGGCGCCCGGCCGGGGCAGCGTCGAAGGTGCGCCCGCGCTCCGACTTCATCAACGACACCACCGCCCACCAATGACCCCTCACAACACACACTGACACATGACACGCACAGACAACAACAAGCCGTGGACCATGCGCCACGGATTTGCCATAGCGGCGGCACTCGTGGCCGCAGGACTGGTGCTGCAGGCCACGTGCGGACCCGTCAGGTGGCAGACGCTGGCATGGCCGGTCAACATCATCGTGCTGGCAGCCTACGTCGCCACCATAGCCGCCGCACGCCTCATGGCACCGCGCTGGCGCCCCCTGCGCTTCCTCACCACCCTCGCCGCCGCCGTGCCGGCCATCGGCGCCGCCGTGGTGCTCACCATGGTGATGGGCCTCACGCCGCAGACGGCCGACGGCTCCTGGTTCAGCTCCATGCTCACCTTCTGGCCCTTCGTCGTCATCTATGCATACATGGCGCTCATCCTGGGCCTCGTCACCGCCAAGCGCCTTGGCCGCAAGCCCAGGCTGGCCGACGTGGCCTTCGTGCTCAACCACGCAGGCCTGGCGCTGGCCATCGTGGCCACCACGCTGGGCGCGCCCGACATGCGCCGCCTGAAGATGATAGCCACGCTCGACGCCCCCGAGAGCCGCGCCATGGACGAGCAACGACGCATCGTGACGCTGCCCATCAGCGTGGAACTCAAGCGCTTCATCATGGAGACCTACGCCGACGGCTCGCCGCGGCGCTTCGCCTCGGACCTCGTCATACGCTCGGCCAGCGGCCAGGAGGCCGCAGCCACCGTCGATGTGAACCACCCCGTGCGCCTCGGCGGATGGAAGATCTACCAGTCTGGCTACGACACCGCCGCCGGCGCCGACTCGCGCTTCACCATCCTTGAACTCGTGCGCGACCCGTGGCAGCCCGCCGTGTACGCCGGCATCTTCATGATGCTGGCCGGGGCGCTGCTCATGCTCTTCATGCCAACACCGAAAACACATTCCTGACACCACCATGCTCTGGGACAGCTTCATATACTTCGCCATAGCAGCCACGCTGCTGTGGGCCACGGGCGCCGCAGCAGCGTGGCGCCACCACCGCGGGAGAGCCATCGCCGCCACTGCGCTCGGCCTCGCCATATTCCTGAGCTACATCGCCATGCTGTGGGCCGCACTCGAGCGCCCGCCGCTGCGCACCATGGGCGAGACACGCCTGTGGTACTCCTTCTTCCTGCCGCTGGCGGGCTTCGTCGTCTATCTGCGCTGGCGCTACCGCTGGGTGCTCTCCTTCACCACCGTCATGGCCACCGTGTTCGTCTGCGTGAACCTCTTCAAGCCCGAGATACACACCAAAGCCCTCATGCCGGCGCTGCAAAGCCCGTGGTTCGCCCCACACGTCATCGTATATATGATGGCCTACGGCATCCTCGGAGCCGCCACGCTCATGGCTGCCTACGGCCTCTGGCGCGACAGCCGCCGACCCGCGCCAAGGCCTATGGCCGGCAATGACGCCGACGGTGACGGTTCCGCCGCACCGGACATGGAGGGCGAGGTGACGATGGTGCGCACGGGGTGGGCCTTCCTCACCTTCGGCATGCTCTTCGGCGCGCTGTGGGCCAAGGAGGCGTGGGGCCACTACTGGTCGTGGGACCCGAAGGAGACCTGGGCCGCCACGACGTGGCTGGCCTATCTGGCCTACATGCACTACGCACTGCGCCCACATGCCGACCGCCGCGCAGCGCGCTGGCTGCTCATCGCCGCCTTCGTCCTGCTGCAGATGTGCTGGTGGGGCATCAACTACCTGCCGGCCGCACAGGGCCACTCCGTACACACCTATTCCTCATAACCACCATCAAGCATGGGCGCACAACGCCCGCCTCCAACCCACACACCATGGCACCCAACCTCGACGAGACAGACCGCCTACTGCTGCGCACGCTGCAGAAGAACGCCAAGCTCACCACCAAGGAGCTGGCAGCCGCCGTCAACCTCACCTCCACGCCCGTGTTCGAGCGGCAGAAACGCCTCGAACGCGAGGGCTACATCAAGCGCTACACCGCCATCCTCGATGCCGACAAGCTTGGCCTGGGGCTGCAGGTCTTCTGCAAGGTGAAGCTGCAGCAAATCAACCACGCCATTGCCGACAGCTTCACGCGACGCATCATGCGCATGCCCGAGGTGACGGAGTGCTACAACACCAGTGGCAGCTACGACTACCTGCTGAAGGTGCGTGTGCGCGACATGGCGCACTACAACGAATTCATACTCTCCAAGCTCGGCGAGATAGACACCATAGCCTCCATCGAGAGCACCTTCGTCATGAACGAGGTGAAGCACAGCTACAGCATCAACATCTGAGGACTACACGTGCTTACACCTCCGCCGTCTTTTGCGCCTTGGTGAATTCCGTCGGCGTCATGCCGAACTGCCGCATGAAGCTGTTGGTGAAGTGTGCCGTTGAGGAGAACCCGAGCCGACTGGCGATTTCCTTCACACGCAGGTTGCCTTCGGCCAACAGGCTGGCGCCATGCCTGAGGCGGCAGAGGCGTAGGTAGTCGTTGGGCGGCAGCGAGGTGACGGCCTTTACCTTGCGGTAGAAGGTGGATGTGCTCATGTTCATCTGCCCTGCGAGCTGCTCCACGCTGAGTGAGCGGTCAGCGAGATGCGCGTCGAGGTAGTCGTTGAGGCGTGTGAGGAACTCTTTGTCGAGGGTCGTGGAGGTGACAGCGGCCGGTTGCGCGTATGGTGAGCTGACAAAGGTCTGCCGCAGCAGCGCCCGTCCGCGCAGGAGGTTGGCAATCTGCGCCGTGAGCTGTGAGGTGGAGAAGGGTTTCTCAATGTATGCATCGGCACCGCAGTTGAGCACGTCGATATGGTCTTGCAGCGACACCTTTGCCGTCAGCACCACGATGGGCAGATGGCATAGCGCCACGTCGCCGCGAATGGCCCGGCAGATGGATATGCCGTCCATCACGGGCATCATGAGGTCGGTGACAATCAGTGTGACATCCCTGTCGCACACGATGGCGAGTGCCTCCTCGCCGTTGTTGGCCTCGAGGGTGACGTAGGTGTCCGACAGCTCCTCGGCCACGAACTGCCGCAGGTCATGCTCGTCATCGACAAGGAGGACGACGGGCCGTGGCGGCGCGGGGTGTGCCTCCTCCGCTTCCGGCCCGGGGGTGGTGTCGTGGCCGTCGGTTGTCTGCTCATAGCGCGCCGGCGACGGGAGTAGATATGGTAGGAGGCAATGGCCGCGGCACATAGCAGCAGTGCATAGACGATGCGCGCCGTACACGTCCACCACCAGGGTTGCAGCACGTGTATGTGCAGGAGCCTTTCTTCCTGAGGCCAGCGGCCGCTGTCGGCAGAGGCTTGCAGGTGCAGCACGTATCGTCCCGGTGGCAGGTTGTAGAAACTGATTGGCGCAGCATCCTGCGACACGGTCCAATTGCTGCGCGTGCCTTCCAAGCGATAGCGAAACCACAGCGAGCGTGACGTGGTGTGGCAGTCGGTGGCATAGTGGATGCTGAAGCTGGCATCGTGCGGCAATGTCACCTCCTCGGCAAAGAGCAACGGGCGCCCTTCAGGCAGCAGTGTGAACAGGTGGGGCACCGCCACGGCTGCGGCATGGTTCAAGTGCGACGGGTCGAACGTGACAAGCCCCTCCATCGTGCCCACATGGATGATTCCCTGCGCATCCATATAGCCGGAGTTGCGCGAGAAATGGTCGGTGGTGAGGCCGAAGGAGATGCCGAAGGAGGTGAGGGTGCTGTCGGCAGCATCGTAGCGGTAGAGGCCACGTGTGGTGGTGATCCATTGCCGGCCGTGGTCATCGCGCAGGAAGCGGCAGATGCCGACATTGCGCAGCAATGGCGCAGAAGCGCGGCGTGTGTGAGGGTCGTAGATGAGGAACCCGTCGTCGTGCGTGCCCACAAGCAGTTGCCCGTCGGCCAGCTCACCCACGGAGGCCAGGCTCCGGCAAGGCAGCGGCTCGGCCTCGGCGCGCATGGCCGTGCCGTGGCCCGTGACGCGCAGCAGCCCATGTGTGAGCGATGCCATCCAGCTACTGCTGCTCATGGCCTCAACGGCTACGCCACAGGTGACTTTCGACTTCTCCACGGCGAGGCGCGGCCCCGTCATCGGCCCGTTGCACTACGGCATCTTCTTCGAGGAAATCAACCATGCCGGCGACGGAGGCCTCTATGCCGAACTCATCCGCAACGGCTCCATGGAGGAGAACCGCTCGAATCCCGACTTCTGGTGGACAATCGGCGACGCAACGTATAGCATCTCGTCGCAGAACCTCATCAATGGAGCGCAGAAACGCGCCATGCACCTCAACCTGACCAAGGGCGGCGACGGCACCCGCAACATCGGCTACTGGGGCATCAACATTGTCGAGGGACAAGTGCAAGAGGCCACGGCCAGGGTTAGCTCACACGCCGGCCTTGCACAACGCACATGGCACAACGTCACCGCCGACGCCGGAGCTACAAAGCTCTACGTGGACGGGCAGCTGCGCCAGACGCTGCCCACGGCCGACACCGCTGTCTCCGGCGCATTCCCGCCAGATACCCCAGCCACACCCATCCCCCTGGATGCCAGCACCCGGGCGTGGCTCGGACGCAGCCCCTTCGAAGCCGATGCGCGCATGACGGCCGCCTTCTTCGACGACTTCAACATCTACGACAGTGCCCTCACACCCCAGCAGGTGCTGGCACTCTACCAGGCCGCGGCAAGCAAGGCCACCGACTGCGAGTACCTGCACCCCACGCCCGACACCACCCCCAGCGCCGAAGCCACAGCCCTCATCGCGGACGCCGCCGAAGCCGACATCACAGCACTGCTGCGCAACGCCGACTTTGCCGCCGGAGGCGAGGGCTGGGAGGCCCCCCCTTCAGCGCTGCCCCCGGCACCGTGGCCGAGCACTACTACCAGCTCTTCTACACCTATCAGGTGCTGCCCAACATGCCTGCCGGCCACTACCGCCTCAGCTGGCAGGGATTCTATCGCAACGGAAACATCGAGAACGCTTGGCTCCGCCACACTGCAGCCACAGAGACTATGGCCGAGGTGTATGTCAGTGCCGTGGCAGGGAATCAGCAACGCCTACTCGCCCTGACGCCGATGCGCTCGCTCTTCAATGCCGCAGCGCCCTACACCTACACCCCCTACACCTACCCCAACGACGTCACCACGGCGGCCACAGCCTTTGCCGACGGACACTATGCCCAGCACCTCGACTTCCACCTCACCGACGTTAGCGACCTGCGCATTGGCCTCCGCCACTTCAGCCCAACGGTCTATGACTGGGCGTGCTGCGACAACTTCCGCCTCTTCTTCAAGGGCGACCTGAACGCCATCGGCTCTGTGGCCGATGACGAAACCGCAAATGGCAAATCTACAAATGGTAAATGTTTCGACCTCAGCGGTCGCCGCGTCCATGCGCCGCAGCGCGGGATGTACATCATGGGCGGCAAGAAAGTAGTCGTAAAATAATCAACACATCAGATACACGTCAGTTATGAAACAGAACATCTATGTCAGCCCCGCACTGCACGTCACAACCGTGGCAGGGAGCCAAATGATAGCCAACTCACCGCTGGACACCGCCCAACCCACCAACATCAGCGGTATCACAGGCGGAGGCACGGCATCCGCCGACGACGAAGCCGGCGTCAAGGGCAGCAACTACTCCGTCTGGGACGACGACTGGAGCCGCTGAACCCCGTCAGCGCCACCGTATGCCCAGTGCATGAAACAAACTCTAACCTCAAGACTCATACAATGATGAAAGCAAAACTGTGGCTCGTCATGCTACTATGCTCTGTTACGTCAGTGGCACAGGACGAGCATCTGAAGATGCGTTTCGACTTTGAGAACGCATCAGGAACAAGTGTGACGGACGATGTCTCCTGCATCACCGCTAAGACTGCCGGCGTGGCAAAAGTGGTGGAGATGGGGTCGCGCCATGTGCTTGACCCGGGCAACGCCTCGGGCTATCTGAACATGACAACCGCTGCGGGCAAACTGGTCCGCCAGCTGGAGGACTTCACCATCTCCGTCTATTACTGCGTGGCCCGCGACGCCTCGCTTTCCGGTGCCGGCTATTTTCTCTGGGCTTTCTCGCAGTCGGCTGCCAACACGGAGACGTCGGGGCCTTACACCGCCTACCGCCTCAACACCCAGCGCATAGCCACCTCCGCTGCCGGATGGGGCAGTGAGGTGGGTATGGAGGTAGGCACGGAGTCGGCCAAGGGGCGATGGGTTCACGTCCTCTACCGCCAGACGGGCACCAAGGGCGAACTCTTCCTCGACGGGAAGCGGGTGCAGCAGACCACGGGCATGCCAGTGCTGAAAAACACCTTCAAGACCAACCCGGCCAATTGCTGGATCGGGCGTGCGCCTTTCAGCGGCGACAGCTATCTGACGAGGACGTTAGTGGCCGACTTCCGTCTCTACGACATCGCTGTCACGGATGCTGAGGTGCGCACGCCTGCCCGCGATGACGGCCACCTCACACTCGGCATCCAAGAACCCGCCGACGGCACCACATGGCTCGTCTGGGACAACTTCACGCTGACATATCAAGGCCCCGCCCCTGACGGCATTAGACAAATCGAAAATGGCAAACTGTCGGATGGCAAATCGTCGGATGCTGAATGTTTCGACCTCAGCGGGCGGCGCGTTGCCGCGTCGTCATTAGCCAAGGGCATCTATATCGTCGGAGGCCGCAAAGTCGCTGTCAAGTGAAAGCATAGCAAAGAGAGTGCATGTTCCACTATTGTATGTCAACCGAGGGTGCTCGCTACGCTCGTACCCTCGGTTACCAGGACGAAGACGCTTCCAGCGTCTTGGTGGTACGATTGCAGACAATCACAGAAATAAGAGGTGGGTTCTATAAATTAGCTTTGGATTGCTCTTAGGCTATTTTCGAGCAGATTTTGCTTCAAGGCCGAAGAAGCGTAGCGGGCCGCTCGGCGCTTGCGACGCTTCACACTTCTATGTTGCTTTCCAAATAATTGGAAATGTTTTATACTTTGTTAACTATTAATACT
>JAFSVI010000001.1 GCA_017445145.1 Bacteroidaceae bacterium | reverse complement strand
GAGGGAGGCTCGCGAGAAGCTGGACCTGATGCGCATGAGCCGCGACGAGCGCGTCATCTACGACCGCTACCTCATGGACCGCGCCATCCTGCGCAACACCGTTGACGGCGCACGCGACGAAGGCCGATATGAGGGTATGAAAGAGGGCATGGAGAAAGGCTTGCAGCAAGGTCTGGAGCAGGGTCTAAAACAGGCAGCTATAGACAATGCGCGCAAAATGAAAGCCCGTGGTTATTCATTGACAGACATCACCGACATCACTGGCCTCACGCCAGAAGAGATAGAGCGGCTGTGACACAGCCATCATCATTATAAGGAGCCTCCCTGCACCACCCCCGGGAGGCTTTTTTCGTACCCAACGCGAAAGCGACTATCCACAATCGCACTACCAGCAATACCGCAACCTCCACATCTCTGGCCACCGTGATGCTTTTTGCCGGTGGGGCAGGGTAGTGGGCTAAACACCGCCGCCAAGCATGGCAACTTGCCGCGGCGAGCAACATTACTTGCCGTGGCGAGTAACGTTACTTGCCGCGGCGTTCGTCACAACAGCCGACGCGATGTTCATGCACCGACGACGCCACACACCAAACTCCGTCAAGCAAGCCACACCCGACGGCGACGCCACCACGAGCAGCCGTGCGTCATAATTGACACCGTGGCCGAGCTGTAGGGTTTCGCCACCGCGACGTCGTTCTATCGCGCCTCCAAGGCCATCACGCACATCACACCGGAGTAGAGTCTGACCCCCATGGCCGACAAAGAGCAACAAAAAGCAAGAAAAAGAAAAAAAACTCATAGCCATAACCCCTAAACTCCAAACTTTTCCATACCTTTGCGCCCGCAAAACAAGAGTGAGCGCCGTAAACCGCCCTCCCATTATACATTTTACATTTTCCTTTTTTGCATTTTTACATTTCCCTTTTCCCATGGCATACCTCTTCACATCAGAAAGCGTCAGCGCCGGCCATCCCGACAAAGTGGCCGACCAAATCAGCGACGCCGTGCTCGACCACTTCCTGGCCTTTGACCCGAAGTCGAAGGTCGCTTGCGAGACACTTGTCACCACCGGCCAGGTCATTCTCGCTGGCGAGGTGAAGTCGCAGGCCTACGTGGATCTTCCCGAGGTGGCGCGACAAACGATACGCCGCATAGGCTACACACGTGCGGAGTACATGTTCGAGGCCAACTCGTGCGGGGTGCTCTCGGCCATCCACGAGCAGAGCGCCGACATCAACCGCGGTGTGGACCGCGCCGACCCCATGCAGCAGGGTGCTGGCGACCAGGGCATGATGTTTGGCTACGCCACCTGCGAGACCGAAAACTACATGCCGCTGCCCCTGGACCTGGCCCACCGCATACTCATCACGCTGGCCGACATACGTCGCGAGGGCCGCGAGATGTCCTACCTGCGCCCCGATGCCAAGAGCCAGGTGACGGTGGAATACGACGACGATGGCCACCCCTTGCGCATCGACACCATCGTTGTCTCCACGCAGCACGACGAGTTCATCCAAGCCTACGACGGCAACCAGGACGAGGCCGACCGCCGCATGCTCGACCAGATACGCCGCGACGTGCGCCAGGTGCTCATGCCGCGCGTCGTGGCCAGCATCCACAACGACGACATCCGTGCGCTGTTCAACGACGACATCAAGTACCACGTCAACCCCACGGGCAAGTTCGTCATCGGCGGACCCCACGGCGACACGGGCCTCACCGGGCGCAAAATCATCGTCGATACCTACGGCGGGCGCGGTGCCCACGGCGGCGGTGCCTTCTCGGGCGAGGACCCGTCGAAGGTGGACCGCTCCGGAGCCTACGCCGCGCGCCACATCGCCAAGAACATGGTAGCCGCCGGCGTGGCCCGCGAGATGCTAGTGGAGCTGTCCTACGCCATCGGCGTGGCCGAGCCCGTGAGCATCTTCGTCGATACCTACGGCACAAGCCGTGTGCCACTCACCGACGGCGAGATAGCTCAGCGCGTGGGCAAGCTCTTCGACCTGCGGCCCAAAGCCATCGAGGAGCGCCTCAAACTGCGACAGCCCATCTACGAGGAGACGGCTGCCTACGGCCACATGGGTCGCACACCCGAGCGCAAGGTGAAGACCTTCCACAGCCACTATGCCCCCGACGTGACGCTCGATGTGGAACTCTTCACGTGGGAGAAGCTCGACTACGTGGAGCGCATACGCCAGGAATTCAACATCTAAATCGGCGGGACAGTGCGCATAGCCGTATATTGTGCCTCGAGCACCAAGATACACCCCGACTACGCCGCCGCCGCCACGGAGCTGGGCAGCGAGATGGCGCGCCGCGGCATAGGCCTCATCAACGGCGCCGGCAACATGGGCCTCATGGCCGCCACCAGCAATGGCGCCCTGGCCCACGGCGGCGAGGTGACGGGCGTCATACCCCGCTTTATGGTGGACAACCAGTGGCACCACGAGCACCTCACACACCTCATAGTGACAAAAGACATGCACGAGCGCAAGCAGACCATAGCCACCATGAGCGACGCATGCATAGCGTTGCCCGGAGGTTGCGGCACCCTCGAGGAACTTATGGAGGTCATCACGTGGAAGCAGCTCGGCCTATACTTGAAGCCCATCGTGATCCTGAACCTCAGAGGCTACTACGACCCCCTGCTGCAACAGCTGCAACGCGGCATCGACGAGCACTTTATGAGGGCGCTCCACGCACGCCTCTGGTGCGTGGCCACGACGCCCACAGAGGCCATAGACCTGGCTGTGGCTACGCCGATGTGGGACCCGGCCTTCAGCAAGTCGGCCGCCATCTGACAGCACATGGACACATTATATTATAAAGGATTCTTCGCACGCGACACGCTCCTGGCAGCCGACACGCTACTCTTCCGCCAGGGACCGGCCAGCGCCACCGAGACCGTGGGCTACGCACCCATGCCCATGCCGCAGGCCCTGCGCCGCAACGACATCGTCACGGGCATGCTCCTCGTGGGCTTTGCCATGCTGCTGCTCATGCTGCGCGCCAAGAAACCCACACTGCGCACACGCATCACCGAGTTCATCTACCCCTCGCAGACGAAGAACCCCGAGGACACACCACCCTACATCTCCACCACACAAGGCAGCACCATGGTGGCAATGCTCACCTCGCTGCTCGTGGGGCTGCTCTTCTTCTGCTACGTGCAGACGGCCCACAACATCAGCATCATGCCCGTCAGCGCCATAGAGTTGCTGGCAATATACGTAGGCACGGCGATGGCCGTCATCGCCGTCAAGACGATGGCATACAAGTTTGTCAACGCGGTGTTCTTCACCAAGGCGCAGCGCACCACGTGGAACACCAGCTACGCGCTCATCAACACCCTGCAATGCACCATGTTGTTTCCCATCACACTCATGGCCGTTTATTTCGACCTGAGCGTTAAAAACACTGTAATAGCGTTGCTCATAGTGTTACTTTTTGTCAAAATTCCCCTCCTTTTCAAGGCATATACGACTTTTTTCGTTAAAAGTTATGGCGCTGTCCATATTTTTCTGTACTTTTGCACGCTCGAAGCGGTGCCACTCATTGTTTTGTGGTCACTGATGACCCAGACGACAATCCATCTGGAACAAATATAGCACAGGCACGCCACGCCAGCACCAACACCTACACCCACCACACAAGAAGCCCCACACAAGAAGGAAAATGATTAATAAGATTCTGGTCTCACAACCCAAGCCCACGTCCGACAAGTCACCATACTTCGACATCGCGGACCGCTACGGCGTTGACATCGTGTTCCGTCCATTCATCAAGGTGGAACCCCTCACGGCAAAGGAATTCAGAAGCCAAAAGGTCAACATCAGCGGCTGCACAGCAATAGTGTTCACCTCGCGCCACGCCATCGACCACTTCTTCACGCTGGCCAAGGAGCTGCGCCTGCCCATCACGGAGGATATGAAATACTTCTGTGTCACGGAGCAGATAGCACTATACATTCAGAAATATGTGCAATACCGCAAGCGCAAGATCTTCTACGGCTCCACAGGCCATTTTGCCGACCTCATACCGCAGATGGTGAAGCACAAGAACGAGCACTATTTTGTGCCGCTGGCCGAGAACCACAACGACGACATCAAGAACATGCTCGACGAGCGCCGCCTCAACCACGTCGAAGGCGTGATGTACCGCACCGTGCCCAACAACTTCGGCCAGGACGAGACGTTCGACTACGACATGCTCGTGTTCTTCAGCCCCAGCGGCGTGCAGAGCCTGCTCACCAACTTCCCGCACTTCGAGCAAGGCGACATAGCCATTGCCACCTTCGGACCCACCACGGCCAAAGCCGTGCGCGATGCCGGCCTGCGCCTCGACATCGAAGCCCCGACGCCGCAATACCCCAGCATCACCGCTGCCATCAATGACTATATCAGCAAGCACAACAAGAAATAGGTTCCCAAAGACACAGCGTCTGTGCTCACGCAAGAGCATCGACGCACTCTTCCAAGGCGGCGACGGGCGAAAGACAGTCTCCGCCTTTCCCATACGTGCCGTGTTCATGAACAACGAGGCCGGCGCCGGGGAGCCACCCATGCAGGTACTCATCTCCGTGGCCAAGCGACACCTGCGCCACGCCACCGACCGCAACCGAGCCAAGCGCCAGATGCGCGAAGCCTGGCGCCTCAACCGCGACATCATCCCACAAGAACTAACCCTCAACATAGCCTTCCTATGGCTGGCCGACACGCCGCAACCAACACCCCTCATACGCCGCAAGATGAGAAACCTGCTGCACCGCATCTCCGAGCTGTGCTCGCAGCAGCGATGATAGCGCCCATACGTTTCTACCAGCGCTTTATCTCGCCACTCACACCGCCCTCCTGCCGCTTCACACCAACATGCTCGCAGTATGCCATCGAAGCACTGCGCAAACACGGACCCATAAAGGGCACATACCTCGCCGTGAGGCGCATTCTGCGGTGCCACCCCTGGGGTGGCTACGGCTACGACCCCGTGCCATGAAATTCTTCAACGCCCACACACACCTGCCACAGCGCACCGACGAGGAAGTCATACGCTGCTGCGGACTGCATCCCTGGAAGATCGATGCAGCGTGGAGAGACACCTTCAACCTCCTTTTCGGACCCCTACACTTCCCGGGCTACGCACCGCCCGAGATGCTACAGGCCATAGGCGAGTGCGGACTCGACCGCGCTTGCCACACACCCTACGACCTACAGCTACAAGCCTTCGAGGCACACATCACCGAAAGCGAGCGCCGACACCTGCCAATCATCCTGCACTGCGTGCGCGCCACCGACGACGTGTTGCACCTCAAGGCAGGCACCACACAGCCATGGGTGTGGCACGGCTTCCGCGGCAAGCCGCAACAGCTCCAGCAGCTGCTGCGCCACGGCTTCCACGTGAGCTTCGGCTTCCGCCACAATGCCGGGAGCATTGCCGCATGCCCCGCCAACAGGCTACTGCTCGAAACCGACGATGTGGACGCACCCATCCAGCCTCTCTACGAGCAGGTGGCAGCACTGCGCCACACCACCGCCGCCGACCTACAGAGACAACTTTGGGAGACAGCACACACACTTTTTGCCAATATGCCGCCATAAACGGGGAAAAAAACAACACTTTTTGAAAAAAACTGCCCTCACCCAATTCCTAACTCCAATCTTTTGCGTACCTTTGCCACACGAAATCAAGCAATATTCATCAAACATTACCAAAACATTTAAGAGAAATGCGTAAAATCACAATGCTCACAGTAGCAGTTGCCAGCGCAGCAGCGCTGACATCGTGCAGCAAAATGGGCGCACTCAGCCCAGAAAACTTCAACGTCACGCCAACACCCCTCGAAGCCATTGCCGGGGAGGTGCCGGCAACCATCAGCGCCACTTTCCCGCAGAAGTATATGAAGAAGAAGGCCGTCGTCGTCGCCACGCCAGTGCTCAAGTACAACGGAGGCGAGATCGAAGGACAGGGAGCCACCTACCAGGGTGAGAAGGTGCCCGGCAACGCCACCACCGTGCAGTACAAGGTGGGAGGCACATACACCATGCGCACAACATTCCCCTACACCGACGCCATACAGCAGAGCGACCTCTACATGCGCTTCAAGGCCACCAAGGGCAACAAGACCTACGACATACCCGACGTGAAGATAGGCTACGGCGTCATCGCCACAAGCCAGCTCCTCGCAGGATGCCTCGAGAGCGCCAAGCCCGCACTCGCACCCGATGCCTACCAGCGCGTCGTGCGCCAGAAGCAGGAGGCACAGATCAAGTACCTCGTCAACCAGGCCAACGTGCGCGCCAGCGAGCTCAAGACAACCAGCATCAAGGACTTCGTCAACATCCTCAAGGAAATCAACGACAACAGCGAGACACGCCAGCTCCAGAACATCGAGGTCAGCGCCTACGCATCGCCCGAGGGTTCCTACGACTTCAACGCCCGCCTGGCCGAGAAGCGTCAGGACAGCTCCTCCGACTACGTCAACCAGCAGCTGAAGAAGAACAACATGAACGCCGAGGTCGATACCAAGTTCACCGCCGAGGACTGGGACGGCTTCCAGCAGCTCGTCAGCGCCAGCAACATCCAGGACAAGGACGTCATCCTGCGCGTACTCTCAATGTACTCCGACCCCGCCGAGCGCGAGCAGCAGATCCGCAACATGAGCGTTGTCTATGACGAGCTCGCCAAGGGCATCCTCCCCGAGCTGCGCCGCGCACGCCTCATCGCCAACTACGACGTCATAGGCCGCAGCGACGAACAAATCAAGGAGCAGTTTGCCACCGACGCACGCGCCCTCAGCGTGGAGGAAGTGCTCTACGGCGCCGCATTGCAGAGCGACAACACACAGAAGAAGGCATGGTACGAGAAGGCCGCACAGCTCTTCCCGAACGACGACCGCGCCTTCAACAACCTGGCTAACCTCGCCTACCAGAGCGGCGACACCCAGAGCGCCATCAACTACCTGCAGAAGGCACAGAGCATCAACGCCAACAGCGCCGAGGTGGCCACCAACCGCGCACTCATAGCACTGGCCCAGGGCAACGTGGCCGAGGCCGAGGCACTCATCGCCAAAGGCACCGGCGCCAACTCCTACAGCGAGGTGCTCGGCAACATCAACCTGGCCAAGGGCAACTACTCGGCAGCGGCAGCCAACCTCGCCGGCGTGAACAACAACTCCGCACTCCTGGCGCAAATCCTCAACAAGGACTATACCGCAGCCGAAAAGACACTGGCCAACATAGAGAACGTCGATGCCTACACCAGCTACCTCAGCGCAATACTCGGCGCACGCCAGGGCAACGTGGCCAACGTCGTCAAGGGCATCACAACGGCACTGCAGCAGAAACCCGAACTCAAGAGCCGCATAGCCAAGGACCTGGAGTTCACCAAGTATGCCAGCCAGATTGCAACTCTCGTCAGATAACCCCACCACACACACAATAACCATAGCCGACGCAAGGACGCGAAGCTGCGTCTTTGCGTCGGCTTGCGTTTCCAACACACCATCCATGCAACGCCACATCCACCTCATCATCGCAGCCGCCAGCATGCTCTTGGCAGCGTGTGCCGACCAACATGCCGTGCGCATCAAGGGCAACATCCACGGCATCAACCAAGCCGATTTCTACATCTACAGCCCCGACGGCGGCATGGGCAGCCTCGACACCATACACGTCACCGACGGCAAGTTCGACTGGCAGAGACCGCTGCAGGAGGAAGCCACTTTCGTCATCGTGTATCCAAACTTCAGCGAGCAAGTTGTATTTGCCCAGCCGGGCGACGTCATCTCCATCAAGGGCGAAGGCGGCGAGCTAAAACAAGTGGAGATCAGCGGCAACAAGGACAACGAGGAATACACCCAATTCCGCCGCAACAACATAGGCGCAACAGCGCAACAGCTCAAAAAAGCCATGCAGGACTACGTCAGCCGCAACCCCGACAGCCGCGTGGGAATATACCTGCAGCGACAATTGACGCTGACCGACGCGCTGCCATCGCGCCTTAGGGTGGGGGAGCAGTTGCCGCCACTCGTGCTGCCGCCCGACAGCATCAGCGACGACAGCGACACGCTCTTCATCAATGCCAAGGGGAAAAAAGAAAACAAAACCACCGACGGCCGTCCTCTCGTGCTCATCTTTTGGGCAACATGGTGCGGACAGAGCCACAAGCTAAACACCCACGCACGAAAGCTACTCACACAAACCAAAGACAGCACAACCAAGCACCGCTTCCAAGCCATCGACATCAGCCTGGACCTCGACCTCAGAAGCTATTTCTCGTTCCTCAAGCGCGACACAGTGGACTGGCCTTGCCGATGCTACCGACGGGCGTGGGACACACCAGCCGTCATGCAATGCGCCATCACCAACATACCATTCGTCATCTTGGCCGACGACAAGCGGCGCATACGCGCCATGGGCACCGACTGGGAACGCGACATCCAGCCCGAGGTGGACAAGATGCTGTCGAAAACCAAGCCATAACCCACGGAAAACACATGCAAAAGTTATCAATAACTTTCTTGCTTTTCACAAACAACCCTGCCTAACGCTTCACGCGAAACAACAAAATAAGTTGCAACAAACTTTCCAACGCGTTGCAAACAGCAAAACAACAACTTATCAACAACGCATCTCATTGGCAATCAACGCCACGACGCAGTTATCAACACTATCGACAACACAATATAATCATCATAGTCTCTCTTTTCGAAAAAAGAGAAATCAACAATAATAATATTATCCACGTCAATACTGACAATAACTCTCACACACGTATGAATGACTTGAAATCCGAAATCCGCGAACTGGCACGCAAGAAGAACGCCGTCATCATGGCCCACTACTATGTCAATGGCGACGTGCAGGACGTGGCCGACTTTATCGGCGACAGCCTCGCGCTGGCACAACAGGCAGCCAAGACGGATGCCGACATCATCGTGCTATGCGGCGTACACTTTATGGGCGAAACGGCAGCCATACTATGCCCCGAAAAGAAGGTGCTCGTCCCCGACACCGCTGCCACATGCTCTTTGGCCGAGAGCTGCCCGGCCGACAAGTTCGAAGCCTTCGTAAAAGCACACCCGGGACACACCGTCGTCAGCTACGTTAACACCACAGCTGCCACGAAAGCCCTCACTGACATCGTCGTCACAAGCTCCAATGCACGCCAGATTGTCGAAAGCCTGCCTGCCGGACAACCCATCATCTTCGGACCCGACCGCAACCTCGGGGCATACATCAACGCCACCACGGGACGCAACATGGTGCTATGGAATGGTGAGTGCCACGTGCATGCACGCTTCAGCGCCGAGAAGATAGTGGGCCTTATGGCACAACACCCTGGAGCCAAGGTGCTCGTGCACCCCGAATGCAGCGGCCCGGTGCTGGTGCTCGCCGACAAGGTGGGCAGCACGGCGGCACTGCTGCGCTATGCCATCGAGGACGACGCCACCGAGTTTATCGTCGCCACCGAGAGCGGCATACTCCACGAGATGCGCAAAAAAGCACCCACAAAGACCTTTATACCCGCGCCGCCCGATGACAGCACATGCGCATGCAACGAGTGTGAGTACATGAAACTCGTCACGCTGGAGAAGCTGCGCAACTGCCTCGTCAACGAGGCACCGCAGGTCACCGTCGATGCCGCCACGGCGCAAAAGGCCATTCTGCCCATCAACCGCATGCTCGACATCTCCTCACGCCTCGCACTCTGACGCGCCATGTTCCGCAAGCTCAAGATAACGGAGATGCAGCGCCTCACCGCCGACGAGTTCCACGTCGCAAGCAAGATGCCGCTCGTCGTGGTGCTCGACAGCGTGCGCTCGCTCTACAACGTGGGCTCGGTGCTGCGCACATGCGATGCCTTTCGCGTGGAGAAACTCATCATGTGCGGCATCACAGCCACGCCTCCCAACGTCGAAATCCACAAGACAGCTCTCGGAGCTGAGGACTCCGTAGAGTGGCAACACAGCGACGATGCCCTCACGGCTGTTGACACACTGCGCGCACAGGGCTACACCGTGCTGGCCATGGAGCAGTGTGAGGGTTCCACCAAGCTACCTGCCTTCGTGCCCGAGGCCGGAAGGAAGTACGCCGTGGTGCTCGGCAACGAGGTGCATGGTGTGCAGCAAGCCGTCATCGACGCTGCCGACGGATGCCGTGAGATTCCGCAATATGGCACCAAGCACTCACTCAACGTCAGCGTCACGGCTGGAATCATCATCCACCATTTTGCCCTCCACCAGCATTTCCTATCGTAGCCATCAATCCCCTTCAATTCCCCATCAATCCCCTTCAATCCCCCATCAATTCCCTTCAATCCCCCATCAATCCCCCATCAATCCCCTTCAATTGCTGTCAGGCCACCCGACTTTGTCTTTCGTCCATTGCGTGCGGCTGCCAGCCGCACCTCCGCACCTCCGCACCTCCGCACCTCCGCACCTCCGCACCCCCGCACCCCCGCCAATGACTCGCATTCCAATCACATTTCCTTAAATATAATTAAAGAATCCGCACCTTTGGCCGAAGGATTTGGCCGTTAGCCCGAAAAGGCGTAGCTTTGTAGCGCAATTCTGCTTCATGAATCGTTCTACTCAAAACCTATTGACCGCATTGGCCACGGAGCTGGCCAATCCGCAGTCGCTCTGCGGACTATTCCACGAACACCGCGACGGCGACCCTCTCCCCTCTCAGCCCGCGCTGGTTGAGATGATGGACTTGTGCCGTGCCATCCTCTTTCCTGGCTTCTATGGGAAGAGCAATGTCAACAACCAAAACCTTGTGTTCCACACCGGTGTGGCGTTGGAGAACCTCTACGGCATCCTCAAGAGCCAGATAGAGGCCGGACTATGCTTCTCCACCGGATGGGGCGAGGTCGAAGCCTACGGCAACACCTACGTCACGGCACAGGACGTCAGGCGCCGCAAGGCATCCGAGCTCGCACGCGCCTTCCTCGGCAAGCTGCCCGCCCTGCGCCAGACGCTGGCCACCGACGTTGAGGCGGCATACCTCGGCGACCCAGCCGCCGAAAGCTATGGCGAGGTGGTGTCGTGCTACCCTGTCATCAAGGCTGTCACCAACTACCGCGTGGCCCATGAGCTGCTGCTGCTCGACGTGCCGCTCATTCCGCGCATAATCACCGAGCTGGCCCATAGCGAGACAGGCATTGACATACATCCGGCTGCCACCATAGGCCACCATTTCACCATCGACCATGGCACGGGCGTCGTCATCGGTGCCACGTGCATCATCGGCAACAACGTGAAGCTCTATCAGGGAGTGACGCTCGGAGCCAAGAGCTTCCCCGTTGATGAGCACGGCAACCCCATCAAGGGCATCCCACGCCATCCCACGCTCGAGGACAACGTCATTGTCTATGCCAATGCCACCATACTCGGACGCATCACCATAGGCCACGACGCCGTCATCGGCGGCAACATCTGGGTGACGGACAACGTGGCACCCGGCGAGCGCATTCTCCAGAACAAGTACTGCCACTGACAGGCGCATTTTCCATAACACATCATATTTCTTCATTCTGTGAACCTCATTGCCAAGACCTTCCAAGGTCTCGAACCCATCCTTGCCCAGGAACTGACGGAGCTGGGCGCCAACGACATTCAGATAGGCCGCCGCATGGTGAGCTTCAGCGGCGACAAGGAGATGCTCTACAGGGCCAACTTCTGTCTGCGCACTGCCATACGAGTGCTCAAACCCATTCTCCAGTTCAAGGCGCGCTCGGCCGACGAAGTCTATGACTCCGTCAAGACCATTGACTGGAGCCAGTTCCTCACACCCCAGCAGACCTTTGCCGTGGACAGCGTGGTGTTCTCCCCCGAGTTTCGCCACTCCAAGTTCGTGGCGTATAAGGTCAAGGATGCCATCGCCGACCAGTTTCGCGAGAGAGCCGGACAGCGCCCCAACGTCAGCGTGGCCAACCCCGACATACAGCTCCACATCCACATCTCCGACTATGATGCCACACTCGCACTCGACAGCAGCGGCGAGAGCCTGCACCGCCGCGGCTACCGACAGGAAATGGTGGCCGCACCACTCAACGAGGTGCTGGCGGCAGCCATACTGCTCATGGCAGGCTGGCACGGGCAGAGCGACCTGATAGACCCTTTCTGCGGCAGCGGCACCTTTTGCATCGAGGCGGCGCTCATAGCGCGCGGCATAGCGCCGGGGGTGTATCGCAAGGGCTATGCCTTCGAGCGGTGGCCGGACTTCGATGCCGACCTCCTTCAGCAGATATACGACGACGACTCCCGCGAGCGCCCCTTCGACCATCACATCTATGGCCGCGACATCGACCCAAAGGCCGTAGGCATAGCAAACCGCAACGTGCGCTCGGCACGCCTCATGCAGGACATCACCATCGAGGAGGCCGACTTCACCAAGACTCCCCTCCACCAGGCCGACACCGCGCCGACAGCGGCCACTGGCGAGCCGCCGCTCATTGTCACCAACCCTCCATACGGGCAGCGCATCACCTCGCCAGACCTCATTGGCCTCTATAAGAGCATTGGCCAACGCCTGAAACGCGAGCACCAAGGCGGCACGGCCTGGGTGTTGAGCAAGGAGGAGGAGTGCTTTGAGGCCATTGGCCTGAAGCCGTCGCTCAAGGTGCCTCTCTTCAACGGCTCGCTCGAGTGTGAGCTGCGCAAGTATGTGCTCTTTGCCGGACGTCTCGACGAGCACCGTGCCGCCGGAGGCAGAGTGAAAACCGATGCCGAGCGCCAGCAGATGGCCAAGCAGAAGTTCCACCGCCACCGCGACGACGACGATGACACCAGCCGCGACGACGACAACCACCACTTCAATAAATTCAGCCGCCGCGACGACGAGCGCCGCGACTTCCGCTCACGCGGCGAAGCACGTCGTGGCGACGACCGTGGCGACTTCCGCCCACGTGGCGAAGGTCGCCGTGGCAATGGCCGCGACTTCCGCGCCAAGGGCAACTCTCGAGCCGAGCGTCAGGAGGCGCGGCGACGCTTTTTCGGTGGCGGGGGCGATGACTGAGCGTCACGTGCGGCGCATCAATCCTCTGCCTTCATCTTGGGCATCTCCCATTTGAACCTCACTGCCAGCATGCGTATGGCAATGACTACGATGCTCGAGATGAGGGCACATGCCTCGATGTGCCACCCAAGATTGTGGCAGAACACATACACCAGACCGCCGTTCACGGCGGCCATGGCATAGATTTCTTTGCGGAATATGAGGGGCACCTCGTTCATCAGAACGTCGCGAAGCACACCACCCCCGGCACCCGTCACGCATCCCATGCATATCGCCGCCCAGTAGGGCAGACCCAGGCCAAGCGTCTTCTCGATGCCGATGGCATTGAACAGCGCCAAGCCGATGCAGTCGAACAGAAACCACGTGTTGTTCTGCCTGACCAAATAGCGCCTGAAGATGATGACCCACAGCAGGCCGGCAACGCAGCACAGGAGGTATATGGGGTTTGTCATCCAGAAAGGCGTAAGACCGAGGATGAGGTCACGCATCGTGCCGCCACCGACGGCCGTGGCGGTGCCCACAATGAGCGCCCCGAAGAGGTCAAACTGCTTGGCCGCCGAGAGGCGGCACCCGGAGACGGCTCCTGCCAGCGTGCCTATACACTCCAGCACAACGAATGATGCCGGCATGCGCAGGGCTTCGCCCATCTCCTGGAATATGGAATAAATGTAGTTCATCATTGTATATGTATTATGAGGGTTAGTGAGATTTACGCATACATTCTGTTCTCTGAAGCCCGCTGCAGCACCCGCTGATAGATGCGCTCCTTCTTTTCGCGGAATATGGCGGCGTTGTAGGATGACGGCAGTATGCTGTCCAGCTCATCGCCGATAAAGATATAGACGTTCCGCAGCAGAGAGGAGTCCCTGTACCAGTAGTGCGGGAACAGCTCCTTCTTCTTCTCTTTCATCTTTGCGAGAAGTGTCCTTGCGGCGGTCTTCACCTGTATGGTCTCCGCCCTGGTCATCTTGTCTTTCTTCAGGATGTCAAACACTTCCAGTTCCTGCTCAGTCAGCTCCTCGCGTGATGCCCTCTGCTCCTCTTTCGTCATGCTCCTTAAGAGTTCAGAAAGTTCATCAAACGCCTGCTGCGCTCCCTCGCTGCTGGCGTTGTATCTGTTGATGATGTCCTGGAAGCGCTCGGCAAAGCTCCG
>JAFSVI010000041.1 GCA_017445145.1 Bacteroidaceae bacterium | reverse complement strand
TGATGTCAGAAACGGTTGAGGCGGCTGGTGTCGATGTTCACCGCCACGCCGCCGCGGTCGATCTCCACGTTGTCGGCAGTTCCGTCGAAGATGGTCTTTGAGGCTCCGTCGCAGTTGGCGTGGATGCTTGTGCAGTTGACCTTGGCATTGAGCTTGGAGGCTCCTGTGCATTCGGTGCGGAGGCGTCCGCCCCTGAGGGTGAGTTCGCTCTTGCTGGCGCCGGAGAGGCCGAGGCTGATGTCTCCGTTCACCTGGGCTGCGAGGTTGAGGCGTGACGCCCCACTGACGCCAAAGGTGGCGCTCTCGCACTGCGAGGTCTGCGGCAGGTTGACCTTGCTGGCACCGTTGATGTTTAACTGGACGTCCTTGGCTCCGAGCTGACGGATGTCGGCCTTGCTGGCACCGCTCACGTTGCCCTTGAACTGCTGGCACACGATGTCGCCGACATCCGTTTTCGATGAGCCGCTGATGTTGAGATTGCAGCGGGCACACTCTATGGCATCGGCCTTGAACCGCGACACCCCTTGGAGGCTCACCAACAGGCGGTCGGGCGTGAGGCGCTTGCCCTCGAAGGAGGAGACGCCGCTGAGGCTGATGTCCTGCAGGCATGGGGCTGTGAGGTGGAGGATGAAGATGTGCTGGCCGTCGGGCTGGTCCTTCTTCTTCACGTTGTTGAAGCGCTTGCTGTTCTTGGCCCTAAGCTTCAGCGTGCCGCCGGTGGCTGTCACCTCCATCTGGTCCAGCCAGTCGGTGCGGCCCCTCAGGCGGACGCTGTAGGTGTCGCCCTGGGTGTAGATGACCTTGACGACGTTGCTCACATCGAGGCTCGTGAAGTCACTGAGCGGATAGGTGCGGGTGGAGAAGCGGTTGTCGCCGCTGGCATTCTGGCTGTTGCCGGCCGTTTCGCCGGATGTCTCGCTTGCGGATGCACAGGCCGACATGCCGCCAAGCACAGCGCCCACGAAGAGCGCAATTAAAGATAGTCTTTTCATGATTGTTATGCGTGTGTGTGTTACCTTTCATTCTTCATCCTAATGACAATCGTCACTTTCCCGTCTCGCCCCTGCATGGGTTGCCGGCCGGTGTATTGGAGCATGTAGATGCGGTCCTGGTGCTTGCCCTCCACGGCAATGAGCAGCGTGTGTCGGTGGTCGGCATCGATGTTGTGGGAGAAGCGCCCCGTCTTGCTCTCGGCCTCGAAGGTCTCCAGGCAAGTGTTGATGTCTATGCCCTTGGTGAGCTCTCGCACCTTGACCACGCGGACCACCTCATGCGTCTGCGGGTCGCGCTCCACGACGCTGGTGAACTTGCTGCGCCCTATGGTGCTCTCGTTGTCCACGAAGCGGTCGATGCTGTTCTCCATGCGTGGAGCGTCGCCACGCGCCGTGCTTTGTGCCGAAAGGTTTGTTGCGATCATCATGAAGATGAGCCACAGCGTCAGGCTTATGAGCCAAAGGATGATACGTTGCTTCATGTCTGTTCAGGTGTTTGGGTGTTCCGTTTTCTTCGTCAGTTCAGGATTCGCTGTATGGTGGCACGCATCTCGGGGTCGTCGGCAGCCTGGAGGATAGCACGTTCGGCTGCGGCAGCCACATCGGCGTCGGGCGCCGCGTCCTCAGCCTGGCGCGCCGAAGCCAGTGCCTCGTGTATGTCAGCGCGGATGCGCGCCAGGTCGTCGATGCGCTGCCCATCCACCACCACATAGCTGCCGGCGTAGCGCGCCAGCTCCCTGCGGCTTCTGACCTCCGGGACAAGTAGCAGGAAGCCAACGGCCACGAGGGCGGCCGCAGCGGCCAACATCGCCACGTGGCGCACCCCGTTCGTGCGGCGTGCGTGAAGCCGCTGCGCCTGTTGTTCCCTGGCTTCCAGACGGTCCACCAGCGCGCCAAGTCGCTGTTCGAGTCCCTCGGGGATGGGAATCTCTTGGTTGGTAGGTATCTCTTTCATCGTCGTAACAGTTGTTGAAGTTTCTTCTTTCCGCGGCTCCACAGCACGCGCACGTTCACGGCGCTGAAGCCCGTTTCCGCTTCTATCTCGCCGAGCGAATGCTCCTGCAGCAGGTGCAGCGCTGCCACTCGTTGCTGGTTCTCCGGCAGGGCGCGTATGGCTTGCTCCACCTGCGCCACAGCCTCATGGCATTCTATCGCCGCCGAAGCCGTATGGGCGTCGGCCACCCGCACATCCTCGGCCTGCGTGCCGGCCTCGGCCAGTCTGCCGCGTCGCAGGCTGTCGATGCACAGGTTGCGCACCAGCGTCTGGCAGTAGGCCGCCAAGCCCTCATCCACCGGCACAAGGTCGCGCCGCTGCCACAGCCGGATGAACACCTCCTGCACCGCATCCTCAGCATCCTGCGGGTTGCCCAGGAGGCTGTAGGCCGTGCGGTACATCGCCGCGCTCAGTGGCAGGAAGGTCGATTTGAATGTGGCAGCTGTCATCATTGCTTGGGGCTTACACTTATATTAACGAGAAAAAGGCCTCGTTTGTTACACTGTGCTGCCAAAAAAAGATGTATATGCCCTGAGAGAAGTGGGGGCGTCAGCCGTGCGCGGGATCCGGGTCGGTGGTAGAGGCTGCGGCGCGTGCCCCCGTGCGGTACTCCGTGGGCGTCACGCCGAACATCTGGCGGAAGCAGTGGCTGAAGTAGCGCGACGTCTGGAAACCCACCATGAGCGAAATCTGGTTCACAGGCTCGGCGGTCTCTGCCAGGAGTTGAGCCGCGTGCTTCAGGCGAACATTGCGCAAGAAGTCGTTGGGCGTGATGCCCAGCAGTTGCTGCATCTTCTTATACAGGTTGGCCCGACTCATGCCGACATCGCCGGCCAGCTGCTCCACGGTATAATCGCAGTTGTCCATGTTCTGCCCTATGGCCTCCAGCAACTTGGCCACCAGTTGCTCCTCGGCGCTGTTGGTGGCAATCTTGTCCGGCTCCACGTTGGCAGACAGTGCAAACTGGTGGCGTGCTTCCTGCCGCAGTTCAAAGAGATGGTTGACACGGGCCTCATTGTCGCGTTCCAACTGGCGCCGACGACGCACGAGATACCAGCGCAGCAACGCCGCAATGCCCGCCGCGCCGAGCAGGACATACAGCAACTTTGCCCACCACCTGAGCCACCACGGAGGCAGAATGCGAATCTCGACACACGTGGCATCTCCCCAGCCGCCGGCCGCCAGGGAGGCCTCTGCCTCAAAGCGATAGCTGCCATGAGGCAATGTCGTGTAGGCCGCTGTGCCCATGCCCTGCTGTGCGTCGCACGTATGCCATTGCTCCTGCAAGGGCAGCAGACGGTAGCGGTAGTTGGTGTGGGATGGTGTGGCATAGTCGAGGGTGGAGAACTGCAATGTCAGGTAATTGAGATCGTGGGCCAGTGACAGGCGTGGCAGCTCCTGCAGCAGCGAATGTTCTCGCTCCGGCCCTTCCCAGCACCCTGTGATGACCACTGGCCGTGGCTCGCTGTCGAGCAGGAGCGAATCAGGATGGAATGTCAAAGCGCGGTTGGCACTCATGGCAAAGACGAGCCATCCGTCCTTGGTTGCACACGCCGCACGTTCCATCATGGCTTGCGTCGGCACGCCGTCATCGGCACTCAGGTTGAGCACAGAAGGTGTGATGCGTGATATGCCACTAGAGGTTCCGGCCCACACGTTGCCGCGCTGGTCGAGGACGAGGCTGCGGATGCAGTTGTTCGCCAGTCCCACAATGCGCTGCGGCATCTGAGCGGGCCTACGGCCGTCAACCAAGGCATTGGCCTCCATGCAGAAGAGGCCATTCTGTGTGCCGACCCACAACAAGCCGTCGCGGTCGAGCAACATGCAGTTGTATTTCGTGGCATAGCGCCATATCGCGCCAGCAGCGGCCGGCACGGCAATCGTGTCGGCCTGGGTGTCTAAGAGTATGAGGCCATTTTGCGCATAGACGGCTGTCCACCGGCGGTTGATAGGACATGCGCCGACGAAGCGCCTGAAGGTGCGCAGTGCTGTCACCTTGTCGCTGATGTTGACAAATTCCCCGGCCTCGGGGAGGAAATAGCCCAGAGTGGCAAGCGAGTCGCACAGAAGGTAGCGGCCATCCAGCAGCTGGCAGATGAATGTGGTGTTGTCGTAGGGCAACCCTTCGATGTTGCTCTTATTATATAAGGTGAAGGTACCCTCATCCTCCATTTCCACGCCGTTGGTCCTGCAGCGCCACACACGCCCCTGGGGGTCGGTGTAGCTGCGAGCCACGCCAATCATCCAGTCGCCCGACGTCAGCTCGCGCATAGCCGGGGGCCGAGGGGGCACATAGTAGATGCCATCGGTGCGTGTGCCTATCCAGAGGCCGCCCTGGCGGTCCTGCACCACCGTGCCGTAGTTGCCCGACAGCCCCAGCGAGTCGATGCATCGCCATTGCCGCGCATCAGGGACATCACGTAGCACCTCGCCGCGAAGGAAGAGGCTCAGGGTGGAGTCGTGGGGCATGGAGTCGGCATCGTAGCGAAACGCCCGCCGCCGCGCGTCGAAGAGATACAGACGGTAGAAGTCGTGGAGCCACAGCAGCGAGTCTCCTTGCCAGAGGCGACCATAGCCCTTGGCATAAATGCGCAACGGACAAGTGCGGTCGTAGTCGCATGGCAGCAGGTCGAAGCCTGCACCATTGGAGATGCAGAACACACCCTCGCAGTTGACCAGCATCTGCCCGGTGGGCAGCTCCACAATCTGCCACACCTCGCCCGTGGGCAGACCGTCGCTCACCGTCCAATGGCGATGCACAGCCAGACAAAGGTGTGCGGCGAGCAATGTGGTGGCCAATGTGGCCAGAAGGCGTCTCATTGATATGAAAAAAGCACTATCCACGGCGCAAAGATATGACATTTCGAGGGAAACAGCACCCTCGGAGGTGCAAAAATCGTCTGAAAAGAGTGCAAAAATCGTCTATTGGAAGTTTTGGACAATCTTTTTGGCCGCTTTCAGACGATTCTTTCACACCCAAGATGGGGAATGCGCGTACCTTTGCCACGGAATTCGGTAACAACTAACTAAGACGAATAATGAAACAGAGATTTTGCCTTATGGCCATTGCACTGCTGACCATGGTCGGCGGTGTCAGCGCCGATGATGAGCATCTGCGCATGCATTTCGACTTCAGCCAAGTCAATGGCACCACCGTCACCGACGCCGTGGGCGGCATCGGCGCGAAGCTCGTGGGAGCCGCCACGGTGGAGACAGCCGGTAAGTATCATGTGATGAACCTTGGCAATGCCACGGGCTACCTCAACCTCACCTCGGCGGCCGGTGAGCTGCTGAAGTCCATGGACGACATCACCATCTCGGCCTGCTACCGCGTGGCTGACGAGGCATCGCTGGAGGGCAATGGCTACTTCCTGTGGTCGTTTTCCAACATCACCTCGTGCACACAGACGTCAGGGCGCTACCTGGCCTATCGCCTCAACGCACAGCGCATGGCATCGTCTGCCGCAGGATGGGGCAGCGAGAGCGGGATGGAAGTAGGCCATGCAGCCGACAAGGGCCATTGGGCTCATGTGCTCTACCGACAAAGCGCTTCGCGCGGAGAGCTGTGGGTCAACGGCCGGCGTGTGGCGCAGAACAATGCCATGCCACTGGTGAAGGAGGTGTTCACCGCCACGTCAGCCAACTGCTGGATAGGGCGTGCCGCCTTCTCGGGCGACAGCTACCTCAAGCAGACACTGGTGGCGGACGTGCGCCTGTATGACGTCGCCCTGAGCAACAGCCAAGTGATGCAGCTGGCAGCCGTGGCTTCCGACCTGGAACGTGAATACAATTATGGCGCTCCGGGTGACTTCTCGGCCTTGCAGGCCAAGGTGGCCGAGTGCCGCATCTTCACCCAGGGCAACCTCACGGGCTATGCCCCCAACGCCGTGGCCGAGCTGCAGGACGTTCTCTCCCTGGCGAGTGCCGAGCTGCAGGCCGCCCGTGCCTCGCAACTGCTCATAGACCAATATGTGAAGAAACTCACCACCCTGCTCACCAACGCCAAGGCCACCAGCGGCTATGCTGCCAAGAGCGTGTTCCCCGTGACGGCCGACCACGGCTTCGTGCATCCCGGAGGCATCGTCTCGCAGCAGGACATCGACCGCGCCAAGCAGCTGCTGGCCGACGGCGACACGCGCATCAAGCGCGCATGGGAAATCCTCTGTGCCAACGAATACTCCAACGCCAACATCGCCACATGGCCCGTGGAAACCATCGTCCGCGGGAGCAGCGGCGGCCAGAATTATATGAACGTGGCACGCGGTGCCGCCATGGCTTACCAGAACGCACTGCGATGGAAGATCGGAGGCACACAGGCCAACGCCGATGCTGCCGTGCGCATCCTCATGGCCTGGGCCCGCGGCAACCGCTGGGTGAGCGGCGACACCAACCTGTCGCTGGCCGCCGGCATCTACGGCTACGAGCTGGCCAATGCCGCCGAACTCATGCGTGACTACGAGGGATGGAGCCGCGCCGACTTCGACGAGTTCCGTCAGTATATGATACGCACGTGGTACAACCCCGCCATCGACTTTCTGCGCCGTCGCCACGACACCTGGCTCAACGCACGCTACAACGTGGGCCAGCGTCCTGGCCACTACTGGAGCAACTGGGGCCTGTGCAACGCCCTCTGTGTGATGAGCATAGGCATCCTCTGCGACGACGTCCACATGTACAACCAGGGCGTCTCCTTCTACAAATACGACCACGTCGGCACCTTCAAGGACCGTTCGAAGCAGAGCGTCATCCTCAACGACGGCTGCAACGAATTCATCGGCAACCTCGTGCCCGTTGTGCTGCCCGACGAACGAGGACCGCTGGGCTACCTCGGACAGATGCAGGAGAGCGGTCGTGACCAGGGCCACGCCCTCATGGCACTGGGCCTGGCGCTCGACATCTGCCAGGTGGGCCTCACACAGGGCGACGACCTCTACGCCTACATGGACGACCGCATCGCTGCCGGCCTGGAGCATGTGGCGGCGCTCAACTTCGGCGGCGTGGCAGGCTCGGACCTGCCATGGATCACCTACAACTACGCTGACTGCCGTGGCACGATGGGTGCCGGATGGGCACAGACAGCTCCCAACGAGGGAGGCAAGGGCGAGTTCCG
>JAFSVI010000005.1 GCA_017445145.1 Bacteroidaceae bacterium | reverse complement strand
TAACCAACAGCAAGATCAGGAACAAGGCCGTCGCCAGGAACTACAGAAATCTGTCCTTTATCGAACGGGCTTTCCGTATGAACAAGACCGACCTCGCCATACGGCCAATCTATCATCGGCTGTTCAACCGTATCGAGGCTCATGTCTGCATCTGCTTCACCGCATACACAGTCCTGTTGGAATTGGAACGGATACTGGCGAAAACTGCAGACAAGAAGAACAAGAAGCCTGGCATCACCATCTACCGTGCGAAGTTTTTGGCCGAGAGCCTCTACAATATAGAATATGTGAACCCATACAACGGAAAGAAGATGTCCGTTATGCTCCACACAGACTACGATGAGGAGGTCACGAAACTACTGGATGCTATCGGGGTAAAGCCCTGACCTGCGATTTGGGTCACCCCATTGCGGAAAACAGGTGCGGCGACAGAGAGTCTGCCTTTTATGGGGGTTTGAGCTATCTCAAATATGAACCTATGTTCGTGGGCCGATGAACCTATGTTCATAGGGGGTATGAACCTATGTTCGTGAGCCGATGAACCTATGTTCATTTTTCGGAGAGGATATATTGGGGGAATATTCATGATAGTGGGTAAAGTCCTTAGTCTTGAACATTACGTGATAGGAGGGCGCTCCATTCTCCGAAGTGTCGGACGACAGGAGGTCGAGCGCTACGAAGTGTCGGAGAAGTGGTCGCACATCTTGGAGTGATGGGGCACTCTTTCAGAGTGCAACCCCTTACTGCCACTTATCCGAGGGTCGTGAGCGACACTCGGTTATTTGAGAGGAGACGGCTTCACCGTCTTATCCCGGATAGAGACATACAAAAGCCGCCTCGCGGCTATTGCTGCGAGGCGACTTGAATGCTTGTACGCCCTCAGGGGCTCGAACCCTGGACCCATTGATTAAGAGTCAATTGCTCTACCAACTGAGCTAAGGACGCATGTGCTTTTCTTGTTTGCGGGTGCAAAGGTACGTCATTGTGCCGATATGACAAAAGCTTTTTGGCGGAAATATTGCTTTGTGCTGGTGAAATTGAGATAAATCAACCGCGCAGCCACAGGGAAGCAGCGATGATGGCAACAGTGATTGTTTCAGCCACGATGGCGAGACGTATGCTAAGCAGCATGTCGGTCGTGGTCAGCGGGCGGTCGTTGGTGCCGATGTATGGTTTCTCCACGGCCTGGCCAAAATAGTCGTGAGTGCCGCCGAAACGACAGTCGAGCACGGCAGCGAGTGCGGCTTCGGGCCATCCGCTGTTGGGCGAGGCATGGGCGGGGCCATAGCTTGCCACGAATCGCAGTTGGCGTGTGAAGCCTCGCGGCGTGTGGCAGAGAGCATGTGCCAGGAGTATGAGCAGGGCTGTGGCACGCGCTGGCACGTAGTTGGCGATGTCGTCGATGCGTGCTGCCCAGCATCCGAAGGCGCGGTAGCGCTCTGTGCGATAGCCTATCATAGAATCGAGGGTGTTGACCATCTTGTAGGCCAACATGCCGGGCGAGCCAAGCAGTGCGAACCAGAACAGCGGCGCCACGATGCCGTCGCTGAGGTTCTCGGCCAGTGTCTCCAGCGCTGCCGTGCGCACCTCCTGCGCGGTGAGCGTTGCTGTGTCGCGACCCACGATGCGCGCCACCTGCCGTCGGCCATCGTCCAAGGAGCAATCCACGGCGCGGAAAACATCGGCCACCTCGCGGCGCAGCGTGTGTCCTGCCAAACAGAAGAACACGATTACGGCATTGACACCCACATAGGCAGCCGGGTGGAGCGCCGGGTGCATGAGCAGGACATTGGCGGCCCATGCCACGGCAAACACGCCACCGATGGAGAGCAAGGCCACGGCGGCGCCTTTGGCCATGCGGTGGCGGCCGCGGTTGAGATGGTGCTCACAGAAAGCTATCCACCGCCCGAAGGCTACCACGGGATGTGGCAGACGTGGCGGGTCGCCAAACACGAGGTCCAGCAGCCAGCCTATGAAGAGACTGAAGAGGGAGAGAATGCCCATGGTGGCGGTGAAGCGCGGAACAAATATCGGAGGAAGGCAAGGCGCACGTCAGCACCGGACGATGTCAGACGGCGTGGCAGTCGCGCCACAGCAACCGTGCCTGAGCCACGGTGACGCCGTCGGGATGAGCCTGCGAGCCCAGCTGCTTACGTATCTCCACCGTCTGCTCGGCGTCGGCGAGGAGCGTTGCCGCGAGTGGCGTTTCAGCAGGCGGGGCGAGCGTGAAGCCGTCGCAGAACAGAGCCAGCTCATCGCCCATGTGTGCCTCGGTCTTATATGCTATCTCGAAGCGATGCAGGCGTCGCTGCTCAAACTGCTCGCGTCCGTAGAGGTCAAGTATGTGTTCAATGTACTTGATGCTGTTGATGTGGCCATTGATATCGACGTCGCTATAATATGTCGGTACGCGGCGCAGCGGTTGGCCGGCATTGACGCGGATGGTGGAGTGGCGGTTGATGGGACAAGGCTTCTCGTCGGCGGGAATGACGTATCGCAGGATGTCGCCATCATGGAGCGTGAGCAGGTTGGCCGGCTTGCGAGAGGTGGTGTCGATCATAGCCCAGATGCTGCGCGCATAGCCATAGATGCGGCCATCGTCGGCATTGCGTATGGCGAAGTTGCGCTCGGTGAAGAGCTTGAGCACGCTCTCCACCCATGTCTCCACCTCGACATGCTCGTATTGCGCCGGCATCTCGCTGAGTTCTATGGTGAGGCGCGAGAGCACCCATGTGTAGTGTACCTGGTTGAGATGGTCGATGCCCCATCCCCGGTTGTGGGAGTGGCGCCCGGCAGCGTTGAGCAGATGGTTGCCGAGGACACCGAGGAAGAGATGCCCGGAGAAATCCACATGGAAAGGCTCGACGAAGAAAGCGTAACGTTCAGTCTTTTCCATGCTGGCGTTCTTTTTCGCGCTCGGCGAGATAGTCGTCGAGCTGTTCGCGGAAACCGCGAGTGACACAGATGCGCCCCGAGCGTGCGAACTGTCGCACCACGCCCAATTTGGCCAGCGACTCGTAGAGCGAGAGTATGTCCTCGGTGCTGCCCGTTTTCTCCACGGCGCTATAGGTGGGGTTCACCTCGATGATGCGTGCCCCATGCATGCGCACTATGCGGCACACCTCGGCATTCTCGAGCATCGCGGGTGTAGAGATCTTCATGAGCGACGTCTCCTGGAAGAGTATGTCGTCATCCGAGAAATAGCGCGCCTGCAGCACGTCGATGCGTTTCTCGATCTGTGCCTTGAGCATCTTGACCATCTCAAAGGTGCAGTAGCAGGTGATGGTATATTTGTGTACGCCCGGCGTGCTTGATGCGCTGACGTTGAGGCTCTCGATATTGACTTGCCGGCGTGTGAACACGGCCGTGATCTGGTTGAGCACACCGGCTATGTTCTCGGAATAGACGAGGATTGTGTAAAGGCTGAGGCCGCCTGTGGCGGTCCCAGCCTCAGTTGTTACGTTCATAGAGGTGAAGCAGATAAGTGACAATTCAAAACTCCCGGCTGTTACTATTTCTTCTCGCAGTCGCAGCCTATGAGGTTCCAGATGCATGCGGCGCAAGCGGCACCGACGAAGGGACCTACGATGAACACCCACAGCTCTGCGAGTGCCTTACCACCCTCGAACACGGCCGGTGCAATGCTGCGAGCCGGGTTGACACTTGTGCCAGTGTAGTGAATGCCCACGAGGTGAATGAGCACCAGCGAGAGACCTATGGCCAGGCCGGCGAAGTTGCCGGCACCCTTCTTGGCATCGGTGGTGCCGAGCACCACGAGCACGAATACGCAGGTGAGCACCACCTCGGCAATGAGGCCGTTGACAGTGGAGCCAGCGCAGGCATTGGCGCCAGTGGTGGTGCCCTGTGCGAGTTCGGGAGCTGTTGCGACGAGGGCATAGAGGAGTGCGGAGCCTATAAATGCTCCTATAACCTGGAAAATCATATACATGCATGCATCCTTGGCCGAGATGCGCTTGGTGAGCAGGCATCCCAGGGTGATGGCGGGGTTGATGTGGCAGCCACTGATGCCGCCAATGGTATAGGCCATGGCCACGACGGCGAGACCGAAGGCCAGTGCTGTTCCGACGACGGAGGCTGTATCTACGCCGCAAGCCAGACTGACGGCAGTGCCGCATCCCATGAGCACGAGAACCATCGTGCCCACCATTTCTGCAAGATACTTTTTCATAGTGTGTAGTTTTTTGTTGGTTAATTAAAAGGGTTAATAGTTTGCAAATGCGCGGCAAAGTTAGGCATTTCCGCCGATATGGGCAGCAAAAAAGAGGCAAAAATCGGGAATGGCACCACACTTTTACACAAAATAACGCCAACGGCTTGCTTTTATCCACAAAAGAATCTATTTTTGCACCATCATAGGCAGTCCACAGACCTGGCTGCCGCCACACGCCACGCCCATGGGAAAGACCCTCTTCGACAAAATATGGGATGCACACGTCGTGCAGGACATCGCCGACGGCCCCACACAGCTCTACATAGACCGCCTGTACCTCCACGAGGTGACGACGCCGCAGGCTTTCGACACCATCCGCGCCAAAGGCTGTGGTGTGCTGCGTCCGCGGCAGTGCTTTGCCATGTCGGACCACAACACGCCAAGCCGCCCGGGCGGCGAAGGCAGCGTGGAGCAGATGGAGGCATTGCGCCGCAACTGTGAGGCGTTCGGCATCAGCCACTACGGTGCCGGCAGCGCCGACAACGGCATCATCCACGTGGTGGGCCCGGAAAAGGGTCTCTCGCTGCCGGGCATGACCATCGTTTGCGGCGACTCACACACCTCCACCCACGGCGCCGTGGGCGCCATCGCCATGGGCATCGGCACGAGCGAGGTGGCCCAGGTGCTGGCCTCGCAGTGCATACTACAGCCCAAGCCGCGCACCATGCGCATCACCATCGACGGCCATCTCGGCCCCGGCGTGACGGCCAAGGACGTGGCCCTCTACATCATGGCACGCATGACCACGGGCGGTGCCACGGGCTATGCCGTGGAGTATGCCGGCGAGGTCGTCAGGAGCATGTCGATGGAGGGCCGCCTGACGCTCTCCAACCTGAGCATAGAGATGGGCAGCCGGGCCGGAATCATCGCCCCGGATGCCACCACCCTCGCCTACCTACGCGGCCGCGAGCATGCCCCGCAGGGTGCTGACTGGGAGCGCGCTGCTGCCCGGTGGCTGGAGCTGCGCAGCGATGACGATGCCATGTTCGACAAGGAGGTGTCATTCCGCGGCGAGGACATCGGTCCCCGCATCACCTACGGCACCAACCCCGGCGCCGGCATAGCCATCGACGGCACCATCCCCACGCCCGACGGCATGACAGCCGCCGAAGGCCAGCAGCTCATGGCGCAGCTCAAGTACATGCAGTTCAGCCCCGGCCAGCGCCTGACAGGCATGCCCGTGGATTACGTGTTCCTCGGGGCATGCACCAACGGTCGCATCGAGGACTTCCGGGCCTTTGCCTCCATCGTGGCCGGGCGCCACAAGGCCCCCAACGTCACTGCGTGGCTCGTGCCCGGGTCGTGGGCCGTGAGGCGTCAGATCGAGGCCGAGGGCTTGGACAAGGTGCTTGCGGCAGCGGGCTTCGAGGTGCGCATGCCCTCGTGCTCGGCGTGTCTGGCTATGAATGCCGACAAGGTGCCGTCGGGCAAGCTCTGCCTCTCCACGTCGAACCGCAACTTCGTGGGGCGTCAGGGTCCTGGCGCACGCACCATGCTGGCATCGCCGCTCACCGTGGCGGCGGCTGCCGTGACAGGCGTCGTCACCGACCCACGGACGCTGCTGCCCCACACCTGAACCATCACCTCTGCCCCACCCCGACCACCGTCACCCCCACACAGCCATGCAACAGGAAACCACCACCATCACATCGACATGCATACCAATATGCATCGACAACTGCAACACCGACCTCATCATACCCGCACGCTACCTGGCAGCAACGACACGCGACCCACTGTTTTTCGGGGAGGCATTCATGCGCGACCTGCGCTATGATGCCGACGGACAGCCCCGCCCGGACTTTGTGCTCAACCGCCCGCCCTTTGCCGAGCGCCCGCGCGATGGCGTGAACCAGATCATCGTGGCCGGCCGCAACTGGGGCAGCGGCTCCTCGCGCGAACATGCCGCATGGGCCATCGCCGGCTATGGCATCCGCGCCGTGGTGAGTTCGTCGATAGCCGACATCCACCGCAACAACCTCCTCAACTGCTTCGTGGTGCCCGTCATCGTCAGCGAGGCCTTCCGCCAGGAGCTGCTCACGACCATTGAGGCGCGCCCGGCCACGCTCGTGAGCATCGACCTGGAGGCGCAGACCATCGCCAACAGTGGCACCAACAGCCGGGAGACCTTTGCCATCAATGGGTACAAGAAATACTGTCTCATGCACGGCATCGACGACATCGACTTCCTGCTTCAGAGCCTCAAGACCCACCAACTGCCACAGACAGAGCTATGAAGGTTTTTCAACTGAAGCACCTGCCGCTTGGCAAGAACTTCCTGGCAATCTGTCTGTTCGGTCATGTGTTCGCACGCGGGGCCTTGAGCGCCGAGAACATCAACCACGAGAGCATCCATGCCGCCCAGCAAAGGGAGCTGCTCTACATACCTTTCTACATCTGGTACGTGGCGGAATGGCTTGTGCTGCTCGTCAAGCACAGGGACACGTACAAGGCATACAGGCACATACGCTTCGAGGAGGAGGCTTACGCCCACCAGCACGACGACGCCTACCTGCAGCGCCGCCGCCACTACCGCTACCGCCAGTGACGGCGGTGGCGGGCCTATTCCGTTCCGCTTGTGGAGTTCTGCTCCTGGGTGTATTTGGTGAGCACGTTGACATCCTTGCGGATGTGGTAAGTGCGTCCGTCGGCGCCCTGGGCCGTGACGTTGACGAAATACACTCCGTTCCTGACCACACGGCCATTGACCTTGCCGTCCCATCCGCCATTGACATCGTCCCACGAATAGAGCTTCTGCCCCCAGCGGTTGAAGATTGTGGCATGGAACTTGACAATGCTCTGGTGGTTGCTCTTGGCCTTGTAGATGCGATTGTAGTCATCGTCGTCGCCGGGCGAGAAGGCATTGGGCATCTCCAGCCGGCTCTCGTAGATGGTGACGGTGATTGACGTTCCCTCTTCGCTCGAGGAGTATTCCACGAGGTCGTTGTCGCTCTGGAAGGTGGCTTTGAGCTCGACGGTGAACGTGCCGTTCTTCACAAAGGTGTATTCTATCTGCTCGTCAAAACGATGCACCAGGACATTGGTGGTGTCGTCGCTCTGGAAGATGCGCCACTCATAGCGCACGGAGTAGCCGTCGTAGTCGGTGGCATTGGCGGTGAATGTGGCCTCGACGGGTGCCGACCCGGCAAAGTTGTCGGTGGTCTCCTCCGTGCTCTCGCCTTCGCTGCTGACATACACGAAGCGCGCCTCAGGCGCACATGTCTGAGCGCTGGCGGCCGTGGCCGCGGCCGTCAGCACCAATGCAATAGCCAGGGCTTTGAATCCCTGTTGCTGTAAGTTGATCATCTGTTGTTATCGAACAAGAAACGTTACCCCCACCTACAGGCTGAGGACCTCGAGGGCTGTTATGACATCGCGCTTGAGAGGCTTGTCGCTCTTGACGGCGCTGGAGAACGGCACATACACGACCTCGTCGTTCTTGATGCCCACCATGACATTGCGCTGCCCGTCGAGAAGGGCGTTGACAGCGCCCACGCCAAGTCGCGAAGCCAGAATGCGGTCGCCGGCGGAAGGGCTTCCGCCACGCTGCAGGTGTCCGAGTATGGAGACGCGCACATCATACTGGGGGTACTCGTTGCGCACGCGCTCGGCATAATACATAGCCCCGCACTTGGGGCTCTCGGAGACGATGACGATGCTGCTGGACTTGGACTTGCGTATGCCGCGCCCAATGAACTGCGCCAGCTGGTCCACATGGGTCTGTTCCTCCGGGATGATGGCGGCCTCGGCTCCGGCGGCGATGGCTGAGTTCTGGGCCAGGAAGCCTGCATCGCGGCCCATGACCTCTATGAAGAATATGCGCTCGTGGGAGTTGGCGGTGTCGCGTATCTTGTCCACACAGTCCATGATGGTGTTCAGCGACGTGTCGTAGCCTATGGTGAGGTCCGTGCCGTTGAGGTCGTTGTCGATGGTGCCTGGCAGGCCTATGCATGGCACGTCATACTCCGACGCAAAGAGGCGGGCACCGGTGAGGGAGCCATTGCCGCCGATGACGACAAGGGCATCTATGCCCTGCGCCACCATGTTGTCGTAGGCTTTGCGGCGGCCTTCCTCCGTCATAAACTCTTTGGAGCGTGCTGTCTTGAGGATGGTGCCACCGCGGCCTATGATGCCGGAGACGCTCTCCGTGGTGAAGTCGCTGATTTCGTTGTTGATGAGGCCCTCATAGCCACGATAGATGCCCTTCACAGTGAAGCCGTTGGCGATGGCGGCGCGCGTCACAGCGCGTATGGCAGCATTCATGCCGGGTGAGTCGCCCCCCGAGGTGAGCACACCGATACACTTGATTTTTCTCATTGATACTTACGTTTTAGCATTCCTGACGATGGTCGCGGAACGGTTCTACGGGGCAAAGGTAGTGAAAAAGCGAAATATAGCGCGAGCCTTTCACTTTATTTAAGAAAAATAAAGACCGTGAGCGCACCGGCGGGTTACAAAAAAACAATCGGGGGAAAGACATGCAACTGAACTGTTTGTTTTGAACAATATTCGGCTGTGTTGTGAAGAGGAGGAGACTCGAACTCCCACGTCATAATCGACACTACCCCCTCAAAGTAGCGCGTCTACCAATTCCGCCACCTCTCCATTATCGGCATGTCAACTGTTTTCGGCAGGTTGGAAATGTGCCCAGAACAGGACTCGAACCTGCACGTCTCTCAACACTCGCACCTGAAACGAGCGCGTCTACCATTCCGCCACCTGGGCAGCATCATTGTGGACCTGCGTTCACATGCCTTGCTATTGTGTGCGTGGAGCGGCAAACGAGACTCGAACTCGCGACCCCGACCTTGGCAAGGTCGTGCTCTACCAACTGAGCTATTGCCGCATTGTCATTGCCTTCGGAAGGTGTGCTTTGGCATCGCCTTGTCAGGACATCAGCGTCCTCTTGTGTTGAGGCTTTTTCCACGCTGGATATTGTTCAAAATGTCAATTGTCATTGTCAATCCCCTGATTGCGGTTGCAAAGGTACGGCCTTTTTTTGAACCGGCAAGCGTTTTGGAGATTTTTTTTCGAAAAAAGTGCATTTTTCCCTACTTTTGCCCTCTTTTCACCCTCTTTTGCCCCTTTTGAGGCGCTGTTTCGGTGTCAATCCATCCGATTTCGGTAGTCATCGTATGAGTATTCGCGCAGGAGCTGCACGTGTCCGTCGAGGCGTTTGATGGCGATTGAGGGATGGTGTATGCCGTTGAAGGTTGTTGTCTTGACGGTGGTATAGTGGATCATGTCGTCGAAAACGATGATGTCGCCTATCTGCAAACGGCGTGGAAAGGCCCACGTGCCCATAAAGTCGCCCGAGAGGCATGAGTTGCCTCCGAGGCGGTAGGGGTAGGAGGTGGTTGGTGTGTCGTCGGCCAACGGCACGCGTTGGCCGTCGAGGCTTATTGCGGGGTGGTAAGGCATCTCGAGGCAGTCGGGCATGTGGCAGGTGAAGCTCACGTCGAGTATGGCTGTGGTGATGCCATGGTTCACGACGATGTCCACGACGGATGCCACGAGGTCGCCCGTCTGCCAGGCGAAAGCACTGCCGGGTTCGAGTATCATGCGCAGATGAGGGTAGCGGCTGTGGAAGGCGCGCAGCGTCTGCACGAGGAGTTCGACGTTGTAGCCGGCACGCGTCATGAGGTGTCCGCCGCCGAAGTTAATCCACTTGAGCTGCGGGAACCATGGCGCGAACTTGGCCTCGATGTGCCGCAGGGTGCGGGCAAAAGCCTCGGCACTGCTCTCGCAATGGCAGTGGATGTGGAAACCCTCGACGGCCGCCGGGAGACGCGCCGGGAGGTCGGAGGCGAGGATGCCGAAGCGGGAGCCGGGGGCGCAGGGGTTGTAGAGGTCGGTCTCGATCTCACTGTACTCGGGGTTCACACGGAGGCCGAGGGAGGGGTGCTGTTGTGGATAGTCGGCGAGTGGGGCGAAGCGTTGGAACTGGGTGAGGGAGTTGAAGGTGATGTGGCTTGAGCAGCGCAGTATCTCGGGGAAATCGGCCTCGGTATATGCTGGGCTGTAGGTGTGGGCCGGGCTTCCAAATTCCTCGAGCGCCAGTCGCGCCTCGTCGGGGCTGCTGGCTGTGGTGTGGCTGATGTATTCGCGGAAGATGGGGAACGTCCTCCAGAGTGCGAACGCCTTGAAGGCGAGTATTATCTCGGCTCCGCTGCGCTCTGCCACGCTGCTTATCAGACGGAGGTTGCGGCGCAGGCGGTTTTCGTCGAGGATATAGTATGGCGTGTGCATCAATATACGAGCTTGAAGTTGTCGATCCAGAGTGTGGAGCCCTCAGCCCCGACGAAGGCAGCACCAAAGCTGCTGGCAAACTGCAGGCAGATATGAGTAGGCACCTCGCCGGCACTGCCCCACTCCACCTCTGTGACCGGCACGTTGCGTCCCCGGCTGTTGAGGGCGTATTTCTCGCCTTGCTGCAGGTTCATGTAGGGTTGGTAGAAGCTCTCGCCGGTGATGTCGCCATAGTGTATTTCTAACTGCGCGCCATTGACCCAGTCGGCGGTGTTCTTCGAGAAGCGGTGGAACATGGTGCCTATGCGGCGGGCGTAGATGTTGCCATCCTCGTCCTCCCAGCGGCGCTGCAGCAGGAGCACGCATCCCGGCATGTCCTTGCCAGGCACCGTGCGCACGGGAGAGAGCCCTGTCTGGCGCACGCGGTCGGGCTTGTCGGAGAGCTTCACCTTGTAGTCGAACTGTATGGCCCGCGGGCGCTCGTTGAAGGCCACGCCATAGTCGAGGTAGTGGAAAGGGTTCTTTGACCCCGTGATGGGTTCCAGCATCTGTCCGAGGTATATGGAGCCAGCCGCCATGACATAGATGTTGACGAGGCCCAGCACCTTGACGCCCTCGACGTGGGTCGTCATGCGCACACAATATCCGTCGCCGCGCCGCTCGCGATACACGCTCTGGTTGGTTTTCACCACACCGGCCACCTTGGCCATAACATTGCTGTTGGCCCACGGTGAGCCGCCCTGGTTGACGTAGGGCTGATTCTGTGGCCACGTGATGTTGGGCCCTATCTCCTGCAGGGTTTTTGTGGCTCCACCGATGATCTTGCTCTCCCTGACGGTGCGTGTGCCCCAGGAGTCGAAGTCGGAGTATTTGAACTGCGTCTGTGCGGCAGCATTGACGCCGCACGCCATGGCAACGATGGCAAATAGATGTTTTGCTGATTCCATTTTCACATTATTATTTATACGCGCGCGAGCAGCGAGCGTTTATTCGCGCAGGCCTATGCTGTCGATATTCTCTTCCTTGATGACCAGGCGCATCATCTGCTCGAGGTTGCCGCCGTAGAGGTTGCAATCCACGAAGCCCTTGATGCCATCGACGGTGCCTACGTCGGTGTATTGCCAGAAGTCCCACCGCCCCGTGTATTCGAGATGGTCAACGTAGTAGTGGGCAATCCAGTAGGGGTAGCGGCTGAAGGCCGAGTCGTTGAGGTTGGTGAGCTTGAACTTATAGCCCGTGTAGAGTATTGGGGCGACGCCGTAGTGGCGCCCCACGATGTCGAGCCACGTCCTCACGGCGCGCTGCAGCTGCGGCTGTGTGAGCTTGCCCGTTTTCTCCACGTCGAGCACCGGAGGCAGGTCGCCAGGCTCAAGATGCACCTGTCGGAGGAAGAAGCGTGCCTGCTCGGCGGCATCGGCGTCGGGGGTGAAGAAGTGGTATGCGCCGCGTATGATGTCGTTGCGCCGCGCCTGGTAGAAGTTCTCGTTGAAGTTCTCGTCGATGAGCGACACGCCCTCCGTGGCCTTGACAAAGACAAAGCGCAGCGGGTGGCCATCGACGGTGGCATTGCGCAGTCGCTCCCAGTCGATGCGTTCCTGATAGTGGCTGATGTCGATGCCGCGTATCTCGAAGCTGTCGGGCGACACGGCGTCGCCGTAAATGGCCTGCCAGCGGAAGGAGAAGGGCGTGACGAAGAAATAGACGAAGAAAAAGACATAGCCCGCGATGACGAGGGCGATGCCCACAAACACGGCCCACGCCGGTATGCGCCTCAGGAATGCCGTCGTGGCATTCCTGCGGACACGCGACCCTGGGCGTTTGGGTTGGGAAGCGCGCGGCTTCGGTGTCCGTTTTTTTGGAACCGAAGCCGCGCGACGTTGGGTCGGACGGTTATTGTCGGTGTCAGGCCTGTTCAAGCTGCAGCGTCTTGGTGGGCTGGTCGCACACCTCCGTAGGTCCGAAATACTGTATGGGTCCGGGATAGACGTAGGCCGTCTGGCGTGCCCACTCGTCGCGATGAGCGGCAAAGAACTTGAATGGTGCTCCGTCGAGTTCGACGAGGGCTTTGCGAATGACGGGTTTGTCGGCACCGTTGCGGCGCTCGATGTTCATCATCATGGTGATGGGCACTCCACCGGCAATCCACTCTGCTGCCGGCGCCGTGGTGTTCTTGACGATGCTCATGTAGCCCGTCTTGCCGGCGGCGATGAGGCGGCTGGCGTTGAAGCCCAGGCTGTAGCAGTAGTCGGCATCGTAGTTGGAGGGTGCAGCGCAGCGTCCCTCGTAGCCGAAGAAGTGGTGCTGTGCGCTGAACTTGGGTGCGCGTCCTGTCTCCTTGAGGCGCTTGGCCACCATGCGCGAGAGGAGCTTCTCGGTCTCGATGAGGCTCACCTGCACGTTGCCGTGGGGGTCGCGGTCGAGGCAGAGCTGGCGTGCTACATCCTCGGGCAGGCTCTCGAGCACGGCGAGGTTGTCCTTGGCGATGCTACCCTTGACGAATGCTATCTGCTCCTCGGGGCTGGCAAACTCGCGGCTCTCGCCCGTGGCGGGGTCTGTGAGCACCTCATTGAGTTCCTTGATGAGCTTCTTGATAGCCGGTATGAACTCTATGAGTCCTTCGGGAATGAGCACCGTGCCGTAGTGGTTGCCCTGCTCGGCGCGTGCGGCTACGATGTCGGCAATGTAGTTGACGACGTCGTCGAGGCTCATCTCCTTCTTCTCCACCTCCTCGCTGATGAGGCAGATGTTGGGCTGTGTCTGCAGTGCGCACTCGAGCGCGATGTGGCTTGCCGAGCGCCCCATGAGCTTGATGAAGTGCCAGTATTTGCGTGCGCTGTTGCAGTCGCGCTGTATGTTGCCGATGAGCTCCGAGTAGGTCTTGCAGGCGGTGTCGAAGCCGAAGCTCGTCTCAATCTGCTCGTTCTTGAGGTCGCCGTCGATGGTCTTTGGGCAGCCAATGACCTGCACGCCATAGTTCTTGGCGGCATAGTACTCGGCCAGCACGCAGGCGTTGGTGTTGCTGTCGTCGCCGCCGATGATGACCAGAGCCTTGATGCCCAGCTCGCGCAGGATCTCGATGCCCTTCTCAAACTGCTCTGTCTTCTCGAGCTTGGTGCGCCCGGAGCCGATGATGTCGAAGCCGCCCGTGTTGCGGTACTCGTCGATGATGTCGGCCGTGAGCTCCATATACTTGTGATCGACCAGGCCGCCGGGGCCGAGGATGAAGCCGTAGAGCTTGGATGCGGGGTTGATGCTCTTGATGCCGTCGAAGAGGCCGCTGATGACGTTGTGGCCGCCGGGAGCCTGTCCGCCGCTGAGGATGACGCCCACGTTGAAGGCCTCCTGCTCGGCCGGCTCTCCTGCCACGAACTCGATGACGGGCAGTCCGTAGGTGTTGGGGAAGAGCTTGCTGATGGCCTCCTGGTCACCGGCGCTCTGTGTGGCTGCGCCCTCCTTCACGGCCACTGGGCCTTGCAGGGCTTTTGGAAGCTTGGGCTGGTAGGCAGCCCTTGCGATTTGCAATGCGCTTTTAGTCATTTGTTGAAGTGTGAGGTTATGTGAATATGGTGTTTATAGCGTCCGACGCTTTTGGCCGCGTGCGCCCAAAAGCGGTGCAAAGGTAACACATTCCCGGGAACAGACCAAAGGAATTACATTATTTTATACACCCGCGCGCGAACGTTAAATAACGCAAAAGGCTTGGTCATCTCGCAAAAGGGGCGTAACTTAGCGCCCTAAATCCGAGGCGGCACGCCGGCGTGCGCCCCGGCAAGACGTGGCAACCGCCGCCATCGTCCGCCATGCCAGCAATGAAGGGGCGCTCCAATCCGCGCAATCCAAACAACTAACTACCAACGATATGAAAACATTACTCTTCACTCTCGCATCAACCTTCCTCGCTGCGGCAGCCTACGCCCAGGAGCCGCAATGGGACAAGGAGAAATACCCCGACTTCGACCCCGTGCCGCACATCGACGCCAAGGCGCAACAGCGCATGAAGCAGCGCGTGGCCGAGCGCCGCGCCCAGGGCCAGACACGTCCCGACCACTGGAACAACGCCCTCATGGATGCCTTCCCGCCCGTTGTGAACCAGGCCGCAGGGTCGTGTGGCTCGGCATCGCGCATCTACTATATGTTCACCGAGGAGATGAACGCCGCCCGCGGCGCCAACGGCAAGCTTGCGGAGAACATCTACCCCACCCACTTCACGTGGCTGCTCACGTGGACGCCCAACGGCCAGGGCAAGGAGGTGATAGCCCAGCACAACGGCATCCCCAACAGCGAGGTGTATGGCGGCTACACATACAGCGACCTCTTCGGCTACCAGGACTGCGACTCGCAGACGGGCTACGACTACGGCTGGATGCAGGGCTACGACAAGTGGTTCCACGCCATGCACAACCGCATCAGCGGCAGCGCCAACTTCAGCATCCCCCTCGACAGGGAGGATGGCCGCGAGCTTGTGAAGAACTACCTGTGGAACCACTGCGGCGACGAGAGCTATGCCACGGGCGGCATCGTCGGCGTGGGCGTGGCCTCTGGCGGCAACTGGCAGAAGATTCCCAAGAGCACCGTCAACGACCAGCTGGGTGTCACCGGCAAGTACTACGTCAAGCACTGGGGCACGGCCGTGGATCACGCGCTGACCATCGTGGGCTACGACGACCGCATAGAGTTCGACCTCGACGGCAACGGCATCAAGGGCGAGGCCGACAAGGACGAGGTCGGTGCCTGGATTATCGTGAACTCATGGGGCGCCGGCTGGAACAATGGCGGCTTCGTCTATTGCCCCTACGCCGAGGCGCGCCCCACCTCCACCACCAAAGGCTACTGGACGCCCGAGTACTACACCATCCGTCGCGACTACCGGCCGCTGCGCACGCTGAAGGTGAAGATGGACTACTCGCGTCGCTCCGAGATAGCCCTCTTCGTGGGCTACTCCACCAAGGCCAACGCCACGAAGGCCGACAAGGAGATATGGCTGCGCCACTTCTACTACTCCGGCCTGTGCAAGGGCTTCACGCCCAGCGCCTCCAACCCCGACCCGGAGATCCCCATGCTGGGGCGTTGGGCCGACGGCGACCTCCACACGGAGCCTATGGAGTTTGGCTACGACCTCACCGACCTCGTGGCCGAGGAGGACGCCGCCACGCCGCTGAAATACTTCCTGCGCGTGGAGACACGCTCCTGGGCCAAGGGCGAGGGCCACATCTACGATGCGAGCATCGTGGACTACGCCATCGACCCGGAGGGCGTGGAAACGCCGTTTGAGGTGCCCGAGGGCGGCAAGGAGATTGCCAACAAAGGCCGCAAGACCACGCTGACGACGGTGGCGCGCGGCGAGAGCATACCCGCCCCGCGCAACCTGGCCATCGAGGGCAACACCCTCACGTGGCAGGCACCGGCCCGTGGGCAGTATGCCGTGGAGACATACACCGTGCGCCTCAACGGCGAACCCGTTGCCGAGGTCAGCGGCACCACGCTCACGGCCACCATCGGCGCGGCGGGAGCCTACACCGTCACTGCCACCTACAACATCAACGGCCACGCCTGCACGAGCCAGCCCTCGGCCGCTGCCTTCAAGGCCGCTGCCGCGTCGGCCAACAAGTACCTGGAGCTGGCCGACGGCGCCCAGGTCACCATCCCCCACTTCAACCGCGACAACACCAACCAGTTTGCCATCGAGTTCTGGTTCAAGCCCACGACGCTCTCCGCCACGGCCGACAATTTCGGCATGAAGTCGTCGTCGGGCAAGTTCTTCTTCAAGGTCAACAAGCAGAAACGCGTGGAAGTGGGCTTCGACGGCGGCGACTGCGCCACCAGCTCCAAGAGCATCAAGACCGACACGTGGCAGCACATCGCCATCGCCGCCAACAACGGCACGCTCAACGTGTATGTGGGCAACGACACCTTCCTCAGCTTCAGCACAGGGTGGAGCAACACCGTGGGCGGTGTGGGCGACCTCACCTTGGGCCTCACGGAGGGCACCTCGACGCTCTACAAGCAGGTCTGCGACGCCCCCTGGACAGGCGCCATCGACGAGCTGCGCATCTGGAGCGGCGTGCGCTCGAAGAGCGCCATCACCTCCACTATGAACGAGGAGTACATCTTCCCCTCGCTTGCCAGCGGCCTGACCCACTACTATAACATGGAGACGCGCCAGGACGGCGGCAGCCTATACCTCGTCGATGCCGTGGCAGGCAACGACGCCATCATCAGCACACCCGCCGCCGCCACACAGCTCACCGCCACGGGAGCCGACACGGACCTGGCCTTCACGGCCAAGGCCGCCACGGACTTCGTCATCCCCAGTGCGGCCTCGGTGGGCAAAGCCGTGGCCCTGCAGTCGAGTTCCGCGCCAGGCACCACGCAATGGGCATGGACATTCACCGGCGCCGACATCGCCACCTCCACGACCCCCAACCCCGTGGTGGTGTTCACCGAGGCCGGCACACAGACCGTGAAGCTCACCACCACCAACATCAACGGCGAGACCACAGAGAAGGAAAAGACCATCGCCATCAACGCCGTGGAGCCGCCGCAGGCCGACTTCGCTATCGGCGCAGCCGAGGTTGCCGCCGGCGACCATGTGAGCTTCATCAACACCTCCACGCCGCTCGACGACTGCACCTACGTCTGGGAGATGGAAGGTGCCGACACCCCCATGTCCAAGACCACCAACGTCGCCGTCACCTACTCCACGACAGGCACCTACACCGTGCGCCTCACCGCCACCAATGCCGCTGGCTCCAACACCGTGGAGCGGCAGGTGCAGGTGGTGAAGGTGGCCCCGGAGCCGGCCTTTGCCATCCACAACAACGTGGCCCTCGCCGGCGAGGAGGTGACGCTCATCGACCAGACCAAGTACGAGCCCGAGAGCTGGCAGTGGGCCATCACCTCGAAGCAATACACATACATCATCAACGGGCAGAGCAGCACCGTGAGCATCGACCAACCCGGTGTGTATAGCGTGAGCCTCACCGCCGCCAACGAGAAGGGTTCCAACACCACCACCCGCAACCGCGCCATCTACATCTGCGCCTCCGACGGACAGACGGGGCTGAAGTTCGACGACCAGGACGACGAGCTCGTGGCTGCAGCACCCTTCGGCACCAACAAGGTGTCGGCCTTCACCATCGACTTCTGGCTCTACCCCGGGGCGCTGGCCGAGCAGTGCTGCGCCATCGGCGACAGCGAGGCCACGTTCCTGCTGCGCACCGGCCTCGACGGCACCATGACCATGTTTGCCAACAACAAGAGCCTGGCATCGCTCTCCGGATATGTGCAGCCCAACGAGTGGCACCACTACGCCATCACCTTCAGCAGCGGCACCGTGACCTTCTACCGCGACGGCACGTCGTTCAGCACCGGCCGCATCACGAGCACCTCCTCCACGCCCGCCTGGCAGCGTCTGCGCTTAGGCGGCAGCGAAGCCCCAATGAATGCCATCATCGACGAGCTGCGCGTGTGGAAGCGCGCACTCTCCAACAAGCTCGTCCAGCAGTATGCCAACGCGCCTGTCAGTGAGCCTCAGGCAAATACAGACCTTGTGCTCTACTACGACTTCAACCAGTCCACGGGCAACGTCGAGGACCACAGCGCCAGCAACAACACCGGCATGCGCAACAACTTCGGCCCCGATGGCGACGCGTGGTCCAGCTCCAAGGGCATCTTCTTCCTCAACTTCGAGGAGCCGCAGGACGTCACCAAGAACTACCTGAAGAACTACAAGGCACCGTTCCTCACCGCATCGGGCTTTGTCAACGGCACCAGCCGCTTCCGCCGCCTGCAGACAGGCACCGAGCGCTCGCCGTGGATGCAGGAGAACAGCGTCGTTGCCGACGGCATCACGACGGAGTTCTACGTCGATGCCAACAAGGACAACTTCCTCACCCTCGCCACCGAGTGGGACGGCTTTGCCGACGAGGTCCACGACCTCAAGCTCTACCAGACCGTGGAGCTGCCCATGGGAGCCTACGAGGTATATGCCATCTCGGAGCGCATGACGGAGTTCGTGCCCATGCAGACAAAGACGGTGGTGGCCGCCGGCAGCGGCCTGCCGGGCTGGGACGACCTCGACACGGAGGCCCTCGGGGCATCCTACTGCGGCGTGCCCTGCAAGTTCACCCTCGACGAGCCCACGACGGTAAGCATAGGCCTCGTGAGCAACCAGAAGGGCAAGGCCTGCCACACCATCAGCCAGTTCTACATCTACACCACGGGCTACAAGATCCTCGAAGCCAACGGCGGCAACGCCGTCGAGGACATCACCCCCGACAGCTGGACCGGCGCCACCCTGCAGGCCACCGGCGGCCTCGGCAGCATCCACGTCGCCACCACGCAGCCGCAGTATGTGAGCATCTACACCATCGGCGGCCAGCTCGCCTGGGGCGCCTTCGTGGAGCACGACGCCACGGTGCGCGTGCCCTCGGGCCTGTATGTCGTCGGTGGCCACAAAGTCATCGTCAAGTAGCGGCCACACGTCGCCACACCACCAACAAGGCAGGGGCTTTGGCTCCTGCCTTGTTGGTGGTGTGGCGACATTATGCACACTTTCTTTATGCCCTAAAGCATATTAAATCGTGTTAAATACGTTCAAAAAAGGAAATTCCGCACAATCTTAGTACGCAATTGCCATAACGTCCCGCTTGCCTGTTTGCCATAAATGTCGTACCTTTGCGCCCGATTTCAACGCAAACCAAATTTTTCAAGCGATAAAAGCAACGTTTCTATGAAAGCAACAACAAAGACTTTCGGGGCCGCAGTGGCCCTCATGAGCCTCATCCTCATGCCATCGTGCAGCAAGAAGCAACAGGGCCGGCAGATGGCACCCGCCGCCTACCAGACCATCAAGGTCAAGGCCGAGGACCGCACCATCGACACCAAGTACAGCGCCACCATCCGCGGCCGCCAGGACATCCAGGTGCTGCCGCAGGTGAGCGGCACGCTGCAGCGGCTGCTCGTCACCGAGGGCCAGCGCGTCACCAAGGGCCAGACCATGTTCATCATCGACCAGGTGCCCTACCAGGCCGCGCTGAACACCGCCCAGGCCAACCTGCAGGCCGCCGAGGCTGCCGAGGCCACCGCCAAGCTCAGCTACGAGAGCACCAAGCGCCTGTTCGACCAGCAGGTGGTGAGCGACTTCGACCTGCAGACGGCACAGAACGCCTACCTCCAGGCCAAGGCCGCCGTGGCACAGGCCAAGGCCGCCGTCACCAACGCCGCCAACTCCCTCTCCTACACCACCGTGAAGAGCCCCGCCAACGGCGTCGTGGGCACACTGCCCTACCGCGTCGGCGCCCTCGTGGGTCCCAGCATACCAACGCCGCTCACCACCGTGTCGGACAACGCCCAGATGTACGTCTATTTCTCTATGAACGAGGCCGCCATGCTCGAGAAGATACGCCAGGCCGGCAGCGCCGAGGCCGCCGTGAAGGCCCTGCCCCCGGTGCGCCTGCAGCTCGTCGATGGCTCGGAGTATGAGCAGACGGGCGTCGTGGAAACCGCCAGCGGCGTCGTGGACCCAAGCACCGGCAGCGTGAGCCTGCGCGCCGTGTTCAACAACCCCAACGGCCTTCTCCACAGCGGCTCCACCGGCAACGTCGTCATCCCCGTGGAACTCAAGGGCAACATCATCGTGCCCGCCACTGCCGTCAAGCAGCTGCAGACCGTGCACCAGGTGTTCAAGGTCGAGGAGAAGGACGGCCAGCGCACAGCCGTGGGCACCAACATCGAGGTGGCACCCTACAACACCGGCAAAGAATTTATCGTCCTCTCCGGCCTGAAGCCCGGCGACGAAATCATTGCCGACGGCGCCGGCATGGTCAAGGAGGGCGCACTGGTGAAATAGTAACCCCGGGAGCGCACCAGCAATACTTGAAAGCTTAGAAAGTCTAAAAAGCCCAGAAAGCCCCCTCCCCTAAAACAAAGAACATCTATGAAAGGAAACATATTCATCAAGCGCCCAGTGATGGCAATGTCCATTGCCATCGTCATCGTGCTGCTCGGCGCCATCAGCTATTTCAACCTGCCGGTGGAGCAGTTCCCCGACATTGCGCCGCCAACGGTCGTCGTCAACGCCACATACCCCGGCGCCTCGGCCGAGACCGTCACCAAGGCCGTCATACAGCCGCTGGAGGAGAGCATCAACGGCGTGGAAAACATGACCTACATGACCTCCAACGCCACCAACTCCGGCACCGCACAGATCACCGTCTATTTCAAGCAGGGCACCAACCCCGACATGGCCGCCGTGAACACCCAGAACCGCGTGAGCATGGCCCAGGGCCTGCTGCCGCAGGAGGTGACAATGATTGGCGTCACCACCTTCAAGCGCCAGACCTCCATGCTGCAGATCGACGCCATGGTGAGCGACGTGCCGGAGTACGACGCCAACTTTATGGGCAACTATATGGCCATCAACATCACGCCGCAGCTCAAGCGCATCCAGGGCGTGGGCGAGGTGTTTGCCCTCTCGGCCAACTACTCCCTGCGCATCTGGCTCAAGCCCGAGATCATGGCGCAATACGGCCTCGTGCCCAGCGACATCACCGGCTGTCTGGCCGAGCAGAACCTCGAGGCCGCCGTGGGCCGTCTGGGCGAGAAGCCCATGGAGGGCGGCCACGGTGCCGGCGTGGATAACGTGTATCAATACACCCTGCGCTACACGGGCCGCCTCAAGGAGGTTGAGGAGTTCAAGGACATCGTCATCATGGCGAAGTCCGACGGCTCGCTGCTGCGCCTGCGCGACGTGGCCGACGTGGAGATGGGTCAGGTCGATTACGGCTTCAGCGGCAAGCTCAACGGCAAGCCCTCGGTGACGTTCCTGGCCTTCCAGCTCTCGGGCGCCAACGCCAAGGAGACCAACGACCGCTTCACGGCCGCCCTGCGCGAGATGGAGAAGACGCTGCCCAAGGGCCTGCACTTCGAGCAGATGATGTCGAGCAACGACTTCCTCCTCGAGTCCATTGCCAACGTGGAGGAGACGCTCGTCATCGCCATCATCCTCGTCATCCTCGTGGTGTATTTCTTCCTGCAGGACTTCCGCGCCACGCTCATACCATCCATATCCATCATCATATCCCTCGTGGGCACCTTCGCCGCGCTGCAGGCCGCCGGCTTCACGCTGAACCTGCTCACGCTCTTTGCCCTCGTGCTGGCCATAGGCACCGTGGTCGATGATGCCATCGTCGTCGTCGAGGCCGTGCAGGCCAAGTTCGACGCGGGCTACACCAGTGCCTACCAGGCCACTAAGGACGCCATGTCGGACGTCACCATGGCCGTCATCTCGTGTACGTTCGTGTTTATGGCCGTGTTCATTCCCGTGACGATGATGCCCGGCACGAGCGGCATGTTCTACACCCAGTTCGGCGTCACGCTGGCCGTGGCCGTCGGCATATCCTGCGTCTCGGCACTCGTCGTCTGCCCCGCCCTGTGCGCCATGCTCATGCGCCCCGCCAAGAAGGACCGCGTGGCCAAGAACCCCGTCAGCCGCCTCCTGCTCGGCCTCAACCGCGGCACGCGCAGCGCCTACGACAAGGTCTATGGCGGCACAAGCCGCAACTATGCCCGCCAACTGCGCGGCGTCATCGGCCACCGCTGGGTGGCTCCCCTCTCGCTCGTCGTCGCCGTGGTGCTGCTCGTGTTCTTCATGATGGCGCTGCCCAAGGGCCTCGTGCCGCAGGAGGACCAGGGTGTGCTCATGGTGGATGTCACCTGCCCTCCCGGCAGCAACCTGGCCTACACCGAGAGCGTGTTGGACCGCGTGCAGGCCATCATCGACGAGGACGAGGACATACGCACCTACTCGCGCACCGCCGGCTACGGCATGATGGGCGGCCAGGGCGCTGCCAACGGCATGCTCATCCTGCGCCTGAAGCACTGGGACGAGCGCGACGGCCTGCAGCACAGCTCCAGCATCAAGAAGCTCATGCTCATGGGCAAGTTCATGCAGGAGATCCCCGAGGCGCAGATCTTCGCCTTCGAGCCGGGCATGATCCCGGGCTATGGCCTGGGTTCCAACGTTGACCTCCACCTGCAGGACCGCTCCGACGGCGACAAGGGTGTGTTCCTCGAGCAGACGCAGGAGTTCCTGCGCGTGCTGGGCGAGCGCCCGGAGATACAGATGGCCATGACGTCCTACGCCCGCAACTTCCCGCAGTACCAAGTCGATGTGGATGCCGCACAGTGCAAGATAGCCGGCATCTCCCCCTCGGCCGTGCTCTCGGCCATGAGCGGCTACCTCGGCGGCGCCTACGTGAGCAACTTCAACCAGTTCGGCAAGGTCTATCGCGTCATGCTGCAGACCGACCCCAGATACCGCACCACCGAGGCCGACATCTCCAATATGTACGTGCGCAGCGCCACCGGCATGGCACCCATCTCGCAGTTTGCCAAGCTCACACCCATCCTCGGCCCCGAGATCGACAAGCACTTCAACCTCTTCTCCGAAATATCGTGCATGGTGCAGCCGGCACAGGGCTACACCACCTCCGACGCCATGCTCGCCATTGACGAGGTGCGCGCACAGACCCTGCCCGACCACATCACCTACGAATACGGCAGCATCTCGCGCGAGGAGTATGAGACCATGGGCAGCAACCAGACCATACTCATCTACGCCATCTGCGTCGTGCTCATCTTCCTCATCCTCTCCTGCCTCTACGAGTCGTTCCTCGTGCCGTTCGCAGTCATCCTCTCCGTGCCGGCAGGCCTCATGGGCAGCTTCGGCCTGGCATGGCTGTGGAACCAGGTGTCGGTGGGACTGGGCCGCATGTTCACGGGTGCCGACATGTACGTCATAGGTCAGGTGGAGAACAACATCTACCTGCAGACGGGTGTCATCATGCTCATCGGCCTGCTGGCCAAGACGGCCATCCTCATCACCGAGTTCGCCCTCGAACGCCGGCGCAAGGGCATGGGCATCGTCGAGGCCGCCTACGCCGCCGCCGAGGCCCGTCTGCGCCCCATCCTGATGACGGTGCTCACCTGTGTGCTCGGCATGCTGCCCCTCGTGGCCGCCTCCGGTGCCGGTGCCAACGGCAACCGCACCATCGGCATCAGCGTCGTCGGCGGCATGATTGTAGGCACGGCCGCCATCCTCTTCACCGTGCCCGTGTTCTTCATCTTCTTCGAGTACCTGCAGGAGAAGATACGCCCTGCGATGAAGGTCCAGGCCGACCAGCAGTTCCTCAAGGAGCAGGAGCGCAGCAACCGCGAGAAAGCCGAAGCCCAAGAAGAGAAATAAACCCTAACCCCACACATACAGAGATGAAAAGACACTCTTTCCACATCATACATGCTACGCTCATCCTCGGCGCAGTGATGACGCTCACCTCATGCAGCCTGTTCAGGAACTACGAGCGCCCCGCCGACATACGCACCGAGGGTCTCTATGGCAACGCCGAGAACACCGCCACGGCCGAGGACCCCGGCCTCGGTGCCAAGGCGTGGCGCGAGTTCTTCACCGACCCCACGCTGCAACAGCTCATCGAGCGCGGCCTGGCCCAGAACCTCAGCATGCGCCAGCTCGACCTCCAGATACAGGAGGCACAGGAGTACCTCAAGTGCGCCAAGCTCGCATACATACCCAGCCTGGCCATAGCGCCCCAGGGACAGCTCTCCGCCATGGACTGGAACAAGCCCTTCAAGTTCTACACCGTGCCCCTCACCGCCTCGTGGCAGATAGGCTCCATAGGCCAGCTGCGCAATGCCAAGAAGAGCGCCGAGGTGGGCGTGGAGCAGACACAGGTGGCGCGCCAGGCCGTGCAACAGGCCCTGGTGGCCAACATCGCCAACATCTACTACACGCTGTGCATGCTCGACGCGCAGCTTGCCATCAGCGAGCAGACGGCCCACAACTGGCGCGAGACGGTGGAACTCACGCGCAAGCTCATGGACGCCGGGCGCTCCAACCGCGCCGCCCTCGCCCAGACAGAGGCCAACTGCCTCAGCGTGGAGGCCAACGTGCTCGACCTCAAGCAGGCCGTCATAGAAGCCGAAAACGGCCTCTGCACGCTCATCGGCGAGGCACCCCACCACATCGAGCGCACAAGCCTCGCCTCCTTCGTCACGCCGGCGGCAGCCACCACGGGCGTGCCCATGGCGCTGCTGCAGAACCGCCCCGACGTGCGCCAGGCCGAGCTCGCCCTTGCCAGCAAGTTCTACGCCGTCAACAGCGCCAAGGCAGCCTTCTACCCGCAGCTCACCATCAGCGGCACGCTGGGCTTCACCAACAACGGCTCCAGCGTCGAGCTCAACCCCGGCAAGTGGATATGGAACGCCCTCGCGCAGCTCGCACAGCCCATCTTCCAGAACGGACGTCTGCGCGCACAGAAGAAGGTGGCCGTCATGCAGCAGGAAGAGGCCAAGCTCGCCTTCCAGCAAGCCCTCGTCGCCGCCGGCGGCGAGGTCAACACCGCCCTCGTCAAGCTGCAGACGGCCGAGGGCAAGAAGGCCATCATCGCCAAGCAGGTGGAGGCGATGGCCGACGCCGTGGATGCCACCACCGCCCTCTATCGCGACAACGTCACGCGCCAGGTCAACTACCTCAACGTGCTCACCGCACAGACGGGGCTGCTCTCGGCACAGCTCGGACAGCTCAACAACCAGTATGCCGTCATCGCCGCAACCATAGAGCTCTACCAGGCCCTCGGCGGTGGCAGCATGGCCGAATAACCCACACCACCCCACCGCCAGTCCCAAGCATGCTGCCGCACGCTTGGGGCTGGCTCGTAAGTATATGACCGACACCAGCCTCAACGCCACCCTCGCCGCCTATGCCGAGCGCTACGAGCGGCCCGAGTTCATCATTGGCGACCCATCGTGGTTTATGCATCAGGTGCGCGGCGACGCCAACCGCGAGGCCATGGCCTTCGTGGCAGCCGCGCTGAGCTACGGCAGCCGCGCGCAGTTCATGCCCAAGGTGCAGACGTTGCTCGACGCCTCGGGCGGCGACATCGACGCCTGGGTGCGCAGCGGTGCCTTCGAGGACCCGGCCCGCAGCGGCGACAGCGCCCTGTTGCCCAACGACGCGCGCTGCTTCTACCGCCTGCAGACGCGCGCCGCCATGCATGCCTTCCTACGCGCCTTGCGCGACATCCTGCGCCGCCACGGCTCCCTCCACAGCTTCGTGGCCGCCGAGCTGCGCCACGCCACACTCGCACCGCCGCGACAACGCCCCGAGAGCCGCGATGCCCTCGCCGCCATCACGGCCCTCGCGCGCCACTTCGCCGCCGCCGGCAGCACCGGCGTCATCCCCAAGGACGCCACCTCGGCCTGCAAGCGCGTGTGCATGTTCCTGCGGTGGATGGTGCGCACCGACTCGCCCGTGGACCTCGGCCTATGGGCCGACACCATCGACCGCCGCGCGCTCATCATGCCCATGGACACACACGTCGTGCAGCAGGCACGGCGCCTCGGGCTGCTACGCACCGCCACCACGTCCATGGCCACGGCGCTCGAGCTGACACGTGCCGTGGCAGCCACCTTCCCCGACGACCCCCTGCGTGCCGACTTCGCACTCTTCGGCTACGGCGTGGACCACCCGCGCCGCTGACGCGCCACCGCCGCAGCAAGTTGCGTAACTCGCCGCGACACGTTGCGATGCATGCCGCGGCAAGTGCCACCACTTGCCGCGGCATTTTTCATGCGCGGCCGCCAGCATGAGCACACACCGCCGCGCCCGCCACAGCCACACGTCGAAATGAGCTTGTGCAAAAAAACGCGGCGAAAAATGAATTTTTCAACCGAATGCTTTGAAATATCCGCCGTTATGCATAACTTTGCAGCCGTATAACAACAATACACAAAAACGAAAAATTAATGTATTACAAAAGAAATCTCTTCGCAGCCCTCGCCGTGGCAGCATGTGCCATCGCGGCAACAGCGCTGCAAGCCTGCACGGCCGAGAACGACCTGACAGACACATCAACCACCAACAACATCCAGCGCGCTGCCAACAGCGTGCGCTTCAACACCTATATGGCCACCAGCGCCACCACGCGCGCTGGCTACCAGGGAGGCATCACCACACAGGAGCTGAAGGACCTCGATGCCTCCGACAACCACAGCGACGCCCTCACCCACGGCTTCGGCGTGTTCGGCTACTACACCGGCACCGCCGACTACGCCCAGGGCACCATCGCCAACTTTATGTACAACCAGCAGGTCTATTACGACAAGACCAAGGAAGGCCAGGGCTATGTCACCGAGTGGACATACTCACCCCTCAAGTACTGGCCCAACGAGGTGCAGGACAACGCCGCCACACCCGCCTGGATGGTCGATGACCAGGACGAGGACCAGAGCGACAACCAGGCCTACACCGACGGCACCCACGGCGGCAAGGTGAGCTTCTTCGCCTACGCACCCTACGTGGGATGGAACGACGCCAAGACAGCCCTCAAGGACCACTACGCCACCACCGACGCCGCCTACGGCATCATAGCCATCAACGGCATCGCCGGCCGCGACGGCGCCCAGGGCACCCCCGGCACCGGCTCGTGGAAACAGGGCGACCCCGTCATCACCTACGTGGTCAACCCCGAGGGCGCCAAGGTCGTGGACCTGCTCTGGGGCACCGCCGGCAACAGAAGCATCGGCGTCACCGGCGCCGCCAACGCCGGCCAGACCCACAACGCCACCGGCACCGCCTACCAGCAGCAGATACTCTCGCCCTACACCGTCAATGCCGACCTCACCAAGCAGAAGACCACAGGCACCGTGAGCATAGCCTTCAAGCACGCGCTGGCCAAGGTGGGCGGCTCCGAGGACAACAGCACCGCCGGCGCCACCGTGCGCCACGGCCTGCTCATACAGCTCGACCTCGACGACCAGAAGGGAGCCGAGGAGGGCGGCGTCCTCGAGTCCATACTCACCACCGACCCCCTCTACCAGGCCGACCAGAACACGCACCAGACAAAGGTCACCGTGAGCAACGTCACCATCACCGCACGCTCGCTCACCAAGGACGCCTCCGACAAGACCCCCGGCCAGACGGGCTACACAGCCACCTACCTGCAGAAGCTCGAGGGCCAGCTCAACCTCGCCACCGGACAGTGGACAGCAACCGGAGCCACCACGACCGACGTGGCACAGGCCGCCACGACCACACACGTCGTCACGCAGAACGCCTCCGACGCCAACTCCGCCGGCGTCATCAGCTCCAAGATCAAGGAACCCACCGACTACACCGGACAGTTCACCACCACCTTCTTCAAGAGCAACATACCCCTTGGCGTGCTCACCACACCGCAGAACGTCTATGAGAACGAGGCATACCCCCTCGTCTTTATCCCCGGCACATGGCCCGAGCTGACAGCCACCGTGACCTACACCGTGCGCACCCTCGACGAGAACCTGGCCTACAACTACTCCGAGGTGACACAGAAGATCACCAAGAAAGTAACCTTCAAGGACGCCGTGCTGCTCAACAAACAGTACTCGCTGCTCATGCACCTGGGACTGACATCGGTGAAGTTCACCGCCACCGTCGATGACTGGGACAACACCATCAGCACCACCGAGACCGGCGGCACATACACCGGCGTCGATGAGGAGGCCATAGAGCACATCTACATACCGCGCAACGTGGGCGAGACCACCACGCCCGGCACGGAGACAGCCATCACCCTCGGCGGCAAGAGCTACGTCATCATCTTCAACCAGGACGGCATACCCGAGGGTGCCACCTACTTCTCCACCGAGGCGCCGCTCACCATCTCCGCCTACGAGCTCACCAACGGCGGCACGCGCACCAAGGTCACTCTCGACGGCACCACCAACGCCATCGCCGTGGAGTGCCGAGCCAGCGACCAGCACTTCCACCGCGGCACCGCGGGCGAGTACGTCTATACCGCCGCCGGCGACCTCGTCCTAACCACCCAGGATGCCGACAAGACCATCATCCACGCCCCCGTAGATATCACCCTCACCATCGGCGGCGCAAGCACCACGGCCCAGTCCACCATCTACATCTGGCCCAAGGCCAACCTGCCCTACTACCTGCAATAGCAGCTACCACGCGTCAAGCAACCACACATCACCTTACCACCACAATGGGAAAACAAAAAGAAGAACTGCTGGAATCAATCCTCGACATCAACAGCAACAACATCTGGGACCTGTCGGCAGACATGATAGTCCAGCTTTGGGAAAAAGAGCGCGATGACGAGAGCTTCCCACCCTACGAGGAGAAACTGCTCAACACCATCCGCCTCGCATTTGAGGTGTCGCACTTCGACGGCGGCAACGAGCGCGACAGCGCTCGCTTCACCAGCGACAGCGGATGGGTCACCTTCGCACGCACCAACCCGCGCAAAGGCATGGTTGCAATACGCCGGCGCACCATCAGCCAGCTCAACGACCTCAGCTACGAGAACATACGCCACATCACGGCAGCCATGCTCCTCGAACTCATCTCGCGCAACTTCGGCGGCGGATGGGAAAGCATACCCCTCGCAATGAAGGACATCATCGAGAGTGCCTTCGAAATCTCCACCACCACCCTGCCCACATCGCGCATACACGCACCCGGCGGCACACTCGAGAAGAAAGTGGCCGACGGCTTCGAGGTGCTCGAGGTGGAGAAGGGCACGTGGACGGAGGCCATCTTCGCCAAGAAGAAAGCACCGACGGTGAAGCTGCGCTTCCTCTCCGACAGCGACTACGACGAGGAGGGCAACCGCGTGCGCAGCGAGGACGACGAGGACGAAGAACTGCGCAAGCGCGACGAGGAGGAACTCGAGGAGGAGGAGGAAGAGGAAGCTCCCACCGACGACGAGACGTTCTACTCCAGCTTCGCCCCCGAGGCCGACGTCAAGGACGACGACGACGACGACACCGCCGGCCTCACCGTGCTCTGAACCACTGACATGACACATTCAGGACGCCGCCAGGCCTCCCGTCGCTTCGACACCTCGCAGCGCCCGGCCTGTGGCCGCTTCGACACATCGGACATAGACGCAAAGACGCAGAGAACAAAGACTTCGCGTCTTTGCGTCTTCGCGTCCTAATTGCAAACAGATTCCGTACACCCCTTTACCACACACGCCATGACAGAACACAACACCCCGGCACCCGCCACCACCCGCCCGACAGCGCTGGTGCCACGCCAGTATCTGTGGCCCTTCATGCTCATCACATCGTGCTTCGCGCTGTGGGGCTTTGCCAACGACATCACCAACCCCATGGTGAAGGCCTTCTCAAAGATATTCCACATGAGCGTCACCGACGGCGCACTCGTGCAGATGGCATTCTACGGGGGCTACTTCGCCATGGCGCTGCCGGCAGCCATGGTCATACGCCGCTACACGTACAAGACGGGCGTGCTCACCGGCCTGGCGCTCTATGCCGTGGGCGCCCTGCTCTTCTTCCCCGCCAAGGAGGCGGGGGTGTATGCTTTCTTCCTCATAGCTTACTTCATCATGACGTGCGGCCTCTCGTTCCTCGAAACGAGCTGCAACCCCTACATTCTCGCCATGGGCGACGCCCACACCGCCACACGACGCCTCAACCTGGCGCAATGCTTCAACCCCTGCGGCAGCATCGTGGGCATGTACGTCGCCATGACCTTCATACAAGCGCGCCTCAACCCCATGGGCAGCGAGCAGCGCGGCCAGCTGCCGGCGGCCGAGTTCGAGGCCTTGAAGGAGGCCGACCTCAGCGTGCTCGTGGCCCCGTACCTGCTCATAGGCTTGGTGATTGTGGCTATGTTCTTCGTCATCCTCGTCACCAAGATGCCCCACAACGGCGACCAAAGCCACGACATGCACCTCGCATCCACCCTGCGCAGGCTCTCCCATCAGCCGCGCTACGTGGAGGGCATCGTCGCACAGTTCTTCTACGTCGGCGCACAGATCATGTGCTGGACGTTCATCATCCAGTACGGCACGCACGTGCTCATGCGCGAGGGCATGGGCGAGCAGGCTGCCGAGATGCTCTCCCAGCGCTTCAACATCGCCGCGATGCTCCTGTTCATCGTGGCACGCTTCGTAGCCACATACCTTATGAAATGGTTCCGCCCAGCGACCATACTCACCCTCTTTGCCGTAGCGGCCATAGCGCTCACCGCTGGCACCATCCTCCTGCGCGACCGCATGGGCCTCTACTGCCTCGTGGGCGTCAGCGCATGCATGTCGCTCATGTTCCCCACCATCTACGGCATCGCCCTCGACGGCCTCGGCGACGATGCCAAGATTGGCGCCGCAGGCCTCATAATGGCCATACTCGGAGGCTCCGTGCTGCCGCCGCTGCAAGCCATGATCATCGACCGCGGCACCGTGCTCGGCACCGTCCCGGCCACCAACGCATCGTTCATACTGCCCCTCGTATGCTTCGCCGTCGTCGCCGCCTACGGCCTGCGCATGCGCCGGGCATGACCCGCTGTGCCGCCGCCCACACCGCCACATTGTCGCACAACGACTTGAACCATGTCAGTCTTTCGCGCCAAAACGCCAACTTTTCAAGCTTTTGTTTGGCAGTTTGGAAAAAGCTCACTACTTTTGCGGCTGAAAACGAGCACTACGTGTCAATAAAGTACATCACAGAGAGCGAGCGAGACCTACAGTGGGGCCTTTCGGTGTGCTCGGCAGGCTTCCAGAGTGTCCTCCCTGGCGAGAGCTACCCGCCTCGCCGCCACGGTGTCACCTATTTGTTCAACCCCTCACGTGGACGCGTATTGCAAGAGTATCAGCTACTTTACATCGTCAAGGGCCGGGGCACACTGCAGACGGCCCACGGCGGCACACACGCCATAGAGGCCGGCACCATGTTCCTGCTCTTCCCCGGCGAGTGGCACTCCTACCACCCCGATGCCGCCACAGGGTGGGACGAGTATTGGATAGGCTTCAAGGGCCCCAACATCGACAACCGCGTGGCCGGTGGCTTCCTTGCGCCACAGCATCCCGTGTTCCGCGTGGGCGTCATGCAAACGGCCGTAGCCCTCTACCGCGACGCCATCGCTGCCGCCTCGCGCGAGGAAGCCTATTTCCAGCTCCTGCTGTGCGGCATCGTCAACCACCTGCTCGGCCTGATGTTCGTCACCAGCGTCAACCTCGACTACGACCGCGACAGCAATGTGCCAGAACTCATACGCCGCTCGCGCGAATACATGCAGAACAATATCGAGACACCCATCTCCATGCCCGACGTGGCCATGGCGATGGGTGTCAGCTATAGCTCCTTCCGCCGCCTCTTCAAGCACTACACCGGCGTGGCGCCGTCCCACTACTTCACCAACCTGCGCCTGCACCGGGCCAAACAGCTGCTGCTCACCACCACCGACAGCATCAAGGAGATATGCTTCCGTCTGCAATTCGAGAACCCCGAGTATTTCGCAACGCTCTTCAAGCGCCACACGGGGCAGCGCCCCAGCGACTTCCGCAGACTCTCAGCGCAGACCGACACCACAGACAACCAACACCCCACGCCACATGCTTCAACAACAGCTTAAAGACATGACATGGAAGGTGCTCGACACAGAGTACCTCATACGCCGACCCTGGCTCACGGCGCGCCGCGACCGCTGCCAGCTGCCCGACGGGCGCATCATGGACGAGTACTACGTCCTCGAATACCCCACGTTCATCAACGTGCTGGCCATCACCACCGACGGCGACATGGTGCTCGTGAGGCAGTATCGCCACGGCCTGGGCCGCACATGCTTCGAGCTTGTCGCCGGATGCGTGGAACCCGGCGAAGAGCCTCTGGCGGCGGCCCGGCGCGAGCTGGCCGAGGAAACGGGGTTCACGGGCGGCGTGTGGACGGAGACGATGTGCTTCACGTGCAACGCCAGCGCTATGAACAACCTCAGCCACAGCTTCCTCGCCACGGGCGTGCAACGCACCTGCGGCCAGCACCTCGATGCCACCGAGGACATCGAGGTCCACGTGGTGCCACAAGCCGAGGTGAAGGCCATGCTGCTCCGTGGCGACTTTATGCAGGCCTCCATTATTGCGCCCCTCTACAAATACTTCTCCGGACTCACATAACATCTACATCTTACATTCCACATTTTACATTTCTCATTTTACATCCCACATCTCCCATGACACCCCATTCGCGCCTCAGCGCATACCTCCTGGCCGGCATGCTCACCCTCACGGCATGTGTCTCCAAGGCCCAACAACCCACCGACACGCCCGCCGCAGAGACGGCAGAGGCCACCGACGGACCCAAGTACATCGACTTCGCCATGCCATCGCCCGCCGGCGACACCCTGCGCATCAGCGACTTCGTGGGCAAGTCCAAATACGTGCTCATCGACTTCTGGGCAAGCTGGTGCGGACCATGCCGCGCCGAGATGCCCACAGTGGTATATGCCTACCGCCAGTACCACGACAAGGGCCTGGAGGTGGTGGGCGTGTCACTCGATGCCGACCACGACGCCTGGACAGCCGCCATCGAGCGCCTCAACATGCCCTGGCCGCAGATGAGCGACCTCAAGGGCTGGCAGTGCCTGGGCGCAACCATCTACGGTGTGCGCGGCATACCCGCCAACTTCCTTGTTGACCAGAATGGCATCATCGTGGCCCACGACCTGCGCGGACAAGCACTCATCGACACGCTCGCACAGCTCATGCCATGAGCCACCACCAACACACCATAACATCCACATCCCAAACACAATAACACAGCAAATGAACAAAAGCTTGAAGAAGGTGCTCGTGCTCGGCAGCGGCGCCTTGAAGATCGGTCAGGCCGGCGAGTTCGACTACTCCGGCTCGCAGGCGCTGAAAGCCCTGCGCGAGGAAGGCATCGCCAGCGTGCTCGTCAACCCCAACATCGCCACCATCCAGACATCCGAGGGCATCGCCGACAAGGTCTATTTCCAACCCGTCACACCCTATTTCGTCACCGAAATCATCAAGAAGGAACGCCCCGACGGCATCCTGCTGGCCTTTGGCGGACAGACAGCGCTCAACTGCGGCACGGAGCTGTACCTCAACGGCACGCTCAAGGAGTATGGCGTGGAGGTGCTGGGCACCAGCGTCGAGGCCATTATGAACACCGAGGACCGCGACCTCTTCGTCAAGAAGCTGGCCGAGGTGAAGCTGAAGGTGCCTGTGAGCCACGCCGTGGAAAACATGGACGACGCCCTGCGCGCAGCACGCCAGATTGGCTTCCCCATCATGATACGCTCGGCCTACGCCCTCGGCGGCCTCGGCAGCGGCATCTGCCCCGACGAGACCACATTCACCGAGCTGGCCGAGTCGGCCTTCACCTTCGCCCCGCAGATCCTCGTCGAGGAGAGCCTCAAGGGCTGGAAGGAGATTGAGTTCGAGTGCATCCGCGATGCCAACGACCGCTGCTTCACCGTGGCCTCGATGGAGAACTTCGACCCCTTAGGCATACACACCGGCGAGAGCATCGTCGTGGCGCCCACGTGCTCCCTCACCCCGGAGCAGGTGCAGATGCTGCAGGACATCACCATACGCTGCGTGAAGCACCTGGGCATCGTCGGCGAGTGCAACATCCAGTTTGCCTTCAACGCCGCCACCAACGACTACCGCATCATCGAGATCAACGCACGCCTGTCGCGCTCCAGCGCCCTCGCCTCCAAGGCCACCGGCTACCCCCTGGCCTTCGTCGCCGCAAAGATAGCCCTGGGCTACACCCTCGACCAGATTGGCGAGATGGGCACCACCAACTCGGCATACGTCGCCCCGACGCTCGACTACATGATATGCAAGATCCCGCGCTGGGACCTCACCAAGTTCGCCGGCGTCAGCCGCCAGATAGGCTCCAGCATGAAGAGCGTGGGCGAGATCATGAGCATCGGGCGCTCCTTCGAGGAGATGCTGCAGAAGGGCCTGCGCATGATAGGCCAGGGCATGCACGGCTTCGTGGGCAACGAGCACACACACTTCGACGACCTCGACGACGCCCTCTCCAACCCCACCGACCTGCGCATCTTCGCCATAGCACAGGCCCTCGAGGAGGGCTACAGCGTGGAGCGCATCGAGCAGCTCACGAAGATTGACCCATGGTTCATACGCCGCATGAAGCACATCGTAGATCTCAAGCACCAGCTCGAAGCCTACAACACCCTCGACGAGCTGCCCGATGCCTTCCTGCTCGAGGTGAAACAAGCCGGCTTCAGCGACTTCCAGATAGCACGCTTCGTGCTCAAGCCCGGACCCGGAAGCCTCGAGAAGGAGAACCTGCAGGTGCGACGCCACCGCCAGCAGCGAGGCATCCTTCCCAGCGTGAAGCGCATACCCACCGTGGCCAGCGAGCACCCCGAACTCACCAACTACCTCTACTTCACATACACACACACACCGGCATTCCAGGATGCCTTCACACGCGCAGCTGCCACCACCACCACCGCTGCAGCTGCCGCCACCACCTCCGCAGCCACCACCCCCGCTGCATCCACCCCCTCCGCATCCACCCCCTCCGCATCCAGCGCCCCCTCCGCCAGCGCCGAGTGTCCCGTTCTCGGCGACTTTGTCGCCGAGTCCTACACCCCCACCCACGACATCGCCTACTACCACAACGACAAGTCGGTCATCGTGCTCGGTTCCGGCGCCTACCGCATCGGCAGCAGCGTGGAGTTCGACTGGTGCTCTGTCAACGCCATCTCGACGGCGCGCCGCCTGGGCTACAAGAGCATCATGATCAACTACAACCCCGAGACCGTCTCCACCGACTACGACATGTGCGACCGCCTCTACTTCGACGAGCTCACGCTGGAGCGCGTGCTCGACGTCATCGACCTGGAGCAGCCGCGAGGCGTCATCGTCAGCGTGGGAGGCCAGATCCCCAACAACCTGGCTATGAAGCTCTACCGCCAGGGTGTGCCCGTGCTGGGCACCTCGCCCGTCGATATCGACCGCGCCGAGAACCGCGACAAGTTCTCGGCCATGCTCGACAAGCTCGGCATCGACCAGCCCGCGTGGCGCGCGCTCACCTCGCTCGACGACATCAAGGAGTTTGTCGCCGAGGTGGGCTACCCCGTGCTCGTGCGCCCCAGCTACGTCCTCTCCGGAGCCGCAATGAACGTGTGCCACGACGACGAGGAGCTGGAGCGCTTCTTAGGCATGGCCACGGAGGTCAGCAAGGAGTTCCCCGTCGTTGTCTCGAAGTTTATGACCGAGACAAAGGAGATAGAGGTCGACGCCGTGGCCGACAAGGGCGACATCGTCGAATACGCCATCTCCGAGCACATCGAGTACGCCGGCGTCCACAGCGGCGACGCCACGATGGTGTTCCCCGCCCAGCACGTGTATTTCTCCACCATCCGCCAAATGAAGAAGATTGCCCGCAAGATAGCCGCCGAGCTCAACATCAGCGGACCATTCAACATACAGTTCCTGGCCAAGAACCGCGAGGTGAAGGTCATCGAGTGCAACCTGCGTGCCTCGCGCTCCTTCCCCTTCGTCTCGAAGATCCTCAAGCGCAACTTCATCGAGACAGCCACCAAGATCATGCTCGACGCACCCTACCAGCGCGCCGAGAAGAGCGAGTTCGACATCGACCGCATCGGCGTCAAGGCCAGCCAGTTCAGCTTCGCACGCCTGCAGAACGCCGACCCCGTGCTTGGCGTGGACATGAGTTCCACGGGCGAGGTGGGATGCCTGGGCGACGACCTCAACGAGGCACTTCTCAACGCCCTCATCGCCACCGGCTACCGCATCCCGCGCAAGGCCGTGCTCATCAGCTCCGGCGGCGCCAAGGGCAAGCTCGACCTGCTGGAGCCGGCGCGTCAGCTCGTCAAGAAAGGTCTCGACGTGTATGCCACCTCCGGCACGGCGGCCTTCCTCAACGAGAACGGCGTGTTCGCCCGCAGCGTGTCATGGCCCGACGAGGACGACGACCAGAACGTGCTCGCACTCATCGCGCAGCACCGCTTCGACCTCATCGTCAACGTGCCCAAGAACCGCACACGCCGCGAGCTCACCAACGGCTACCGCATACGCCGCGCCGCCATCGACCACAACATCCCGCTCATGACCAACACGCGCCTGGCCAAGGCATTCATTGAGGCAGCCACGACGCTCAACCTCGAGGATGTGAAGATCAAGGCTTGGCAGGAGTACAACTCCTGAGCGCCGGCCGAGGGGGGCAGGCGTCCACGACCAACGAGGTCCCACAGCTCCCGCCATAGCCCACGAAGGGGTGACACCGCGGCATTCGTGCCAGTGTGTCACCCCTTCGCCCGGCTCCGCGCCCGCGAGGTCTCACCTCTCACAGAGGCGTCGGTAGTTGCAATAGCGGCATGTGTCGGCGTTGGACGTCTGCTCGAAGCTGTTGTTGGGGTCGAGGATTTCGGCCACGAGGCTCCGCAGGTTGGCGGCAAAGTCCGTCGCCACGGCCCTCACGTCGAGCAGCTGTTGCTTCTCCACCGTGATGTGCGGCGAATAGTCGTCGGCACCCGCACGATGCACATAGAACAGGCATGGCGCCACGGGCTTCGGCTCGCGGGCCGCCACGATGACGGCATAGAGAATGGTCTGGAAAGCGTGCTGGCGCTCCTGGTCCGTGTCGGCAAAAAGACTGTCGATGGATGCCACGGCCTCCGCACGACCGCCGGTCTTGTAATCGACCACGCGCACCATGCGCCCGCCATCGACAGCGCCGTCCGCGACCTCGTCCAGGCGGTCGATGATGCCCCCGGTGCTCACGCTCAACGTCTGCGGCGCGCCGCCGTCGGCACCAGGCACCTCCACCCGGATGTTGACATACCGCTTCACCTCGATGCCCAGGACGCGGAAAGGCGTGTGGCGGCGGTCGTTGCGCAACAGCTGCTGCAGGTACGTCCGCACCACGTCGCGGGCTATGAGGAGTATGCCGGTGTATTCCTCCGCCATGCCAACCACATTGCCCGAGGCATCGCGAGCCTGGGAGAAGAAAGCATCGCTGAAGGCTTGGCGCACGAAGGGGTCGAGCGCATGCCCGCCCTGCTCCAGGTAGGGGTCGAGGTCCTCGCCACGCACCACGTCCGTGCGCTCGGTGAGATGCCTGTAGAGCAGCTCGGCAGCGCGGTGGAACACCTGCCCGAAGAGTATGGCATCGAGGCCGTCGTGCGGGTCGGGGTCTATGCGCATGCCGCACACATACTGGTAGTAGTAGCGCCGGTGGCACGCCGTGTAGGCATTCATAGCCGACGGCGAGAGCGCGAGCGGCCGTTCGCGCTTGTCGCCGTCGGCGGCCTGTGGGCGCTCAGGCCCTGCGCCGGGCGGCAGGGTGTCGGCGTGCTGCACGTCGCCTCCATCGGGGTCGGGCCTGTCGCCATCGGGGTCGAGCTGCAGATGGCGGATGGGGAAGTCTGTCTCGGCCATGAGCTGGCGCACAAACCTCGACATCTCGTTCTGCCGCATACCGATGTTGCTCTCATTGTACATGAGCGTCACGCTCCCGGCACGCTGCAACAGGCGGTAGAAATAGTAGGCATACACAGCCTCCTGGTGGCGCGTCGTGGTCAGGCCAAACGCCTCGCGCAGGTTGAAGGGTATGAAAGAGCTGCCGCCGGACGTGCGCGGCAGGAAACCCTCGCCGGTGCTGAGAATAGCCACGTGGCTGAAGTCCAAGGCGCGCGTCTCAAGAATACCCATCACCTGCAACCCCGTGGCGGGTTCACCGTGGAAGGGGATGGAGCGCGACACGAGCACACTGCGCACGAGGCGCCGCATGAGCGCTGCGCCGACGGGCAGCAGCGGGGGCCTGTCGGCCGTGGGCGCGGTGAGGTCGCGCAGCCTCATCAAGGCTGTGCACGCTTGGAAGATGGCTTCTACATTCAACGTCTGCAGCGCTTCCTTGGCCTCCTGTCCGCGCGGCAGCTGTGCCAGCACCGCCAGGAGGAAGTCGAGGAGCTGTGTGGCTGCCGCCGGGCTGTCGGGGTCGCTGTCGTGGCCTAAGGGTGCAAAGAGCACGTCGGCATCGGCGTATGCGAAGAAGGGATGACGCCTCACGGCACGCACGCTCGCCAGGCGGAAGCGCCGACGCCCGGCATCCCATCCCTCGGTGTGGAGCGCCATGAGCGCTTCCACGAAGCTAAACACGGGCGTGTCGGCCATGGGGTAGCCCATGGTGATGTTCACCTCGCGCGGAGCGCCGGCGCTGCCGGCAGTGGGTATGGAGTGCAGCACCGCCTGCAGCAGATGCTCGTTGGCCAGGACGATGGCCGTCTGGTTCTCGCGCCCGGGGCTGGCATGTGCCGACTTGCCGTTGGCGGGCAGATGCTGCGCCAGCCATGTGGGCAGGTAGCGTGCCTGGGCGTTCTCGCTCGTGGCCGCCACCACGGTGATGTCGGGGTGTGCCGCGAGGTTGTCGAAGAGGCTGCTGTCGAGCGCGTTGCCATAGCGCTGGAGGTTGCGCGCGACGAAGTAGCCAGCCTCGTGGGGCTGACGCGCATTGACATAGAAGCGGTCGTAGTCCCAGAAGAACAGCGCACGGTGCTGGCGCTGGAGATAGTCGAAGAGAGCCTCCTCCACTGGCGAGAGAAGATTGAAGCCCACAAAGGCCACGTCGCCAAGCGTGGCAGCCGCCGCGGGCGCTTCGGCGTCGGCACCTACGCGCAGACGCTCGGCCACATCGCGCTGCAGGGCGCCGTCGTAGAGCACGCCGTCGGCACGCATGGTGGCCTGGAGGTCGTCGTATATGTCGGCCATAATGTTCCACAGCCGCAGGAAGCGCTCCTTGAGCTCCGTGTTGGCCTCCAACGAGAAGTCGGCAAAGAACTGCCTCAAGGCCGCCTCCTGCTCCGGGGTTATGTAGGAGGTGTCGTCCATGGCGCGCAGGTCGGCGATGTTGGTGAAGAGGCGTCGCGGATCGACGCGGTGCTTGTCGATGTCGTCGAAATCCGACAGAAGAATCTCGCCCCACCCGTAGAAGCGGTCTATGGGCCACGGGTCATCGGCCAGGCGGGCATAGGAGGCATACAGGCGTGCCACACCCTCGATGTTGTCGCACAGCGTGTAGGGCGAGAGCTGCTGGAAGAGTTCGGCGATGGTCGTGTAGCGCGGCGCCCAGACGGGCGTGGTGGCGATGTCGGCCAGCGCCTGCTCGAGGAACAGCCCGGCACGTTTGCCGGGAAACACCACCGTCAGGCGGCTCATGTCTGTGCCATAGCGCTCGAGCAGCGCTTCTGCCACGTGATGCAGGAAGGTTCTCATGCTTCTTATGGAATAATCTCTTGGGCCACCGCCACCACCTCCTGCCGCAGGATATACCACAGGAAGCCTTCCACCGTGGCAGCGGGGTACATGCGCGAGAGGTGGTGCATGTAGCGTGCCACCTGGCGGTGGTGCTCGTCGTCGGGGCGGGCGGTCTTGTAATCGACGACCGTGATGCGACGTCCGTCGGCACTCACGATGACGCGGTCGGGGCGCAGCGTGTGCGACGTGCCGTCGGCGCCCCGGCACACGATGGCACACTCGGTGAACAGCCGCTGCCCGGGAGCATACCACGGCGCCACCTGCGGCAGGGCAATGGCCGCGCGCAGACGGCGCTCCAGGTCGCGGCGCGCGATGCTGACATACGTCCCGTCGGGAGCTGTGCGGCTGATCATGCCTTCCTGCTCGTGGGCATCGAGCACGCGCCCGATGTCGTCGGGCGTGGCAATCTGCTGCAACACGGCATGCAGCAGCTGCCCAAACTCGCGGTTGTGGCTCTGGCGCAGCGCTTCGCTGTCGGCCAGCTCGCTGCCATCGTCCGGCGTGGTCTCGAAGAACAGCTCCGAGCGGCTGCTCTGGCGGAAGGGCAGGCGCGCGTCGTAGCTATGCATGCCCACGGCCACGGCCGCGCGCGCAGGGTCCATGCGGGTGTGGTCGTCGGCCTTGCGCCGCGCCACACAGGGCGCCCCCATGGCGCTCACCGCCAGCGCCGGATGCGTGTCGGCGTCGGTGGCATCGGCCATCTCCGGCAACCCGGGCAGCGTGGCTGCCACGAGGTCGCCAACGGTGGTCAGCGCGTCGCTGTCGGCGCGGCTCACGCTCCACACGAGCAGGTTGGCACGTGCCCGCGTCAGCGCCACGTACAGGGCGTTGAATTCGTCGAGGCGTGAGTTGAGGCGTTCCTCGGCATAGTCGCGGGCAAACACGGAGTTGGGCGCCATCTTGGCCGTGGGCGTGATGGGGAGCAGCGAGAAAGCGCTGTAGGGCGGCTGCTGGGGCGTTGTCCAGAGGATGTCGCCGTGGTTGTCCTCGAAGCGCCATGAGCAGAAGGGGATGAGCACCGTGTTGAACTCCAGCCCCTTGGACTTGTGCACCGACATCACGCGTATGCCCTCGCGGCTGGTGGCGGGGATGGACTGGCGGCACAGCTTCTCGTCCCAATGCTCAATGAACAGATGCGTGTCGGCACGCCCGGAGTGGACAAAGTCGGCCACGGCGTCGAGGAAGGTGAACATGTAGGCATCCTGCCCGCCAACAGCATCCAGGCGCATGCTACGGTAGAGGTGCTCCACGAGGTCGGGCAGCGGCATCTGGCGCAACGCCGGGGCCTGCTCCTCGAGGTCGGCCCACAGCGCGGGTGTGGCGAGATGCGTGCGCAGGTAGAAGGCCGCGATGGGGTCGGCATCGTTGTCGAGCCAGCGCAGGGCTTCCATGATGGTGCGCACGGCGCTGCTGGCACTGAGCAGGAACGCCTCGTCGCTGATGACGGGCGGCATGTCGTCGCGCGCCGCAAAGGCGTCGATGATGGGCTGACAGTCGCTGTTGAAGCGCACGAGGATGGTCATGTCCCTGTAGGCCACGCCGCGCGCATGCAGCGCCGCCACCTGCCGGCATACGTCGTCGAGCACGATCGGTTCCCAGTCGGCGCGCTTCGATGCCTGGCGGCTGTCGAGCGTGGCCACGCGCACATAGCCTTGCGGCTCCTGCTGCATGCGCTTGGGCGAGGCCGTCTGCCGCAGCTTGTAGTAGGCTGTGGCAAAGGAGAAGTCGCCACCGACGAGTGCCTCCTCCTCGGCCGAGGCATCGTCCATGATGGCCACGGCAGTGGTGAAGAAGTCGGAGTTGAAATCGACCACCACCCTCTCGCTGCGGAAGTTGACACCCATGTTCACCACGTCGGGCGTGGGAACGACGGTGTCCTGGATGCACGCCAGCGTGCGCCAGTCGCCGCCACGGAAGCGGTAGATGCTCTGCTTGACGTCGCCCACGATGAGGTTGCGCCCGCCGCGCGAGCGGCACTCGGCCAGCAGCGGCCTGAAGTTGCGCCACTGCAGGCTCGACGTGTCCTGGAACTCGTCGATCATGATGTGGTGGAGGCGGGCTCCAATCTTCTCGAAAATGAAGGGCGCGTCGCTCTTCCCTATCATCTGGTTGAGCAGTATGGGCGTCTTGGCAAGATTGAAGCGCGAGGTCTCGCTGTTGATGTGCGTCACCTCGCTGTCGATGAAGTCCAGCAGGCGCAGGGGCTTGATGTGGGCGGCAGCCAGGCGCGAGCTGTTGTACTGACACTGCAGCGCCGGCAGCTCGTCGATGAGTGCGGCGAGCAACGGCGCTATCTGCTCGGCGGCAGCCATGAGGTCGGGGCGCCTCTTCTGGTCGGCCTTCTTCACCATCGCGGTGCCGTCGGCAGCCCATTTCGCCACGGTGGCGCTCACCGTGAGCCGCGCCAAGTCGGCCTCGTGCAGACGCCGCAGCAGTGGGGCCAGGAGCTTGCTGCCGTTGGAGAAGTCGCCAATGTCAACGCCCGCGTGGTCTATCACCTCCTGCAGACGGTTGCCCCAGCTGCGCACAGCGGCTATGGCGTGGCTCTCCTCGTCGGCAATGGCGCGCATGGCGCCGCGCAAAGCCTGCTCGTCGGTGAGCAGACGCCGCAGCCCGGCGCCGCGCAGCTGGAAATCCTCGCTGAAGATGGTGCGCCCGAAAGCCTTCACCTGGCGGGTGACGTCCCACCGCTGGTTGTTGTCAATCTGGTCGCGAACGAGGCTCATCATCCACTCCAGCACCACAGGTTCCGTCTCCAGGCGATCGACGATGCGATCCACGGCCTCCGACAATACCTCCGTGTCGGAAATCTCCACCTGCAGGTTGGCCGTGAGGCCCAGTTCATGCGCCAGACCACGCAACACGCTCTGGAAGAAGGCATCGATGGTCTGCACGCGGAAGTGGCTGTAGTCGTGGAGGATGTGCCGCAGTGCCAAGGCGCAGCGGCGGCGTATCTCGTCCTCGGTGGCCGGCGCGCCGGGTTCCCCGGCCAGCGCGCGCTCGAGGGCCATCATGTAGTCGGCGCTCGACGGCAGCGCGTGAGCAATGCCGTAGAGCTGCCCCACGATGCGGTCCTTCATCTCAGCCGTGGCCTTGTTGGTGAAGGTGACGCCCAGTATGCGGGCATACTCTCCCCCACCCTCTTCCATCACGAGCAGCTTGATATACTCCACGGCGAGGGTGAACGTCTTGCCCGAGCCTGCCGATGCGCGATATACTTTCAGCGGATGCATGGCTATGGTGTCTGTGGTCGGCGGGGGGTCAGTAGGAAGCCAACTCGGTTTGCAGCGAGCCGTCGTAGCCCACCTTGAGGTCAACGACATAGCAGCGCGCACCCTCGGGTTCGCACACGGTGGCTTGGAACACGGTGTGGGTGTTGGAGGTGCGGCCCCATTCCATGTTGGAGAGGACGGCGCCCTCGAGGAACTCCGCTGGTATGAGGTCGGCAAACATGCGCTTGTCGATGTCGCGCGCAAAGAGCTTCGTGCGGCCCTCATAGACGCTGATGTGGATGATGTTGTCGTAATAGACCTGCTGCACGGCCATGCCGTCGCCCGTGTAGGACGAGGCAAAGACCCTGCGGCGGGTGGGGTTGACATCGATGTAGAGGTGGTAGCGCGCGCCCGAAGGCGCGAACACGACGGTGTCCCGCTTCACCACCTGCCCAAGAAGGATGGGGGCATAGCGGCGGTGGGTGAAGAGCAGTGAGTCGTCGGCGTCGGCAGAGCGCTGCAGATGCACGGTCTCGCCCTGCAGGTTCACGTAGTCGAACACATAGTCGCCCAGCCGGCGTATGGGGTAGCGCATGTCGTTGGCGCCGTAGATGAGCAGCGTGTCGTCGAAGATGATGAAGCGTGCCGGCATGGCGGTGCTGTCGGGGTAGAAGATGCTGTCGCCAACAATCTTCAGGAGCACCGCCTCCGTCTCGCCATCAACCCAGATGCCCTCCATGCGGCGCATGGCATCGACGTCGGCCACCAAACGGCGCTCGGCAACGACGGTGTCCCGCGCAAGGCCGCTGGCCGACGATGCGCGGCGGCACGACGTGAGCACGACGGCGCCGACAGCCGCCACGACCATGGCTGCCACCGCCACCGCCGCGTGGCGCATTCCATAAAAGCTACACTTACTCATCGCTCTACCTTGTGGGTGTGTGTGTGACAATGTTCTTAACCTACTTGCCTATGCAATGGTACTCGAAGCCCGCCTCACCAAGCTCGCGAGCATCGTAGATGTTGCGCCCATCGATGATGAGCGGGCGGCGCATGGTGCGCTTCACGACGGGCCACGCCGGCATGCGGAACGTCTTCCACTCCGTGACGAGCATCAAGGCATCGGCATCGAGAAGGGCATCATAGTGGTCGGTGGCGTAATACACGCTGTCGCCGATACGGCGGCGGCATTCGTCCATCGCCACAGGGTCATACACACGCACCTTGCACCCCACGGCGAGGAGCTTGGCGATGAGCACCAACGCCGGAGCCTCGCGCATGTCGTCGGTCTCGGGCTTGAACGACAAGCCCCACAGCGCCACCGTGGCACCGCCCACGTTGTCGCCCATGGCAGACATAAACTTGTCGAAGAGGATGCCCTTCTGGCGCTCGTTGACATCCTCCACAGCCTGGAGCACACGCATGGTGTAGCCATTCTGCTCGGCGGTCTTGATGAGGGCCTTCACATCCTTGGGGAAGCACGACCCGCCGTAGCCGCAACCGGCGTAGAGGAACTTGCGGCCTATGCGCGTGTCGGAGCCTATGCCGGCACGAACCATGTTGACATCGGCGCCGACAAGCTCACACAGGTTGGCGATGTCGTTCATGAAGGAGATGCGCGTGGCCAGCATGGAGTTGGCAGCATACTTGGTCATCTCGGCCGACGGGATATCCATAAATATGACACGGAAGTTCTGCATGACGAACGGCTTGTACAGACGCGTCATCAGCTCACGCGAACGCTCGCTCTCGACACCGACAACCACACGGTCGGGGCTCATGAAGTCGGCAACGGCGGTGCCCTCCTTGAGGAACTCGGGGTTGGAGGCCACGTCGAAGTCGAGCGACAAGCCACGCCGGTCGAGCTCCTCCTGTATGGCGGCACGGACCTTGCGGGCGGTGCCCACGGGCACCGTGCTCTTCGTCACCACAAGCTTATAGTCGGTCATGTTGCGGCCAATGGTGCGGGCCACCTGCAACACATACTTCAGGTCGGCGCTGCCATCCTCATCGGGAGGTGTGCCCACGGCCGAGAATATCACCTGCACGCTGTCAAGACATGTGCACAGGTCGGTGGTGAAATGCAACCGGCCGGCATCCTTGTTGCGAAGGACAAGCTCCTTCAACCCAGGCTCGTAGATGGGGATTATGCCCTGCTTGAGCTTCCCGATCTTGGATGCATCGACGTCAACACACGTCACATCGACGCCAATCTCGGCGAAACATGCACCTGTGACGAGGCCCACGTAGCCCGTCCCGACTATCGCTATGTTCATACGCTAATGAAAGGTTTTTTATATTAGAATAAGTTGTTATCTGTGACTATTGCGGCCGCAAATATAGGCATAATATGCGAAACGGCAAAGACTTTGCAAATTATTGTCATTTTTTTGGCATTTTATGAGGTGGATTCGAGCAGAAAGTGCTAACTTTGCGGCGTATGAAAGAGCTTTCGACACATATTGAGTACCTCCTTCTCAGCCACGACTGCGTGGTAGTGCCTCAGTTTGGGGCATTTATGGCCATGGAGGCTTCGGCATCGCGCTCCGACGAGGAACAATTGTTCTTCCCGCCGCTCAGGCGCGTGCGCTTCAATGCCGACGTCACGGAGGACGACGGCCTCCTTGTAGCCTCCGTGAGCCACACCCATGGCATCGACGGCAGCCGTGCCAAGCACCGTGTGCAAACCATGGTGCTCAACCTGCGCCAGCAGCTGCTTGCCGACGGGCAAGTAGATTTTGGCTCCATAGGCATCTTCACACAGGACGAGGACGGCCACGTGCAGTTCTCGGCATGCCAGGCCGGCAGCGTCTCGCCGGCGCTCTATGGCCTGGACGCCTTCGTCATGCCCAAGGTGGCACTATCTTATAAAGGTACGCGCGCGCGTGGCCGGCACAGACATCTCACGGGCAACGATGTCGACAACCACATCACCATACACATCAGCCGCCGCACGCTGCGCCACGCCCTGACCACAGCTGCCGCCGTGCTGCTGTGCCTGGCACTCTCCGTGCCGCTGCGCGACAGCACAAATGGCAACACCCGCCTGGCATCGATAGCCCAGACAACGGTGGCTGCCAACAAGGGCAAACACGCCACGGCACAACCCGTGGCCACAAACAACAAGCCACAGGCATCACAACCGAAGCAACAGGCACAACAGCCAAAGACACAGGCACCAACGACAACGACACCAACCCCGGCACCAACGACAACGACACCAACACCGGCACCGACGCCAACACCGGCACCGACGCCAAAGGCACCAACACCGGCACCGACGACGTCAACATCAACGCCCCAGACATCGCATCAGCCGCAGCAAGCATCGCCAAGCACGCCCAAGGCCACCACTGCCGACACAGCCGCCACTGCCGCCAACGGCGATATGAAAGCGCCGTCGGCTTACGCCGTCGTGCTGGCCAGCGCAACAAACCGTGCCAACGCCAGCGCCCTCGTGGAACGTCTCCACGGCATGGGCTATGCCAATGCCCGCATCTATGACAACGGTCGCCTCAAGCGCGTCATACTCGACGGCTACACCACCGAGGAGCTGGCCCTCAACGCCAAACGCACACTGCAAAGGAGCCACGACGGCTTCGACGACGCCTGGCTCCTACGTCAATGAAGCGAATCAAATGCCCCAAATGCGACAGCTACCTGACCTTCGACGAGACACAGTACGCCGAAGGGCAGACGCTCGTCTTTGAATGCACCGAGTGCCACAAACAGTTTGGCATACGATTAGGCACCACACGCCTCCACGCCACACGCAAGGACGAGCGCCGCGACGCGCCGGCCGACGGCGCCGCACCCACCACAGCACTTTTCGACAGCCACACGCCGCAGGACGAGGACTGCGGACACCTGCTCGTGCTCGAAAACGTGTTCCACTACCGCCAGACGCTGCCGCTGCAGATGGGCGACAACGTGATAGGCCGCTACGTGCGCGGCTCACGCATCAACACCCCCATCGAAACCGTGGACCCAAGCGTGGACACCACCCACTGCATCATCAACGTCAGGCGCAACCGCCGCGGCCAACTCATCTACACACTGCGCGACGCCACGCCCGACGGCACCGGGACATTCGTCGGCAACACCATCCTCGGCGTGGGCGAACGCCAGCGCATAGACCACGGGGCCATCATCACCATCGGCGCCACGACGATGATCCTCAACGCGGCAGGGTGCCACGACGAGGAGACCACCGCCGAGGAGCGTCGGCGCTGACCCACCCCGCACACACACCCCCAACCCATTCACCAATCGCCACATGACAGAGCAAGAGAGAATCGTGCAACTGCGCCAAGAGCTGCACCACCACAACCATGCATACTACGTTCTCAACGCGCCCACCATCACCGACCAGGAGTTTGACGAGCGGCTGAGGGAGCTGGCCGACCTGGAGAAACGCCACCCGGAACTCGCCGACCCCAACTCGCCGACACAGCGCGTGGGCAGCGACCTGAGCAACGACTTCCCCACCGTGGCACACCGACGCCCCATGCTCTCGCTGGCCAACACCTACAACCGGCAGGAGGTGGCCGACTTCTTCGCACGCGTGAGCGACGGCCTCGGCGGCGAACCCTTCGAGATATGCTGCGAGCTGAAGTTCGACGGACTCAGCATTTCGCTACACTACGAGCACGGAGCACTCGTCAGAGCCGTGACGCGAGGCGACGGCGTGCAGGGCGACGACGTCACACCCAACGTGCGCACCATACGCTCCATACCCCTGCACCTGGCACCCGGCACGTGGCCCGACGAGTTTGAGATACGCGGCGAGGTGCTCATGCCCTGGAGCTCGTTCGAACGCCTCAACCGCGAGCGCGAGCAGCGCGAGGAACCGCTCTTCGCCAACCCGCGCAATGCCGCCAGCGGCACGCTCAAGAGCAAGACCACCGCCGTCGTGGCCCAGCGCCAGCTCGATGCCTACCTCTACTACCTTCTCACCGACGACAACGCTGCCGATGCCGGCCACTACGAGCTGCTGCAGCAGGCGCGTGGCTGGGGGTTCAAGGTGAGCCGCGAGATGCGCAAGTGCAGCACGCTCGACGAGGTGTTCCAGTTTATCGACCACTGGGACGAGGCGCGGCGCACGCTGCCCGTGGCCACCGACGGCATCGTGCTGAAGGTCAACTCCCTGCGCCAGCAACGGGCATTGGGCATGACGGCCAAGAGCCCGCGATGGGCCATCGCCTACAAGTTCCAGGCCGAGCAGCAGTCCACCATACTGCGCGAGGTGACGTTCCAGGTGGGGCGCACAGGTGTTGTCACCCCCGTGGCAAACATGGATCCGGTGCAGCTCTCCGGAACCATCGTGCGCCGCGCCACGCTCCACAACGCCGACTTTATGCAGCAGCTCGACCTCCACACTGGCGACCACGTGCTCGTGGAGAAAGGAGGCGAAATCATACCAAAGATTGTGGGCATCGACAGCGCATACAGCGGGCAGCCACGCGGGCCGCGCGTGGCGTTTGCCACACACTGCCCCGAGTGCGGCACGCCACTCGTGCGCGCCGAGGGCGAAGCCGCCCACTACTGCCCCAACGATGCCCACTGCCCGCCACAAATCAAGGGGCGCATAGAGCATTTCGTGAGTCGGCGGGCCATGGGCATCGACAGCCTCGGGCCAGAAACCATCGACGAATACTACCGCACGGGGCTCATCCACGGCATAGCTGACCTCTACGACCTCACCGCCGACCAGCTCAACGGGCGCTATGGCACTCGCGAGCGCTCGGCACAACGCACCATCGCCGGCATACAGGCCTCGCGCCAAGTGCCCTTCGAGCGGGTGCTCTACGCCCTGGGCATACGCTTCGTGGGCGAGACGGCAGCACGCACGCTGGCGCGCCACTTCGGCAGCATCGACGCGCTGGCGGCAGCGCAGCTCGACGACCTTCTGCGCGTCGATGGCATAGGAGTGACGACGGCCGAGAGCGTCAAGAGCTGGCTCGCCGATGCCGACAACGCCATGCTCATCGAGCGCCTCAGGGCCTATGGCCTGCAGATGCACATCTCCCACGAGGCCGAGGCATCACGCAGCAACCGCCTTGAGGGCAAGACGGTGGTCATCAGCGGTGTGTTCGAACGCCACTCGCGCGATGAGTACAAACGTCTCATCGAGCTCCACGGCGGCACCAACAGCGGCAGCATCTCGCGCAAGACATCCTTTGTCCTCGCCGGTGCCAACATGGGACCCGCCAAGCTCGAGAAGGCTGGCAAGCTCGGGGTGGACATACTCTCCGAAACGGACTTCCTGGCTCTCATCGGCGAACAATAACCACACCCACACGCGCGGCAGAGCCTCCTTGCACATCCCGTGTGCAAGGAGGCTCTGCCGTAGGGGCGCACGTCGCGAGCCGCATCAACGACCGCCACGGGCTGTGCCACTGCGACCGCCGCCGTGGGAACTGCCCTCGTGGGACGAGGCGCTGCCGTGGGACGTGGCGCTGCCGCGACCCGAGGCCGACGAGCCACCACCCATAGTGCGCGTGCTGCTGGGATGGCTGTAGCCGCTGCCGCCGCTGCGCCCGCCGTGGCTGCCATAGCCGCTGCGGTCTGTGCGGCTGCCGCTGCCATAGCCGTTGTGGCTGCTGCCGCCGCCGTGGTTGCCGTCATAGTTGTGGCTGTAGGTGCCGCCATTGCCATGACCCACAGTGTAGCCCGAGCGTCCACCGCTGCGCGGCTGCTGGCCATAGCCGCCGTGGCGTGAGCCTTCGATGCGATAGCCGGGACGGGTGTGTGAGCCGCCAATGTGATAGCCGCGAGGGTCGTGTGGGCGCGAGGGGCCTATGTCGTGGCCGCGCATGCCTCCGTGCCAGTAGTGGGGCCGACGCGCGACGTAGTAGCCGTGGGAGTAATAGTAGCGGCTATGTCCACCATGGTAGCTGGCATATATGGCCGGACGGCCAAAGAAGAAGCGCGTGGCATCATAGATGCGGTAGATGGGATATGCCCATGCCCCGGCATACCAGCGCAGGGGGCGCAGGAAATAGTCGGCCGCACGGAAGAGGTCATACTGCCAGTCGTAGAGTATGTGGCGGAGGTCGGAGTTGCGATAGTCGAGCATGGGGCCATAGACATCGTCCGGTGTGACCACTCCCATGAGGTAGTCGAGGTTGATCTCGTAGCAGTCCTCGTACTGCTGCTGATTGAGGTTGAGCTCGTAGGCCATCTTGTCGGTGAGGAAGAGAGCCTGCTGGCGAGCCTCGCTGTAGCTCATGCCGAAGGCGGCGGCGATGGAAACGACAGTCAGTGTGATGAGTGAGACGAACTTCTTCATAAGGCATAAAGTGTTTATGGGTTATACATTTCCGTGGTGATGAGGTGTCGATGCAAAGGGCTTTTCTTCGTTTCGACAGTGCAAAGGTAAGGCCTTTCCTCATGCCACGCAAGAGGAAAGGCCTAAAGCAATGGGGGAAAAACCCTACGAGGTGATAGCGGTTTCCGCTACAGGCTGAATGTCAGCGCCGTAGCCTCGGCCTCAGCGCACCACCTTTTTACCATCGATGATGTATATGCCACGGCGCGAGGCATCGGCAACCCTGCGGCCGGCAAGGTCGTAGCAGACGGGTGCTGAGGCGCCGGGGCGTGGCGTGTGGGCGTCTGTGGCGGCGCCCTCCACCCGAGCGATGCCCACCGTGCCCGCGAGCTGCACGAGCTTGGGAGCCGACCATGCCGACGTGTTGCCATCGGCATCAACCGCCTGCACACGATACTGGTACAAGGCATTCAGCTCCAGGTTGCTCAGGAAATAGCTCGTGGCGGTGATGCCCGTCACCTCCTGCCAGGGGCCGTAGGTGGTGGCATTGCGGCGCACGTTGGCCATTGGCTTGCGGCGCGGGGCATAGTAAAGCGTCTGCACGTAGGAGTCGATTTCCTCGTCGGTGTAGTCGCCGTCCAGCACCAGGCAGAAGTCGGCATAGAAACGCTGCTTGGTGGCCGACGCGGCCCCGAGGTAGATACGTGCGCTGGCAGGCACGCTCCCGAACCTGAGGGTTACAAGATAGTCATCTTCAGGTTCCAGGCTCTGCTTGCTCAACTCCTCGCCCGTGGCCGACTGCACGACGACATCTACGGTGGCGTCATCAGCTATGCCATTTGCATTATACCAGTGGCTCAGGCCAACAACGAGGGTCAACGAGCCGCTCCCACACGAGAAGGAAGGGGTGACGAGATAACCCTGCGCCTTGGCAGCGCCCACCTTGGCGCCATTCTCACCCTTATAGACCCTGGTGCCGGTCCATCCGGGCGACGTGGTGTAGTCGTCGAGCTGCAAGGAGATGTCCAAGCTGCCATCGCTGTCGGCATAGAAGTTCGCAAACGTCTCGTCCACACGCACGGCCTGCTGCATGGCCGACATGTCGGGCACATCGTCGGCGCCGTCGGTCGTCACGGTGCGGTACTGCAGGTTGTAGCTCGCGGCACCCTCGACAGGCAACCAGGCGGCTGTGAAGCGATCGCTGTGGATGTCGATGTTCACATCATCGGCCGTGGGGGTGGCAACAGACGCGATGCCGCCCATAAACGTGAAGCTGACGAGGCCGTCGCCGTCCTCAGCGATGTCCGTGACGGGTTTGTGCATGAGCTTCTGGCCGTCGGTGTTGGAGCGGTAGAGCGACGCCGCCGGCGAGCTGGTGTCCGTCAGCGAGGTGTTGGCCGAGGTGCCGGGATATGGGTCGCCAGCCAGGCTGCGCATCCAGGCATTATATGCCGACATGGTTGCGGCGGTGAGGTCTGTCTGCTTGCCGTCGGCCGGGATGATGGTCATGCGCTGGCGCGACGCGGTGTTGTTGACGGTGTTGGCCGCCCACGCCGTGGCATCGTAATCCACATGCACCACGAGCATGCCATGGCCGTAGGCCTCCTCGTCCCAGCCTGTGAGCTGGTGGTTCTCGAGCAGGTAGTACTCATTGTGGTTGGCGTCATTATATATGATGTATGCCTCGGGGTGCGTCTCGATGGGGTTCATGCCCGCCACGGTGGCGGCGGTGGTGAGTTGCGTGGGTTCGAGCCACCCGCTGTACATACGCTCGTAGGCCGTGTAGCCTGCCGGGCAGAAGCCGTCGCCGTTGTAGCAGCCATAGTCCATTATGCTCCACGTGGACATGCCGAAGTTCTTGCCTTCGGTGTCGTAGAAGTCGGGCAACCCCAGGCAGTGGCTGTATTCGTGGCACATGGTGCCGATGCCGTCGAGCGTGGAGCCGCTGACTCCCAACAGCTCGGGGCCGCAGGCGTAGGTGTCCACCACCACGCCGCCATAGCGGAACGCACTGCCGGTGGCTTGTGAGAGCTGCCACTGGTGGGGCCAGATGGTGTTGGCCGCGGCACCCGACGCCTGGCCGTAGCCGGCGTAGATGACATAGACATTCTCCACCTCGCCATCGCCATCCCAGTCGTAGTCCGAGAAGTTGACCTCCGTCTGTATGGCTTTTAGCGCCTCCTTGACCATGTCGCCCGGACGCGCATCGTTGCCCTCGTCGCCGGCCGCCGTGGAGGGGTTGCCATAGTCATCGACATCCTGGCCATAGTACTTCATATTGTTGGCAAGGGTCACGGGGCCCTTGATGTCGAAGGTGACATCCATCTGGCCATAGCTCTGGTCGCGGAAATACTCGCGTATGGAGCCGTGGTTGGAGCCGTAGGGGTTGCCGAGCGAATTGAGCATCTGGTCATAGACGGCGTGTATGCTGGCCGCGGGCGTGACGAGTTTCTTGTCCTTGAAGTTGACCAGGATGAGCAACCCCTTCTTTGCCGTGGGCTCCTCGCCGCCAGCGCCACCGGCGGCCGCCTTCGCGCGCCGCGACCTGGTGTCGCGCGCCAGCGCGGCCATCATGCGGCGCATCTTCCCGGCATGGGGCGCACGCTGCGCTGCGCGGCGCTGCGCACGCCGCGACCACTCGGAGCCCACATCGCGGGTGTCGGCAACCCAGAAGCCGTCGGCACCGCGGCGGATGGGGCTGCCGTCGGGGGTTGTGTAGAAATGGAATGTCTCGTCGCCACAGAGCACCACCTCCACGGTGGTACCGTCGGGCTGCACCGCCTGACGCACGACACGCTTGGCGGGGATGGCCGCTGCCATCTGCGTCATGGCAAGGAAGGCCATGGACATAAGGAATTTCTTCATTAAGGACAAGATAATAATGATAAGTAGATGTACACAATTAGTTTATATTTAACAACGAATTTAACGCGCTCGAGCTTTGCTCGCTTCTTGAGGTATCAAGCGTCACCCTTCGGGATGCCGAGCGGATATCTCAAGAATTATGCGACACACTTCGCAGGTGTCGAGTGTCATTTAGAACTTATACATTCGAAACATCGCGCAGCGGTTTCGCTCGATAATTCGTATAATTCGAAAAAATCGCTGACACTGCGCAGCCCGATAATTCGTCTAATTCTTCAAGTGTGAAGCGTCTCTTCGAGCCGAGCGCGTGTAATTCGTTGTTTTAAATACGTACACATTCGAAACATCGCGCAGCGGTTTCGCTCGGTAATTCGTATAATTCGTGGTAGAAAAAATCATGTCAATTATTTCTGTTCAGATTCCACCTAATGCAGGGCCACCTTGCGGCCGTCGCACACATAGATGCCGGCAGCCGCGGGTTTGCGGGCAAGGCGGCGCCCGTCGAGCGAGAACCATTGCGGCTGCCCGGCCGGGGCCGCTGCCGGGTGTGTGGCGCCGTCGCCGGGTGTCAGCGATGCTATGCCCACTTGATAGTCGTTGCCGAAGTGGAACGACACCGACTTGTCGGCATTCATGCGGATGTGGTTGATGTCCTGACGCATGTAGCCCGAGGAGGTGAACACCGTGGCGGCGGGCACGGAGTGGGCTGTGAGCGAGTCGTTGCCCTCGAAGGGATAGAGGTTTCCGGACCACGTCTTGATGATCTCCGCCGCGTCCGTCGATGCCGTGGTGCCGACGTAGCGGTTGTTGGCGGCGATGATGGTCATGCGCTGGTGGTTGGCGGCGGTGTTCACGGCGTTGTTATTCCAGGCCGCCTGCGAGAAGTCCACGTGGATGACCAGCATGCCCGAGTCGCGCTGGCAGATGCTGCGGTCCCAGCCGTCGCGCTGGCGGTTTTCGAGCACGTAGTATTCGTCGGCGTTCTCGCCGTTCACCACCTTCACGCCCGAGCCGCCCCGGCTCAGGGGCTGAAGGGTGTAGCTGCCGCTCTCGGTGATGACGGGCAGCTCGCGCCAGCCCACAAAGTCCAGCTCATAGCTCGTGTAGCCGCCCGGACAAAAGCCGTTGCCGGCATAGCAGCCATAGTCCATGATGCTCCACAGGTCCATGCCGAAGGCCTCATAGTTGGTGTCGTAGAAGTCGGGCAACCCCAGGGCATGGCTCAACTCGTGGCAGAACACGCCGATGCCGTCGGGGCGCACGCTGACCACCACGCCGTCGTCGTTGACGCTGGCGCGGTTCTCGCTCGTGCAGCCCGTGGTGGCGAACTTGATGCCATCGACGGTGGTGCTGGCTGTAGATTCCTTGGGCCAGATGAGATAGTCCTGCTTGGAGGTGTTGCTGCCACATCCGGCAAACACGAAGAAAATCAGATCCACCTGGCCCTTGTTCTTGTTGTCGAAGTCCGACCAGCTGCCGGTATATGCCTCCGTGGCGGCCACGATGGCCTCGCGGCGGAACTGGGGATAGAGGATGTCCTTGTTGCCGTGGGCGTCGTCCTGCCCGTAGTAGGACGCCTTCTGCGGCAGCTTCACCGGGCCAATGACGACAAACTCCGGCGTGAACAGCCCGTTGCTCTGCTCGCGGAAATAGTCGCGTATGGTGCCATAGTTGCCGCTGAAGGCGTGGCGCTCGCCGTCGGCGGTGCCATTGCAGAAGGTGTTGTAGTACTCACGCACGCCAGCGGGGGTGTCGGCAACCTGGAAGGTGCTGTCCGCAAACTCCACCAGCACCACGGGAATCTTGGGGGAGCCTGTGGTGGGCAGCGGCGCCGTGGCGGCAGACCCCACGCGGCGCGGTGCGGCGGCGGCACGCCGGCGCCTGTCGGCCACGGCTTGCTCGTCGGCAGCGCGGCGTGTGGTGCGCACGAACGTCTTGCCGTCGGCAGCGGGCTGGAGCACGTAGCCGTCGGCATCGAGCAGCCAGCTGTGGTGCTCATCGCCAAAATATGTTGCAGTGACACGTGTGCCGTCGGTGAGGACAACGTTCCGGCGCGAACGCTCCACAGGCACAGCGACGGCCGCCAGCGAGAGGCATAGCAGCATGGAAACGACAAATATCTTATGCATAACGCCGCAAAAGTAGTGCTTTTGCGCCACATGGGCAACTTTTTCGCCCAAAAACTTGCCGCTGAAGGTCCAAATACCTACTTTTGCACTATCAACACCCTATTTGTCCACACTTATGCACCTCTACCCCAACGCGAAAATCAACCTGGGCCTCAACATCGTCGGCCGACGCGACGATGGCTACCACGACATCGAGACCGTGTTCTATCCCATACCCCTCAACGACGTGCTCACCGCTGAGGTGGCTGGCGCCTTCGCCTTCAGCCAGACAGGCGCAGCACTCGACTGCCCACCCGCCGACAACCTCGTGGTGAAAGCCATCAGGCGCTATGCCGACATGTCGGCCACCACGCCGGCAGCACCAGCCCCCATGCCGCCACTGAGCATCGTGCTCCACAAACGCATCCCCGCCGGGGCAGGCCTCGGCGGCGGCAGCAGCGATGCCGCCGCCGCCGTGAGGGCCATGCGCTCGCTGCTGCATCTCACCGACAGCGACGCCGCACTCGAGGCGATGCTTGCCCCGCTCGGCGCCGACTGCCCCTTTTTCGTGCGCAGCGAGCCCGTGTTTGCCACCGGCATTGGCAACGTGTTCACACCGATAAGCCTCTCTCTCGCGGGCTGGGGCATAGCGCTGGTCAAGCCCGACATACACGTGGCCACACGCGAGGCATACGCCGCCGTGAGGCCCGCGCGCCCAGCCATGCCGCTCACCGACATCGTGAGGCGCCCGCCCGGGCAATGGCAACACCTGCTGACCAACGATTTCGAGCCGTCGGTCTTTGCCGCACACCCACGCATCGGCGACATCAAGCAGCGGCTCATCGGCCTCGGAGCCACCTATGCCAGCATGAGCGGCAGCGGCTCGGCCGTCTATGGGCTGTTTGCCCCGGGGGAGCCTGTGCCGCACCTCGCCGACGCCTTCCCCGACAGCTTCACCTGGACAGGACAACTCACATGATGCGCTGCCGCATCAGCCCTGACGCTGCACACATGGTCAATTAGCTCACGCTTTCGGTCAAAAAACATACGCACCCAACGGCGAAAACACACTACCTTTGTCGCCGCCAACGGCAATACCAACAGTCATCTATCCTATAAACACCCAACAACAATGAAAGAAGCACTTATCCGCAAATCCTACGACATTGCACGCGAGCGCTATGCCGCCATCGGCGTCGATACCGACAAGGCCATAGACCTGCTCGAGCACACACCCATCAGCCTACATTGCTGGCAAGCCGACGACGTCGTGGGCTTCGAGCGCAACGACGCACTGAGCGGCGGCATACAGACCACCGGCAACTACCCGGGCCGCGCACGCAACATCGACGAGGTGCGCGCCGACGTGAGCTTTGCCAAGAGCCTGCTCGCCGGCAACCACCGCCTCAACCTGCACGAGATCTACGGCGACTTCGGCGGCACCTTCGTCGATCGGGACCAAGTGGAGCTGAAGCATTTCGAGAGCTGGATCCAGTGGGCCAAGGAGCAGGGGCTGAAGCTCGACTTCAACAGCACCAGCTTCTCACACCCCAAGAGCGGCAACCTCACACTGAGCAACCCCGACCCCGCCACGCGCGCGTTCTGGATTGAGCACACCAAGCGCTGCCGGCGCATCGCCGACGCCATGGGCCGCGCACAGGGCGACCCGGCCATCATGAACATCTGGGTGCACGACGGCTCCAAGGACCAGACCGTTGAGCGCAAACGCTACCGCGAGATCTTCGCCGAGAGCCTCGACGACATACTCAGCGAGGAGCTGCCAGGCATGAAGACATGCCTCGAAGCCAAGCTCTTCGGCATAGGGCTGGAGAGCTACACCGTGGGCAGCCACGACTTCGTCGCTGGCTACTGCGCCACACGCAAGCTGATGTACACCCTCGACACGGGCCACTACGAGCAGACGGAGAACGTGGCCGACATGGTGGCATCGCTGCTCCTCTTCGTGCCGGAACTCATGCTCCACGTCAGCCGCCCCATACGCTGGGACAGCGACCACGTCACCATCATGAACGACCAGACGCTGGACCTCTTCAAGGAACTCATACGCGCCGACGCACTCCACCGCGCACACATCGGTCTGGACTACTTCGACGCCAGCATCAACCGTATCGGCGCATACATCATAGGTACGCGCGCGACACAGAAATGCCTGCTCCAAGCGCTGCTCGAGCCGCTGGCACTGCTGCGGCAGTATGAGGACAGCGGCCGCAACTTCGAGCGTCTCGCTCTGCTCGAGGAGGCCAAGTCGATGCCCTTCGGCGCCGTGTTCGACTACTTCAACCTCAAGAACAACGTGCCCGTGGGCGAGGACTTCATACCCGTCATACAGCAGTACGAGCGCGACGTCACCAGCAAGCGGTAACACGCCACTGACGCACCCGAACGCGCAGCGGGCGGGCAACCCGGAAAATGTCGCCATGACGCAGAGAATCAGCCCTCTGCGTCATGGCGTCTCTGCGTCCTTACGGCAAAGATTGAGCGGCGACGCTCTCAGCGGCTTTTTTCCCGCAGAAGCCACTTCCGGCATATTCACATCGCATGGCTGCTGGCTCGACAAATAGCCACATGCGGCGGCCGCAGCCGGGCACGCAGCGCCGCTGGCGCGGGCTTGATGACGATTTTACTTGTTTTAACACAGTTTAACTATCGGGGGGTGATTTTTAAGGATTCTTTGTAACTTTGCGGCGATTTTTTATGTTTTTCCCACATCGCCCACGCCATCCTTAGGAACATACAATAAAATATGCACCACAACTCCCACATCCGCGCCCTTTCGCTCAAAGCAGCCGCCGCCATGGCGGCCGCAGCGGCCATGGCCGTGGCGGCATGCAGCCCCGACGCGCCAGCTCCGTCCACCTCGCGTTCGCCCACACCGCCCGACAGCATCACGCTGGGCCTCGTGGTGAGCATCGACACGGCGTGGGCCGCCACCACCGAGTACGCCTACTGAGGGCGCGCCCCCACCAGCAAACAAATGTGATCTTCTCCCGCTGCGCGAAGCGATTTGCTCTTGCGGGATACGTGCGCCCACGTGGCGCAGAATGTTGTTATAAGTTATCATAACTTTTTGAATTTTGAGTATTAGTGCCGCCAAGGCTGCGACAGCCGTGTGGCGGCATTTTTCCTTAGCCCCCGCACATTACAGAAGCAATATAATCACCATTTTAGCACCAATCAGCATGTCACTGAGCATCCACGACATACTTTCCACCATCCGCGCCAAGGCGCAGACAGAGCGCCAAAAGGGCCGCGACTTCGAGCGCCTCATGAAGCTATGGTTCCTGACAGACCCGCGCTATGGCGAGCTGCGCCGCGTGTGGCTGTGGGAGGAGTTCCCGGCGCGCGGCGACCTCGGCGCCGCGGACCTGGGCATCGACCTCGTGGCGCTTACATCCTACGGCGACTATTGGGCCATACAGAGCAAGTGCTATGCCGAGGATGCCGCCATCGCCAAAGGCGACGTCGATAGCTTCCTGGCCAACGCCAGCCGCACCTTCCGCGACCCGAAGACACAGCAGGTGCACGAGTTCTCACGCCTGGTGTGGGTGCAGACATCGCGCAAGCCCTGGGGGCCGAATGCCCAAGAGGCCATACAGGGCCTGGCAAAACCCTTCAACCGCATCTCGCTCCACGACCTCGAGCTCTCGGCCGTGGACTGGCAGAAGCTGCGCGACGGCCTCTACGGCAGCCCAGCCACGCTGCCCGGCAAGCAGCCCATGGCCCACCAGCTTGAAGCCCTCTCGGCAGCCTACGAGCACTACGTGGTGCAGGGCCACGAGCGCGGCAAGCTCATCATGGCTTGCGGCACGGGCAAGACGTTCACCGCGCTGCGCATCGCGGAGCGCCTCACGCCGAAGGACGGCTTCGTGCTCTTCCTGGTGCCGAGCATAGCGCTGCTGGGGCAGACGCTCAACGCGTGGATGGCCGACAAGAGCGAGGCGCTGCGCGCCGTGTGCGTCTGTTCCGACGCGCGCGCCACGCGCCAGATGCGCGAGGCCGACGCCGAGGATGCCAGCGTCGTGGACCTCGCCGTGCCAGCCTCCACGGACACGGAGAAAATCCTGCGCCAGCTGCGGCAGTACCACCGCGAGGCCTGCCGCACCGTCATCTTCTCCACCTACCAGAGCATCGACGTGGTGAAACAGGCCGTGGATGCCTACGGGCGCGAGCTGGACATCATCATCTGCGACGAGGCCCACCGCACCACGGGCACGGTGCTGAAGGACCGCGAGGAGAGCCATTTCACCAAGGTACACCGCAACGACTTCCTGCCGGCGCGCCGACGCCTGTACATGACGGCCACGCCGCGCCTCTTCAGCGCCAACGTGAAGGTGCGTGCGAGCCAGGACGACAACATCGACGAGCTGTGCTCCATGGACGACGAGGCCACCTACGGCCACGAGTTCCACCGCCTGACGTTCAACGACGCCGTGGCGCGCGGGCTGCTCACCGACTACAAGGTGCTGGTCCTGACCGTGAGCGAGGACGACATACCCGAGAGCATACGCACCAACATCAAGCGCCACTACGCCGCCGCGGGCGGCGGCGAGCGCCTCAGGGAGCTCAACTTCGACGACGCCACGAAGCTCATTGGCTGCATCAACGGCCTGTCCAAACGTATCAAGGGCGACGACGGCATCACGCGGCAGCAGGACCCGCTGCCCATGCGCCGCGCCGTGGCCTTCTGCCAGACCATAAACCCATCGCAGAGCAACCCCACCTTCGCCAGCACGCAGATAGCGCGCTACTTCGGCCTGATGAGCCGCGAGTACCGCGCCACGCTGCCCGAGGACGGCTACCGCGACGTGGTGAGCGTCAGCGCGCGCCACATCGACGGCTCCATGGATGCCGCCACGCGCAACGAACTCGTGGCGTGGCTCAAGCAGGATGCCGACGACCCGCAGGAGTGCCGCGTGCTGTGCAACGTGCGATGCCTCTCGGAGGGCGTGGATGTCCCGGCGCTGGATGCCGTGCTCTTCCTCTCGCCGCGCAACAGCGAGGTGGAGGTGGTGCAGAGCGTGGGGCGCGTGATGCGCTCCTTCCGCGGCAAGAAGTATGGCTACATCATCATACCCGTCATCGTGCCCACCGACGTCTCGCCGGAGGAGGCGCTGGCCGACAACGAGCGCTTCCGCGTGGTGTGGGACATCCTCAACGCGCTGCGCTCTCACGACGAGAACTTCAACGCCCACGTCAACAAGATACATCTCAACAAGAAGCGACCGCCCAAGATTGTCGTCGCCGCAGTGCCGCGCGGCTCATACACCATCGGCCACGACGCGCCCGCCGACCGCGCCGTGGGCCTCACCGAGGCCGAGGCGGCACGCCAGCTGGAGCTGCAGTTTGGTACGCTGCAGGGCGGCATCTACGCGCGCCTGGTGGAGAAGGTGGGCGACAAGATGTATTGGGAGCACTGGGCGCGCAGCATCGGCGACATAGCGCTCAAGTTCACCGACCGCATCAACCTGCTCATCAGCGAGAACGACAAAGCCCGCCAATATTTTGCCGACTTCCTCGGCGGCCTACACAGCAACATCAACGACAGCATCGACCAGGCACAGGCCGTGGAGATGCTGGCGCAGCACATGATCACGCGCCCGATGTTCGACGCTCTCTTCAGCGACTACCGCTTTGTGCGCAACAACGCCGTGTCGCGCTCCATGCAGGACATGCTCGAGGTGCTCGAGGACGAGGGGCTGGAGATGGAGACACAGGTGCTGGAGCGCTTCTACCAGAGTGTGCGCAACAACGTGTCCGGCATAGACAACCTCGGGGGCAAGCAGAAAATAATCTATAACCTCTACGAGAAGTTCTTCCGAGGCGCCTTCCCGCTGACGGTGGAGAAGCTGGGCATTGTATATACGCCCGTGGAGTGTGTGGACTTCATCATACGCTCCGTGGAGCATATCCTGCGCCACGAGTTCGGCACGTCGCTCACCGAGGACAACGTCCACATACTCGACCCCTTCACCGGCACGGGGACCTTCATCACACGCCTCATGCAGAGCGGACTCATACGCCCGGAGGACATGCTGCGCAAATACCGCAACGAGATACACTGCAACGAGATTGTGCTGCTGGCCTACTACATCGCCGACGTGAACATAGAGGCCGTGTTCCACGAGCTGATGCACCCCGACCATTATGTGACCTACGACGGCATTTGCCTCACCGACACCTTCCAGCTCAACGAGCATGGCAACCGAGACATATACTCCATGCTCTTCGAGGACAACTCCGAGCGCGTCATCAGGCAGAAACGAGCACCCGTGCGCGTCATCATTGGCAATCCGCCATACTCCGTGGGGCAGAGAAGCGCAAACGACAACGCGCAGAACATTCGCTACCAACACCTCGAACAGCGCATAGCACAAACCTATGCAAAGCGCAGCCGAGCCAACCTCGTGAAGTCGCTCTACGACAGCTACATCAAAGCGTTCCGATGGGCCAGCGACCGCATAGCACAGATGCCGCAGGGCGGCGTAGTGGCATTCATCAGCAACGGAGCGTGGATCGACGGCAACGGACAGGACGGCATGCGGGCATGCCTGCAAGACGAGTTCACAAGCATCTACGTGTTAAACCTCAGGGGAAACCAGCGCACCAGCGGCGAACTCTCGCGCAAAGAGGGCGGCAAGATTTTCGGTTCCGGCTCACGCACACCCATCGCCATCACCTTCCTCGTGAAGAACCCCGCACGGCAGCAGCAGAAGGCCACAATCTACTACCACGACATCGGCGACTACCTCACACGCGAACAGAAGCTCAAAATCATCAGCGACTTCAGCTCCATAGAAAACATAGAGTGGACAGAGATTCAGCCCAACGACAAGAACGACTGGATAAACAAGAGGGACGGGGTGTTTGACGAGATGATTGCAATGGCACCGGACAAGAAGTTCAACACGGCTGCCGCGAGCTTCTTCTGCATAAATGCCATCGGAGTTTCCACAAACAGAGACGCTTGGGTGTATGGGTTCTCAAAACAAATGATAGGACTGAATGTTTCTAATCTGCTCTCATTCTACGAAGAACAAAGAGAAGAATATTTAGATGGAAGAATAGAAGAATTATCTAAGGACGAATATAGAATCAGCTGGACTGTTAACTTGAAAAAATACTTGATGAATAATGTCTCTATAATTTATTCTCAGGAGGCAATAACCCAATGCATATACAGGCCTTTTTGTAAGATGTTTGTCTATTATGACAGGAAACTTATTGAACGACCTGGCCTATGGTCGAGCTTTTTCCCACAGAAAGACAGCAGTAATCTAATCATCTGTGTCAGTGGCAGTAAGAACGGCCTTTCAGCGCTTATATCTGACTGCATACCTGATTTGCACTTCAATGGCGACACCCAGTGTTTCCCCCTCTACTGGTACGAAGAGAACAAGCACTGCGATACGCCCTCTGTGTTCGGCGATACGGATGAGAAGTACATCCGCCGCGACGGCATCACGGACTGGATACTGTCCGAAGCGCGCTCGCGCTACGGCACGAATAGCATCACCAAGGAGATGATATTCTACTACGTCTATGGTCTGCTGCACTCGGAGGACTACCGTCGGCGCTTCGCCGCCGACCTGCGCAAGTCGCTGCCGCGGCTGCCACTGGTGGAGCGCGTGGAGGACTTTATGTCCTTCAGCCTGGCGGGCAAGGCGCTCGCCGCGCTGCACCTCCGCTACGAGGCCGTGCCGCCATGCCCGGAGGTGACGGTGACGGACATCGGCGGCGACGGCGCCGCCGACGCCTATGCCCACTATGCCATAGGGCAGATGCGCTTCGCGCGCGGGCTCCACGGCGAGCGCCACGACAAGACACGCATCATCTACAACGGCTTCATCACCATCGAGAACATTCCGCTGCGCGCCTACGACTACGTGGTCAACGGCAAGAGCGCAGTGGAGTGGGTCATGGAGCGCTACTGCGACAAGACCGACCCCAGGAGCCGCATACGCAACGACGCCAACGACTGGAGCCGCGAACACCACCAGCCACGCTACATACTGGACCTGCTGCTCGCTGTAGTCAGCGTAAGCATCAAGACCGCCGACATCGTTGCCGGTCTGCCGACGCTCGACTTCGAATAGACATATACACAGGCGGGGAGCGCCCCGCCATCACACACATACCGACCGACAGAGCCTCAGCGCGTTCGCAACGTCTCGAAACAACCACACCGACCCGCACACTGCCAACGACGAAGGCTGCCAAGCTCACACCCCCCCCGACGGGCGGAGGCGTGGGCATTGGTGGTGTTCAGCACATTGGCAGGGTGCGTGGTTGTGCCCGGGACGTTGGCTGCCCATTGGTGTCTGCCCTCTCGCCGTCGGTTGTGTATGTGTGTGGCGACACACGCTGCAGGGTATGCGCCCTCGCGCACAAACCTTATTCATAAGTAACATTCTAAAATCACTGAAACACACACTCATTATGAAACCCATCCTACCCAGGGAGATGCTGTGGACCGACAAGCACTCGATGGACGAGTTCCTGGCTCTCGACGATGTGAACGAAGAAGTGCTGGAGGCCTTCGCGCGTCTGCGGCGGCAGACGTTCGGCATACGTGCCGACGCGGTGAAGGTCTTCAACGAAACCTACTATCAGCTGACGCGCATGATGTTTGAGCGCCCCATGCCGTCGGACCTGCCGCGATATGTCGATGACATCAAGGGCAACCTTGGCGGCCACGCCGACGCCCAGCTGGTGATGTCCATGGCCTACCTGCTCATAGCGCTCACGGACAAGGCGGAGCGGCGTCTGAACAAGATTTTCGTGCGGGAGATATACATGGAGTTTGGGGGGTGCATGTTCTGGGGCACCTTCAACACGACGCTCGTGAAGCTCAAAGCCGCGGGGCGGCAGCTGGCCTACCGCTTCGTGCCGCAGCCCCGGGGCGCGGCGTCCCTCAAGGAGGTGTATGTGAACTGGCGCGAGATAACGCGCGGCTACGAGCTGGGGTGCATAGACAGCGTGGTGCGGCTGTGGCGGAGGCCTGAGGACCGGCGCCTGATATGCCAGATGATGAAGGAGAGCATCGACGCCGTGGCCATCTGGAAGGACATCGACGCCGAGCAGGTGAGGGAGTTTATCGACCACTGTGCGGACACCAACGGCGGCAGCCAGCCCGCAGCCAGGCTGGCACGCGCCGCGGCCGCAGCCGCGGCCGCCACCTCCGACCAGGAGAAGAAGGCGCTGCGCGAGCGCATAGCCATGCTCGAGCGCGAGAACGAACGCCTCGCCTCGCTGCTCACCGGCAAGAAAGACGCTGCGGGCAGAAACCGACGCTTCACGCTCGGCGAGATCGTGGACTACTGCAAGGAGCGCGTGGCGTGGGACGACGCCAAGCCCATCGTGGCCATGCTCAACAAGATGATGCGCAACAACGCCACGCCCGAGGAGAGCAAGCTGGTGGATGGCGTGGAGGCGGACTTCCTCGAGAAATACCGCGGCAACGTGTTCCTGCATCCGGCTATCACCATGACGCAGCCCTGCATCAACGGGCCGCTCTACGGCATCACCGGCAACAAACGTGTAAACCTCGGAGCTTATGAGCAAACGTAGGAGCCACGTGGGGATGACGGGCATCACATTCGCGGGCAACATAACCGTGAACGGCCCAATGTTCGACATACACGACAACGAGCACGTACACTTCCACACGCTGGACGACGCAGCGGCACAGGCCGCCGCCGTGGCCGCCGCACAAGCGGCCACGGCGCCAGCGGCGGCCACAGCGCCAACAGCGGAAGCGGCGGCCACAGCGGAAGCGGCCGCGGCGACGCCAAGCGCGGCGGTGAGGATAGCTGCCGCCGTGCGGCAGATGGCAGCGGAGGGTGTGCTGCGCCACAAGTACGACTTCACGTGGCTCATGCTCATCATGAACCAGACGCCGGAGCTGCCGCACTTCGCCAGCGCGGCGTCGTTCCTGGAGTTCATGCGCGGCATCACGTCCGAGACGTTGCCAAGCTATGACACGCTGGCGAAATACAGCTCCTACGCCATGGGCGAACATCCGCGATGGAAGTTCAAGGCCAATAGCCCGCGCGCTGCCGACACGGTGGAGACGCAGCGCAGAAACAATGTCGCGAGCCGCTTCCTGAGCCTCTACAGGAAGGGGACGTGAGTGGGCGGCGGACTGCCGCCACATGCGATACCTCAAGAAGCGAGCAGAGCTCGAGCGCGGATAATTCTTCAGGTGTGAAGCGTCTCTTCGAGCCGAGCGCGTATAATTCGTGGTAGAAAAAATATCATGTCAGTCAATTCTGTGCGGTTATAGTGGAACGTTACGGAAAACGTTACAGGAAACGTTACAACAGTACAGGATTTGCTCCGGGTGCAATGTGAAGCCATTGCGCCCGGTTTTTTATGCCGTACCTTTGCCCCCGCAAGATGGCCATCTTTGCTGAACCAACACAAATGTTCCACCACTTTTACCCCCAAGAAATGCGTTATGAACTACGACGAAAACCCCATCATGCTCGCCATCGAGGGCGCTGCCATCGCTGGCGTGGGAGCCTGCATCATCTGGCTACTGGCATTCATGCAACATAGGTGTGCGCTATGAGACAGGAGACATGCAACGCCGCCCAGCTGCGCTTGCTGGACGAGCAGACAGACATGTGGCTCGAGGTGTTTGACCTCTGGAGCTACGTGCGCGACAAGGCTGGGCGCGACATCGCGGGCATACAAAGCCACACAGGCGCCGCAACGGCGGGCTCCATGCCGTGGCCCACGGGCATCGGCACGCGCCGCATCTGCCTGGAGGCGCTGCTGCGCGTGTGCGAGCACCACATGGACGACGCACGCCACCACCTCGGCGACATGCTGGCCAAGCGCCTCGACGCCGACACCTCCACGCCGCCACGGGCCTACGAGGTGCTGGAGCTGCTGGACACCGCGCAGGAGGCATGCCTCGGAGCACGCCACGTGCACGCCGCACACTTCGGCATCGACGAGTTTGCGCTGCCCGACGGGCGCGTGGCGCGCCGCGCCAACCGCGCCAAGGCGGCACCCGTGGCGCGGCTCACCGGCTTCGAGACGGGACGCATCGCCGGACCCGTGCCGACGCGGCGCCTTTCATACTGATTCCCCGCAAACAACAACAACTACTACTACCCCCCTACGACAATGGACAACAAGCAAAACAGCATCCCCGCCGCCCGCATGGTGCAGTATGCCAACGTGTGGCGATGGCAAACGAACATCGACGACTACATGCTGGGGCCCATGCACCCGACACCACAGCACTGCCTCGCGGAGGCGCAAACGGACTTCCACCACGACAGCTACCGACACGTGTGCGTGGCAACGGTGACATTCACCGACGACACTCTCGGCACCGATGCGGCGGCACAAGCCACAACACCCGACGTGCCATGAGCGCCATCTGCAACCCCGACCTCGACACACTGCGGCAGCACATGAGGTGCAGCGAGGTGAGATTCCTATACCTCAAGCTCGACGGCAGCGTGCGCGAGGCGCGAGGCACGCTCGATGCCTCACGCATTCCCGCAGACAAGCTACCGCGCGGCAAGCGACAGCCATCGGCCAACGTGCTCACATACTTCGACACCGGGCGCAACGAGTGGCGATGCTTCCGCCGCGAGCGCATCATTGGCCTCATACCGGGCTGAGGGCTACACTGCTCACAAGTAACAAGTTCTTTCGGGACGCCGCCCGACAGCAAAGCGGCGAAGTGCCGACGGGCGGCGTCCTACATAACGTTTTCACCATGCAAGATTTTTCACCACAAGAGACTACAACCCCTCACATCGAGGGAGAAGAGTGGAGGCTATGCCTGCAGACACACGGAGGCGTAACCATAGAGGCCAGCAGCCTCGGACGCTTGCGCTGCACGCGCACATTCCGCGGCAAACGCATCAGATACACCGCGAAATGCAATTACGATTCAACAACAGGCTACAAAAAGATCGGATTCCGCTCTGACAACAAATATTTCAAGATGAATGTGCATGTCGCTGTGTGCAATGCCTTCCACGGACCGCGACCGCAAGGCTATGTCGCCGACCACATCAACCGCAACCGCCTCGACAACCGACCGCAAAACCTCAGGTGGGTCACGCCAAAGGAAAGCAATGCCAACAGAGGCGCCATTCAACGCCACGACATCTACGCCTTCGACACCACGGCACCGTGGCCCAACATGGCGGAGGCACAGGCCGACTTGATCTGCAGGTTCAAGGGATATGCGGCTCTCACGGCTTTCATCGGACAAGAGAAAAAACTCTCAATACGATACCTGCGAACGATGCTCAACGCTCAACCTACACAAAGCGCGAAAATCGGACGATACCGCGTGTTTCTCGTGGCGCGAGGAACGAACATCGAAAACGTGGCCAAACGCGCATCAGAGCTAAGGGATGCAACCAACCCGCACAACTAAAACCTGCGCCGACAAACATGGATTCCTTACACCACGGATGCGAACTTTTTTCACAACGAATTAAACTAATTAAACTAATTTTGCCTACGGGTGGAGGGATTCCTTGCGAATTACACGAATTGTAACGCACGAGGTTATGATTCCACCACGGATGCGAACTTTTTTCACAACGAATTAAACGAATGAGCCCACTTGAAAAAGTCCCGCGCTCGGCCCGCAGGGACGCTCTACACTTAGAGAAGGGACGAAAAGAACACAGGGAGGGGTGAAACCCCTTCTTGGGAATCAGACAGTTACGACTGAACCCCGAAGGGGTGACAGAGCAGTGAGGACTTTTTCAAGTGGACTCAATCATTAAATCCTAAAATCATGCACACCAACACATTCCTCAACGCCTTCTGGGCATACGGCGAGGCCACAGACTTCCGATGGCAGCACTTCGCGGGCGTCGGAAGCCCACGATGCAACATGCTGCACATACCTCCACGCAAGCGCCGATGCTGGCAGCGCCTGCGCCTTGCGGCGAACGGGCAATGCCTCATCGCGGGCCACGCCACACTCATCGCCTACGCACCCAACCCATGGGCCATAGCACCGCCTACCGACCGCCTCGAGGCCGCACTGCGACGCCACGGCGGCAACGCTCTCGCCTTCGTCGTGCGACAATGGATGCGCGGGCGCAGGGACAACGGCGCAACATTCTACGACCTCACAACGCCGCAAACTCTATGACCAACGGACACAACATGCGATACTCAGAGATACTCAGATTCGTGATGTGGGTGTCACAGCAGCCCGACGCCACCTTCTGCCTCAGCACAGAGCAGCCGCGACGCGGCGACGACGGGCGATGGAAGGCCGCGGACATGATACCACTGCCGCCAGCTAAACTTGCATTCCTCGACGCGCTGCCAACAGTGGAAATTCCCATGCCGCTAACAATGCAGACCTACGCACCTGACAACAACCCACAACGATGCCGCGACAACAGGCGCGACACCGCAAAAACCGACGCCACGACAGCCAACAAATGCGACGCCGCAAGCCACGGAAACAACGATGCGGAAGACATCGGGAAAAGGCCGGAAATGATTTTCCAAAATAAAGAAATGAAAGAAGAAACAAAGAAAGAAGAGAGAAAAGAGAAAGTAGCACAAAGAGAAAAAGAGAAAGAAGAAATAAAGAAAGAAGAAAGCAAAGAAAACGCCGAAAAAAATTCATTTTTTTCGTCTCAAAGAGAAAAAACCTCGCGCGCGCGAGGACGTCCTTCGCCAACAAATGAAAAGAAGCTCGAAGCACTGCGCCAACGCCAACACGCATTCTGGCAGCAGCTCCTCACATTCGAACACAAGTACGGACGCGAATACATCACACAGTTCTTCGCTTACTGGAGCGAACGGGGTGCCAGCACATACGCGATGCGATGCGAGCGATGCAAGACGTGGGAAACGGACAAGCGACTCGCACGATGGCATCCCGACCCCGGAGGAGAGATGCAGCGAGCCATAGCTGCTGACCTGCGACAACGCAACCGCGCCAGGGCTGAAGCTGAGGCCGAGGCACGAGAACGCAACCAGCAGGCTTGGCACGAACAGAAGCAGCAGGAGAATGCCGCACGCGACGAGGCGTGCCGAACGGCCGTGAGACTCGAGGATGCACGACGCGACCCGCGCTACTGGCAAGCACTGGGAAAACCCATGCCGGAGGAGTTCAAGCAGCAAGACGAGAATGGATAATGCACAATGCACAATGCGGCCGCCGCGACGAGGCACTGTGACATCAACCTCCCGACGAGGCGACCGCCTCCTCCCGACGAGGCGACCGCCTCCTCCCGACAGGGCGACTGCCTCGCCGCGAGGATGATGCGCCGCGAGGATGATGCGCCGCGAGGATGATTCGCACACCTCGTCAATCACATAACGGATAACGCCGCCAAAAAGCGTTAAAATCTGTAAAAATAATTGACGCCCCTCGATTCGCGCATTAACTTTGCACCCGCTGACGGCGCCGCCAGCATCGTATGCGAACCTTAAGTCAACCATCTTTTCATTAACCTAAAAAAACAAGCGACACACCATGGCAATCAAGTATTCCATCGTAGCACACAAGAACCCCGACACGGGCGAGGTGCGCGCCTACGCACAGGTCGTCAACGAGAAGTTCAGCTTCGACGACCTCTGCAAGCAGGCCACAGCAGAGACCACCGTCACCGAGGCCGACGTCAAGGCCGTTGTCTCGGCTGTGCTCATGATCCTACAGCGCGAGGTGCTCAAGGGCAACACCATCTGCCTCCAGGGCCTCGGCACGCTCTACGCCACGCTCTCCGGCGAGGGCGCCGAGGAGGCCAAGAAGTTCGTGCCATCGATGATCAAGCGCGTCAACCTGCGCTTCATGCCCGACACCAAGCTCAAGAAGGAGCTCGCCAAGGCCAAGTTCGAGATAGCACCCACCAAGAAGCTCTCCAAGGCAGCCATCGAGGACATGAAGGACCTCGTGCAGGAGGCCATCGACGGCGGAGGCGACGACGAGCCCACGCCCTAACACCACGGCGGGGAGCAGCAGCAGACGCCAATGGCGGCTGGCGCTCCCCGCCAGTATTCTCTAACACCTTCATACTGACACACCACCATGAGCAACACCGACAGCAAGAACATCTGGAAGCGCGTCATTGACCTCGCCATAACCATCCTCACTGCCATCGCCGCAGCACTAACAGCCACCAGCTGCGCACACGGAGCTCCGTTCCCCTGGACATAGTGCCAACAACGACAACGCGCAAAGGCGCAAGGAGACAACAGCTTTACGCCTTTGCGCACACGACGGCTCCCCACCACGAATACGATTTTTTCACCACGAATTTCACAAATTAAACGAGTTTTGCCTACGGACGGAGTGATTCATTACGAATTTCACGAATTAGTAAGCTGATTCTTACATGACAAGAATGCACACTTTTTCACAACGAAGGCGCACTTTTATCACCACGGATGCGAACATTTTTTTCACCACGAATGCGGATTTTTTTCACCACGAATTAAACGAATTTTGCCTTCGGGTGGAGGGATTCCTTGCGAATTACACGCATTATAAATGAGCCCACTTGAAAAAGTCCCGCGCTCGGCCCGCAGGGACGCTCTACACTTAGAGAAGGGACGAAAAGAACACAGGGAGGGGTGAAACCCCTTCTTGGGAATCAGACAGTTACGGCTGAGCACCGAAGGGGTGACAGAGCAGGGAGGACTTTTTCAAGTGGACTCATTCAATAAATCCTAAAAATCCTATAATCCTAAAACCCTAAAACCCTTAAATCCTCAAATACTCAGATGTTACGCAACAACGCACTGCCCGTTTTCCTCGCCTTCCTCATGAAGTGGGAAGGGGGATGCACCATACGCGAGGGCGAGACACCCGCTGCCGCATTCGAGCGCGCACGCCCCACAGCCTGGAGCAACCACGCCGACGACCCCGGCGGACCAACCATGATGGGCATCACGCTGCGCGTGTACAACCTGTTCATCACGCGCTACCTCAGCCAGCCCGAAGCCACTGCCGCGGAGCTGCGCGCCATGAGCTACGACCGCTGGGAGCACATCGTCACCACACTCTTCTGGCGCATGATGGAGTTCAACTACGTGCCCTACGACTGCCTCGCACTGGCCTACGCCGACGACTTCTTCAACAGCGGGCGAGCTGCCATACGCGACATGCAGCGAGCACTCTGCTGCCTGCCCGACGGCATACTCGGCCCAAAGACCAAGGGAGCCATGCGACACCGCGTGCGCACACGCGAGGAGGCCCGCGACACATGCAACACACTACTCGACCTGCGACTGCAGCGACTGCAGACACTGCACCACTGGCCAATCTACGGACGCGGGTGGACACGCCGCATCGACGACCTGCGAGCACTCATACCCTCTCTCGACCTCACAGACGAGGGGCTGTAGCGCTGCCATGCGCCTCTTCGCGGCCATGTCCGCCCGGGGCGACATGGCGGCGACGAGGCGCATGGAGGCGCATGGCAGAACGTCTCGAGGCTGGTGGCGCCAAGCTCGCATGCTGCCTCGAAGGTGGCTTCAAATATGATTAACTGACAGGTTGAACTTAAGGAGTGGGAAAAAGTAATGTGCCTTTGTGGCGTCTCCCTGTGGATTGCTCTATGGTAAGCTTTCCTCTACCAATGATATCCATACCTATAATTACTATTCCACTGCCTTCGCCAGGCAAGCCATACACGTCCAAGTCAAATATCAAGTCTGGCGACAGCATCATCTTGAGATTGAATACTTCGACATTGTGAAGCTCATTGCCTATTTCAATCAATTCCTGTCGCTTGGCGGGAATCTCAAGTTGACGGATAATATCTATACTGACAGAAGTGCGTGTAGCACCAGTGTCTATCAAAGCAGCATCGGCAGCAAACAGGTTGGTGTAATCAGTGGAGAAGAGGACACAATCTGTGCACATCCTGAAAGATGGCTCTATCAGATATTCTTTCAGCTCAATCGATACGAATTTCATAAGCGCTCTTGGCTTGTGCGATAAGCTTCTCTTTGTCTTCGATACTCAGTACGGGACTTTTTTTCCTGCGAGTAACCTTTCTGGGACCAACCACTCCGATATGCCCGATGATACATTTTTCCTTCTTATCCATGACTCCATTTTTATATTTAATGATTGTCCGCAATTATCCGCAAAGGACGCTGAAAGCGTCTCCGCTCAGTAACCGCAGCGTCCGAAGGACCTGCGGACAGATAGCCATCGCAGACAGCACTCTAGAAGAGTGCCCCAACAATGCAGATGGACGACTCTTTCAGAGTCGGTTCTGTACATGTTTCTTCTCCGGGGGTGCTTCGCACCGCCCGGTTATTGAGCGTTGACGCTTTCAGCGTCTTATACGGGTTCATGCGGATAATCATTTATATTTAATACCTGCAATAGGATAACGGCCGTTGGCCTCTGTTGGCCACTCTCAGCCCTTTTTGTGCATCCTCTTTCGCGGTAAGGACGCCGCAAAGATAAGCACAAAACGCATTCCATCCAAATTTTGGGGCAAGAAAAAGGGCGTGCCGTGACACGAGCGTCGCCATGCGCCTCTTCGCGGCCATGTCTGCCAGGGGCGACATGGAGGCGCATGGAGGCGACATGGCCGCGAAGAGGCGCCAGCCGCGCTGCCTACCACGTGGCCGTGGTGGGCAGCGTGATGGTGCCGGAGAGCTTGCGGGCGGCGTCGGTGACCTTCAGTGTGACGTTGCCCGGGCGGTCGCTGCTGCGCACGACCACGACGAGCTGCCCGGCGAAGAGGCGCATGGTGGGCTGGCGGAACGATTCGAGGCTGGTGGCGTCGCCGTTGCATGCTGCCTCGAAGGTGCCATTGCCGCTGACCTCGAAGGTGAGCTGGTCGTCGGCCGCGGGGATTGGGTTGCCATGCTTGTCGGTGAGCGTCACGGTGACAAAGGCGAGGTCGCGCCCGTCGGCACGCAGCGCTGGCGGGGCGGCCTTGGTCTGCGGCGTGGAGGTGTCGGTGGCCGAGAGGATGTCGGCAGCGGCCTGTGTCCAGGCCTTCAGCACGAGGCGTGCGGGCTTGCCGGCCGTGTGCACCACGCGCTCGCCAGCCTTGTGCCCTTGGGCGTCATAGACCACCACGCGCAGCTCGCCCGGCTCGTAGCGGACATCGTTCCAGCGCAGGCGGTAGCGGTCGAGGCGTGTGGGATTGGCCTGATAGTCGTCGATGGCGGATATGTTGTCGGTCTGCTTGGTGATGCGTCCCTGGCTCTTGCCGTTGACAAAGAGCTCGGCGGTGGGATAGTCGGTGTAGCAATAGACTGGCGTCGGTTGGCCACGGCGCTCGTCGGGCCACGACCAGTGGGGCAACAGGTGGATGGTGTGCTCGGTGGTGTTCCAATGCGAGCGGTAGAGGAAGTAGCGGTCCTTGGGCAGCCCTGCGAGGTCGCAGATGCCGAAGTAGGAGCTGCGCGAGGGCCAGTAGCCGTCGTAGGGCGACGGCTCGCCGAGGTAGTCGTAGCCTGTCCACACGAACTCGCCGATGACCCATGGCATGTCGTCCTGCCAGCGCCAGTCGTCGTCGGGGAGATTGGACCACGAGCAGTGGTTGACGTCGTAGCCCGAGCACTGGCCGCTGCGGTGCAGGCGCTGGAGGTTGGACGTGGGGTTGTCGGCGGCCTCGGCCACGACGGGGAAATGATATACGCCACGGCTGCTGACGGTGGACGTGGTCTCGGAGCCGAGCAGGAAGCCTTGCGGCAGGTGCTCGTAGCCTGTCTTGTACTTGTGGATGCGATAGTTGAAGCCCGGGACGTCCATGGCCTGGACGAAGCCGCTGGCCAGGGCGTTGTCGGGGCGGTCGCAGCCCTGGGTGACGGGGCGTGTGGGATCGAGGGAGTGGCAGATGCCCTGCAGGCGTATGGCTATCTGGCGCCCTTGCTCGCTCCACTGCTCGGGTATCTCGTTGCCGATGCTCCACATGACGATGCTCGGGTGGTTGCGGTGGGCGCGCACGAGATTGGTGATGTCCAAGTCGGCCCACTGCTGGAAGAAACGAGCATAGCCGTTGCGGCACTTGGGATATATCCACATGTCGAAGGACTCGGCCATGACCATCATGCCCAGCGAGTCGCACACGTCCATCTGCATCTGCGAGGGCATGTTGTGGGAGGTGCGGATGGCGTCGCAGCCCATGGCCTTCATCATCTTCACCTGGCGGATGAGGGCGGACTTGTTCACAGCGGCGCCGAGCGGTCCGAGGTCGTGGTGGAGGCACACGCCGCGCAGCTTGCGCGACTGGCCGTTGAGCTGGAAACCGTGGTCGCGGCCGACGCGCACGGTGCGCAGGCCCACGTTGATGGTCTTGGCATCCACGAGGCGGTCGCCGTCGGTCAGGCGCGCCACCAGCTTATACAGGTAGGGTGTCTCGGGCGACCACGGGTGGGGGTTCGCCACGGTGAGCCGCGCGTGTACGCCACGGCTGTCGCCCATGGCAGCTGGCGCGGTGGCGGCGACGGTGTTGCCGTCGGCATCCAGCAGCGTGAAGGAATAGTGGGGGCGCACCGGCACCTGCGCGGGAGAGGCAGGGCGCAGCAGCGGCGTGGCGGAGGCAAAGGGTTCCACATCCATGTCCACCTCCAGCTCGGCCTTGTCGGCGCCCAGCGCCACGGTGCGGGCGAAGAGGCTCCAGTCGTCGATGTGGGTCTTGTCGGTGAGGATGAGTGTCACGGGGCGGTAGATGCCGGCGCCGGGGTACCAGCGGGAGCTCTCCTCCTGGTTCGTCAGGC
>JAFSVI010000004.1 GCA_017445145.1 Bacteroidaceae bacterium | reverse complement strand
GCTGGTATGGGTTGCTTGGCAGGGTCGGCCCACGAGTCGGCGTAATGGAAATCGACCATGAAGTCCATGCCCAGGGCCTTGGCGCGGCGGCCCATGGCCAGCAGCTCATGCTTGTCGCACGTGCCGCCGCGTGGGTTCACCCACACGCGCATGCGAATGGCCGAGAGCTGGTAGTCGGTGTGGAGCAGCTCCAGACATTCGCGTTGGCGTCCCTGGCGGTCGTGGAACACGACCCCGCGTCGCTCCTGTCCCTGCAGGAAGCCTACGTCGGCGCCCTTGACGAAGTCCCGGGCTGCCGTCGTGGTGTCGGTGGGCTGCCATGCGCCGGCCATGAGCGGCATGGCCATAAGCAGTAGTGTCAGTAGTCGTCTTTTCATTGTTGCAGGTCTTTTTTGCTGGCCTTGATGCGCATGACGGTGAACGACATGGGCGCGAATTCGTAGCTGAACTGTTTGCCGAAGCGGCCGTAGCGGGTCTCGACGGGAGCAAGGCGCGTGGGCTGCTCGAAGGTGTTCTCGTCGCGGGCGTCGCCCGAGAGGGTGATGACGCGTCCGGTGGGCATGACGTTGGCTGCGCCGGCGATGTCGAAACGGCGGCTGTAGGGGCGGTCGGTGGCGTTGACCACCTTCACCACAAGTTCGCCCGTGGCCTCGTCATAGCCAGTCTGGCAGAAGTGGTGTGTGGGTTCGGCGGGGCGGGCCACCGTCGTCTCCTGGCCATCGATGTAGAGGGTGGCAGCCATGGGCGTCACCACGAGCTTCACGTCGTACCAGCGGCCTGTCTCAACACTCTGGCGCACACGGCGGCTGACGACGTCGGTCAGACGGCCGCCGCGCATGGGTTGCACGGCGGTGGTGTGGTTGTTCCATCCGCCTATGTTCACGCCGTAGCCGTTGCGGCCGCTCTCGTCGAGCGAGAAGAAGATGAAGAAGCCTTCCATGCCGCCTGTCTTGCGGGCCTTGAGCTGGAGGGCGTAGGTGTCGCTGCTGATGGCGGACAGCATGGCCAGCGACGTGCGTGCGTCGGATGTCTGCTGCAGCAGCTCGCCGGCGACCGCCCACGAGCCGCGCCTGCCCTGTAGCTGCTGGGGACTGAAGCGGTGTACATGGTCGTCGGCCGTTGTCACGCTCACGTCCTTGTACTCACACTGTGTGGCATAGCTGCCCAGGCCGATGCCGCCTGCAGCAAAGGGCTGGGCGGGTTCGGCCGTGGTGGGTTCGCTGACGAAGACATTGTATGTGGGTCGGTGCTGGGCGGCCATCTGCTGCACATAGTAGGAAGCGCGGCCAAAGACTTGCGTGCTGTTGATGTGGATGAGGTTGCAGGGCCAGTCGCGGTGGTTCTCGTTCTCGAACAGGGGTGCGTAGCTGCTCATCTTGACCACGTCGCTGTTGCGCTCCATGCCCATGATGAAGGCTGCCTCGCTGAGCGCTGCCAGCAGGTTGCCGGCCCCGACGCCGCCGTTGCAGGCATATTCGCCCACGTAGATGTCGTGGGTGCGTGGCGCGTCGTCGAAGAGATGGTTGTTGGCAAAGAAGAAGTCGGGGTTGCGGTACCAGTGGGGGGCAACCATGTATGTGCCGGGCACGCCCTGCAGCAGCGGGTTGGTGTGGCCCAGGGTGTTGATGAACGTAATGTGCGGGTACTCGGCGCTGAGCTTCTTGTATATGTAGTTGAAGTGTGTGACATACTCCGGCCCGACGTTCTCGTTGCCAATCTCGACATACTTCAGGGGGAATGGCGCGGGGTGTCCGGCCTCGGCGCGGCGGCGTGCCCACTCATTGGTGGCGGGGTCGGCCAGGGCGTAGTCGATGGCATCGCGGAAGTCCTGCACGACGGCCTCCATGTCGGCATCGCTGCTCACGAAGTCGCCGTTGCGCACGGAGCATGCCATGCCGGCGTTATCGACGAACATGGCGTCCATGTGCAGGTCCTCGCAAAACTGCAGGAACTCGTGGTAGCCCATGCCCCACGTGGCCCGGTAGCCCCAGAGGTCCCACTCGCCGCGGCGCGTCATGGGGTCGCCGAGTGTCTCCTTCCATTTCACGCGATTCTCATACGTGGCGCCTTCGACGATGCAGCCGCCCGGCCAGCGCATGAAGCGCGGGTGCAGATCGACAAGCATCTGGGCCACGTCGGCACGCTGGCCGTTCTTCCGACCCATGAAGGTGTGCTGCGGGAAGAGCGACACATAATCGACGTGTACAGTGCCCGGCTTGTCGAACTCCAGCGCCAGCTCGCCCTTGGAGGCCGAGGCCGTGGGCGAGAGCGTGGCAGTGAGTTCCGTCCAATCCTTCAGCTCGCGGCTCTTGAACTCGGCAGCGGCGAGCGAGGCGCCTGTCTCGCCATCGACGAGGCGCGCTGTGATGGTGCCGCAGTAATTGGTGCTGCGCACGTAGAAGCGCAGGTCATACTTCTCGCCGGTCTGCAGGCCCATGCCCCAGTAGCCGCTGTTGACGAGCACGGCGCGGCCGCCATCGTCCACCTTCTTGATGTCGAGTCGCATGGCGTTGGGGGTGTTGGCGTGCAGGGGGGACTTGGGCGCTACGACAGCGTGCTTGACGCTGGCCTGCCGCCCTTCAACGCGCCAACCTGTCATCTTCTTTTCCTCCATGTTCCAGGGGATGTTCCACTTGCGGTTGGTGCGGTGCTCGTAGTTCATTGCATCGGGGGCCCAGGCGCGGCCTTTGCGGTAGGTCATGCCCGAGGGCAGAACGTGTTCCTCGAAGCCGCGGTTCTGCACCAGCTCGGCATAGAGGCCGCCGTCGCCGGCGTGGTTGATTTCCTCGAAGAAGATGCCGTAGAGGTCAGGTGAGACCACT
>JAFSVI010000040.1 GCA_017445145.1 Bacteroidaceae bacterium | reverse complement strand
TGGGGGATTGATTGGGGGCAGGGGAGGGGGTGATTGGCGCTGGGAAGGAGGATTGATTGGGGGCAGGGGAGGGGGTGATTGGCGCGGGAAGGGGGATTGATTGGGGACTGGGGTGGGGGGAGCGTTGGCTTAGGAGGGGATGACGGCGGCGAAGCCGTGTGCCTCGATGTCGGCCGCCAGCTCGGGTCCTCCGGTGCGCACTATGCGTCCGTCGATGAGCACGTGGACGACTGAGGGGTGCAGGTAGTCGAGCAGGCGCTGGTAGTGTGTGATGACGATGGCGCTGGTGTCGGGCTTGCGCAGGCGGTTGAAGCCCTCGGCCACGATGCGCAGTGCATCTACGTCGAGGCCGGAGTCCGTTTCGTCGAGGATGCACAAGGTGGGTTCGAGCATCGCCATCTGGAAGATCTCGTTGCGCTTCTTCTCGCCGCCGCTGAAGCCCTCGTTGACGGAGCGCGAGGTGAGCTTGGAGTCGAGCTCCACGATCTTGCGCCGCTCGCGCATGAGCTTGAGGAAGGCGGCGGCGTCGAGGGGCTCCAGCCCCTGGTACTTGCGCTTGGCGTTGAGCGCCGTGCGCATGAAGTTGACCATCGACACCCCCGGTATCTCCACGGGCTGCTGGAAACTGAGGAAGAGGCCTTCGTGGGCTCGCTCGTCGGGTTTCATGGCGAGCAGGTCGCGGCCGTTGAATGTCACTGTGCCTTGTGTGACGGTGTATGCCGGGTGTCCCACGAGCACGTTGGAGAGCGTGGACTTACCGGCTCCGTTGAGGCCCATGAGTGCATGCACTTCTCCGTCGCGCACGGTGAGGTCGATGCCTTTGAGAATCTCCTTGCCGCCTACTGTGGCGTGCAGGTTGCTAATTTCTAACACTGTCGTTTGCTGTTTTTCGGTTTTTCGGGCGCAAAGGTAGGGATTTTAGATGTAAAATGTAAAATGTTTGGTGTAAAATATCACCCTTTGCTGCAAAATGCCTACTTTTGCACCGCCAAAGGCTTGGCTGGCAGCCCGGCGGCGTGCCCGTAGGGGTGGCACAGGAATCACGTACCTCACGGACATTGTCTGCGCATGGCTCGTCGAGACGTGCCCCATGCCCCGGTAAATGGTAAATCGTAAAATGGTAAATCGTAAATAGTATGGTTGACTTTCGATTCTTCATCCACATCCTTGTGGCGGCCCTCTTGGGCGGTGTGATAGGCCTGGAGCGCGGCTACCGCGCCAAGGAGGCGGGTTTCCGCACACATTTCTTAGTGGCACTTGGTGCCGCGCTGTTCATGGTTCTCTCGGCCTACGGCTTCGAGGGCGCTTTGGTGAGCGAGAACCACCGTCTGGACGTGTCGCGCATCGCGGCCCAGGTGGTGTCGGGCATCGGTTTCATCGGCGCCGGCACCATCATCTTCCAGCGCCAGATGGTGCATGGGTTGACCACCGCCGCCGGTCTGTGGGTGACGGCCGCCATCGGCATGGCGTGTGGTGCGGGCATGTACATGCTTGCCGCGTTCACCACGCTGCTGGTGCTCATCGGCCTGGAGGCCCTCAACTGGCTGCTGCCGCGCATCGGCCACCGCAACATCACGCTGACGCTGAGCGCCGAGGAGCGCGCGCCGCTGCAGGCTGTGTTGGACAAGGTGCGGTCGGACGGCGTTGCCATCGCCAGCTTCTCGCTCACGCAGGAGTCGGCGCGCAAGGGCGCTCCACGCTACGTGATGATGATGGAGATCAAGACGTCGCGCCAGAAGTACAGCGACAGCATCCTCCATTTCATGACGGGCATGGAGGGTGTGAGCGTGGAGAGCATAGAGTAGGGTGGTGTGGCAGCGGTTCGGCCCTTGTGGCCCGTGGCACGCTTTGCGCGGTCTCACGCCTTGCCCCAAATCCGGTATGGGTTGCGGCAGAGGTGTGAGTTGTAGTAGCGGCGGTCGCCGGTGACCTCGCGGTCGATGAAGTCGGGCAGGAGAAACGACTCGTCGTCGCTCGCCAGCTCCACCTCGGCCACCACGAGGCCCTCGTTGGCGCCGTGGAACTCATCGACCTCGAAGGTGTGGCCGTCGGGCATGGCCACCAGCCATCGCGTCTTGTCGATGGCGCCGGGCAAGGCTATGTGCATGAGGTCGCGCCCGTCGGCCACCGGCACCTCCGTCTCGAACTCGTAGCGCGAGAGGCCGCCATCGTCGCTCGGACCCTTGATGGTGAGGTAGGCTCCCTCGTGGATGACGTCGCCCGATGGCAGCGCCGTGTCGCGGCGCAGACGTATGCGCACGGTGCGTCCTGCGGCAGCGGCGATGTAGCCTTGTAGCATGTCGGCGCGTGTGTGGGCCAAGCGCTTGTAGCCGTCGCCCGCGACGAGGAACTTGCGCTCTATCTCAATGGCCATCAGCGCATGAACACAACGGCCATGATGAAGCCCACGACGAAGAGGACCACGAGGCCATAGACGATGTAGTTGATGACTTTGCGGGCCTCGCGGGCCTCGCGCACGGCGCGTTTGGCTTCGCGCTGCTCTTTCTTGGTTTGCTTAGACATAAGGGATGGTATGTGAAGGTTTTTGGGGAAGTCAGCGACTCAGAGGCGCAAAGCCTTTGTCGCATCCAGCTTAGGTGTCTGATCTAATGTCCTTTGCGCCTTGGTGCATCCGCCTCCTGATTAGTGGATGTTCCTACGCAGGTGTCGGGCGTGTGGGCGCCGGGGTGCTGTCATGCCGGCTGCTCGGCGCCGAACTCCATGAGGTATGCCTTGATGAAGGCGTTGATCTTGCCGTCCATGACGCCGCCCACGTCCGATGTCTGGTAGCCGGTGCGGTGGTCCTTGACGCGGCGGTCGTCGAAGACGTAGGAGCGTATCTGCGAACCCCATTCTATCTTCTTCTTGCCGGCCTCCACCTTGGCCTGCTCGGCCATGCGGTGTTGCAGCTCCTTGTCGTAGAGCATGGAGCGCAGCAGGCGCAGTGCGTTCTCCTTGTTCTTGGGCTGGTCGCGCGTCTCGGTGTTCTCGATGAGTATCTCCTCCTCCTCGCCGGTGTAGGGGTCCTTGTACTGGTAGCGCAGACGCACGCCCGACTCCACCTTGTTCACGTTCTGGCCTCCGGCGCCGCTGCTGCGGAAGGTGTCCCACGAGATGCGTGCCGGCTCTATGTTGACGTCGATGGAGTCATCGACGAGGGGCGTGACGAACACTGAGGCGAAGCTCGTCATGCGTTTGCCCTGCGCGTTGTAGGGCGACACGCGCACGAGGCGGTGCACACCGTTCTCGCCCTTGAGGTAGCCGTAGGCATAGTCGCCAACGATCTCGAGCGTGCAGCTCTTGATGCCGGCGTCGTCGGCCTCCAGGAGGTTGCTCACCACACATCGGTAGCCGTTCTGCTCGGCCCAGCGCATGTACATGCGCATGAGCATCTCGGCCCAGTCCTGGGCCTCGGTGCCTCCGGCGCCGCTGTTGATCTTGAGCACGGCGTCCATGGGGTCCTCCTCCTGGCGCAGCATGTTGCGCAGCTCCAGGGCCTCCACGGCCTCTGTGGCGCGTGTGTAGAGGTCATCGACCTCGGCCTCGGTGACGAGCTGCTCGCGGTAGAAGTCGAAGGCCGTGGCCAGCTCGTCGGCCAGTGTCTTGACCTCGGCATAGCCTTTGAGCCATTTCTCGAGGCTCTTGACCTTCTTCATCTGCTCCTCGGCGCGCTTGGCGTCTTCCCAGAAGTCGGGGGCCTGTGTGCGCAGCTGCTCCTCTTCATACTCCATCTGCTTGCGGGGTATGTCCAGGTAGCGGTGCAGCGCCTCGGTGCGTTCCTGTATTTCCTTGAGTTGTTCTGCTGTTATCATGTCTGGGTTGTGGGGTTAGGCTTATGTGGCGTCACTCGGCATACATGGCGTCGATTTCGGCCTTGTAGTTCTGGGCTATGACGGGTCGCTTGATTTTCAGCGTGTTGGTGAGTTCGCCGCGCTCCATGCTGAATGGTTCGGGCAGGAGCGTGATGCGCTTCACCTGCTCGTAGTGGGCAAACTCCTGCTGCAGTGTCTCGATGCGTTGCATGAGCATCTGCACGGCCAGGGGGTTGGCACACAGCTCTCGGCGGCTGGCATAGGCTATGCCGTTGTCGTTGGCCCACTGCTCGAGGAGCTTGTATTCGGGTATGACCAGTGCTGATACGAACTTGCGCTCGTCGGCCACTATGGCCACCTCGTCGATGTATCTGTCCACGACAAACTTCGACTCGAGCATCTGCGGCGAGATGTACTTGCCGTTGCTCGTCTTGAACAGGTCCTTGATGCGGTCGGTGAGATATAGCTCGCCGTTCTTGAGGTAGCCGCAGTCGCCCGTGTGGAACCACCCGTCTGCGTCGTAGGCTTGCGCCGTGACGTCGGGCTTGCGGTAGTACTGCTTCATGATGGTGTCGCCGCGCAGCAGTATCTCGTTCTGCTCGCCGAAGCTGATTTCTATGCCCTCGAGCACGCGACCCACGGAGCCTATGCTCACGGGCGAGTGGTGCCAGTCGCACGAGACGGTGGCCGTGGTCTCCGTCATGCCGTAGCCCGCCGTCATGTTGATGCCCACGCTGTGCACGAACTCCTCTATCTGCGGCGGGATGAACGACCCCGCCGTGGGGAAGAAGTTGGCGCGCTCCAGCCCCAGGCGCTTCTTGAGCAGCGCCAGGATGGTCTTCTCGTAGAACATGTACTTGAGCTTCAGCGCCACCGGCGGCACGAGGCCGCGCAGGCGGTAATCGACGTTGTAGCGCTTGCCCACGGCCAGCGCGTCGAGCATGAGGCGGCGCTGCATGGCGCTGCTCTCGGCTATCTTCTCCTGCACGCCGGCATACACCTTCTCCCAGAAGCGCGGCACGGCGGCCATGCACGTGGGGTGCACCTCGGTGAGTGTCATCTGTATGTCCTGCGGCCGCAGGTTGATGGCCAGCTGGCAGCCGCGCGCGAGGCACCAGTAGCTCCATGCGCGCTCGAAGACGTGGGTGAAAGGCAGGAAGCACATGATGACGTCCGTCTCCCTCAGGTCCATGATCTTGTCGTTGGCCGGGATGGCGGCGGCATACATGCGCTGCGTGAGCACCACGCCCTTCGACACGCCCGTCGTGCCGCTCGTGTAGAGGATGTTGATGATGTCGTCGGGCGTCGAGGCGGCGGCGCGAGCCTTGGCCTCGGCGCGCAGCTGCGCGTCGTCGGCGCCAGGCGCCAGGAACTCGTCGAGATACACCGACACCTGGTCGCGCTCGTCGCGCTTCACCTGCGGGTCGAAGATGATGAGCTGCTCGAGCGTGGGACACATCTTGAACACGCGGAAGGCCGTGTCGTACTGGTATTGCTCGCCGACGAACACGTAACGTATGCCGGCGTCGTTGATCATGTACTGCACCTGCGCCTCGCTGCTCGTGGCATAGAAGGGGATGGTCACGGCGCGGATGCCGTAGGCTCCGAAATCCACGCACACGCCCTCGGGCTTGTTCTGCGTGAACACGCCGATGTTCTCCTGCACACCGACGCCCAGGCGCAGCAGTGCCGCCGACACCTGGCCCACGCGGTCGGCAAACTGCCGCCAGGTGATGTCCTTCCACGTCGCGGTGGCATAGTCTCGGTAGCTCAGGGCAACCTTGTCGCCCCATATCCTTGCCTGCTCGGGTATGAGCTGGCTCAAATTACACGTTGTTAGCATAGGCTTACGTCGTTTTGATGCCGCAAAGATAGGCAATTTATGTGTAAAACGTGAAATGTTTGGCCTAAAATGTCGGCTCATTGAGCCAAAATGCCTATTTTTGCGCCGTCACAAACCCCACAACACCCCCAACATCGAAATGCAAACATCCTGCCAAGACCTGCTCATGCGCCTCATTGCCACGCCGCGCACCAGCCGCAACGAGGGCGACGCTGCCGACATGCTCCAGGCACATCTTGCCGACCTGGGCCTGCAGCCGCGGCGCGAGGCCAACAACCTGTGGTGTGTGGCGCCCGGACACGACGACGCGCGCCCCACACTCCTGCTCAACGCACACATCGACACCGTGCGGCCCGCCGCCTCGTGGCAGCGCGACCCCTTCAGCCCCACGCTCGAGGGCGACCGCCTCTATGGCCTGGGCAGCAACGACGACGGCGCCTCCCTCGTGTGTCTGCTCGAGGCCTTCCGCACCATGTGTGCGCGCGAGCGGACGTATAACATGGTGTGGCTGGCGTCGGCCGAGGAGGAGGTGTCGGGGCGCGACGGCGTGGAGCGCGCCTTGCCGCTGCTGCCGCGCATCGACGTGGCCCTCGTGGGCGAACCCACGGGCATGCAGCCCGCCGTGGCCGAGAAGGGGCTCATGGTGCTCGACTGCGTGGCCCACGGCCGCGCCGGCCATGCGGCGCGCGACGAGGGCGACAATGCCATCTACCACGCCGTCGATGACATCCAGCGCCTGCGCCACCTCACCTTGCCGCGCCAGTCGGCGCTCCTCGGTCCCGTGCGCCTCACCACCACCATCGTCAGCGCCGGCACGCAGCACAACGTGGTGCCCGACGAGTGCCGCTTCACCGTCGATGTGCGCAGCAACGAGTGCTACACGAATGCCGAGCTGCTCGACATCGTGCGCGCCACCATCGGCGCCGACGTCACCCCGCGCTCCACGCGCCTCTCCAGCTCGCGCATAGACCTGGACCACCCCCTCGTGCGACGTGCCGTGGCCCTCGGCCGCACGCCCTTCGGCAGCCCCACGCTGTCGGACCAGGCCCTCATGCCCTTCCCCTCCATGAAGATGGGGCC
>JAFSVI010000039.1 GCA_017445145.1 Bacteroidaceae bacterium | reverse complement strand
CGTCAGTTTCCGCCACCTTCCCCCGCCCCCTGCAAAATAAATCGCGTGTGCGTTCGTTATTAATAATGATGAGCACCCACACAGACATCAAACCCGCCCCACGCCCCACGGCAGCCCGGCGCGCAGCAGCCACGGCGGCAGCCGTGGCCGTCGTCGTCGCCGCCACCATGTTCGCCGCCTGCAACGCCGAGAGCGCCCTGCGCAAAGGCGACCAGTTCTATGCGCGGGGCGAATACTACGACGCCGCAGCCGAGTACAAGCGCGCCTACAGCCGCACACCGCTGCGCCAGCGCAGCCAGCGCGGCGAGCGTGCCCTCAAGATGGCCGACTGCTACCAGCGCATCAACTACACCGCCAAGGCCGTTGGTGCATACCAAAACGCCATACGCTACACCGAGAAGGCCGTGGCCGACAGGGCCAAGGCGCTGAAGATGAAGCAGGACGAGGAGGAGCGCAAGCAGCGCCTCAAGGAGGAGAAGAGGGCCGCCAAGGCTCCCGCCGACACCGCACGCGCCGACAAGCGACGCCGCCGCCGCGGATTCACCAACCCAACACCCGCCGACACGCCAGCCCCGCCACCCGAGAAGCTCTTTGCCAGCGCCGACGACAGCGTGGCCGAGGCCACCGTCCTCGCCGCCACGCTGCAGCTGGCACGACTGCAGCACAAGAACGGCGACTACAAGGCTGCCATACGCAACTACGAGCGCTACCTCGAAGAGGCACGCATACTCTTCGCCATACACCCCACCATCTGCACACCCCAGAACGACACCCTGGCCATGAACGGCATCATCGGGGCGCGCTCCGCACAGCGATGGAAGCAGACCCCAACGCTACACACCATACGCAAGGAACCCATACTCGCCTCGCGCAGGGCCGACTTCTCGCCGGCGCTGCTCGGCGACGATTCCGACCAGCTCTACTTCACCAGCACACGCCAGCAGGCCACCGGCGAGGACATCAGCGGCATCACCGGCGCCAAGTATGCCGACCTGTTCTTCGCCAAGAAGGACGAGAACGGCCGCTGGCAGGCTCCGGAGGCCGTGGAGGGGGAGGTCAACACGGAGATGGACGAGGGCGTGTGCTGCTTCTCGCCCGACGGCAAGACCATGTACCTCACACGTTGCACCACCGACCCCGACTATCCGCGCTATGCCAAGGTGTTCACCTCTGCGCGCAGCGACGCCACCTGGGGCAAGCCCACGGAGCTTAAGATCTCGCGCGACACGCTGTCGGCCTTTGCCCACCCGGCCGTCTCGCCCGACGGCGAGTGGCTCTACTTCGTCAGCGACATGCCCGGGGGCCATGGTGGCAAAGACATCTGGCGCATCGCCATCGTGGGCAGCAGTCTCGGCGGCGCCGAGAACATGCCGGCACCCATCAACACCCCCGGCGATGAGATGTTCCCCACCTTCCGCCCCAACGGCGACCTCTACTTCAGCAGCGACGGACATCCCGGCATGGGGGGGCTCGACCTCTTCTGCGCACACGAGGACAGCGTCACACACCAGTGGCGCGTCACCCATCTGGGCTACCCCATGAACTCTGCCTCCGACGACTTCGGCATGACCTTCGAGGGGCCGCACAACCGCGGCTACTTCTCCACAAACCGCGGCGACGCGAGAGGCTGGGACCACATCATGGCTTTCGAGTGTCCCGAGGTGGTGCAGACCGTCAAGGGGTGGGTCTATGAGCGCGACGGCTACGAGCTGCCACAAGCACAGGTGCACATCATCGGCAACGACGGCACCAACCAGCGCCTCACACCGCGCACCGACGGCTCGTTCACCTTCGAGGTGCAGCCGCGCGTGAGCTACCTCCTCCTCGCCACATGCTCCGGCTACCTCAACCATGCCGAGCGCATCACGCCCGACACTACGAGCGTGAGCCTCGAACATGTCATGCAGTTCCCCCTCGCCAGCATCAACGCCCCGGTGCTCGTGCGCAACGTCTTTTACGAGTTCGACAGCGCCGAACTGACACCCGGCAGCACGACAGCCCTCGACAGCCTCGTGGCGCTGCTCAACGAGAACCCCAACGTGACCATAGAGCTGGCAAGCCACTGCGACGCGCGCGGCAACGACGACTACAACCAGCGCCTCTCGCAACGGAGGGCAGAAAGCGTGGTGCGTTATCTCATAGACCATGGCATAGCCGCCGACCGCCTCACACCCGTGGGCTACGGCGAGAGCAGGCCAAAGGTCATCAAGAAGCGCATAGCGGAGCAGTATGACTTCCTCGCTGAGGGCGACACCCTCACCGAGGCATTCATCACCGCACTGCCCGACGACGACAAGCGCGAGGCAGCACATGCCCTCAACCGCCGCACAGAGTTCCGCGTGTTGCGCACAACCTACGGCCTCACGCTGACACCAGCGCCACCCAGCTCCGACCCAGACAAGAAGGAGGAAGATGCACCCGCCGAAGCCCCGGACGCAAAGGAGCCATGACGCAGGGAATAAATACGTTGCACCCCCTGCACTCGCCGAAGCCCTGACCAGCTCCACTCGCGGTTGGAGTGGTCGGCGGTACTGCCGCCGACACCCCTTACACCCCTTTCTGCCTATATGCGCCCCGACAGGTAGCTGTCGAGCGACTCGCCCGTGACACGCAGGAAGGACGCACGCGCCGTCTTCATGGAACCGAAACCCGCGTCGAGGCAGTCCTTGGGCGAGCGCACCTCGCCGCGAGCCACCATGCGGCGCAGCTCCTCGATGCGGTAGGCGTTGATGTATTCGTGGACATTGTTCCACCCCTGGCTGCGCAGGGCCTGCAGGACGAGGTGGCGGTTGATGCCGGTGGCCTCGCACAGCCGCTCGCGGCCGAAGGTGAAGTCCTTCCATTCGTCGCGGTTGTGCTGCATCCAGTACTCCACGCGCTCGAAACGCTGGCGGTTGGCCTCGTTGAAGTCCTCGTGGTCGGTCTGCTCGATTTCCTCCACGGCCGGGGCCTCATCGACACGGGCTATGACGGGCGCGGGCAGGCTGCGGGCCAGTGTCTCCAGCTCGCGCAGGCACAGGTAGAGGTTGGCCAGGGTGAACACCACGAGCCACAGCTCGAAGAGAGGCACGGTGAAGCGCACGTTGAGCAGCAGGTAGAGGCACGAGTTGAACCCCAGCACCGTGGCGTAGCCGAACAGGTAGCCCGGCACGTCGGGCACGCGCAGAAGCTTGCGCGGCAGCAACAGAATGTTGATGATGTAGAAGATGCACACGCCGAGCATGGCCAGACGCACGAGCACGTCGGCCGTCCACACGTGGTCCAGCACCTCGGAGAGGCTGTAGTAGTTGGGGAATGTCTCGCCACAGAGGGTGAGGATGCCATAGGTAACACCCAGCACGATGATGGGCGAGGAATAGAGCACCATGCGACCCCACTGGAGGTAGCCGGGCATGGTGATGCCAAGGGGATAGATGCTCGAGAGAAACACCCACACCATGAGGCCGAAGGTGGGGCCGGGGTGGAGCGACGCCGGGCGAGTCACCTCGATGAGGTCGGAGAAGGGGGCGAGGATGGCGAGCATCAGCGCAAAAAGACCCAT
>JAFSVI010000003.1 GCA_017445145.1 Bacteroidaceae bacterium | reverse complement strand
GGCGCGGATGTAGGTGCCCTTTGAGCACACGATGCGGAGGGTGATGGCCGGGCAGGCGGCCAGGCGCGGGTCGGCAGCGGCCGCCGGGGCGGTGAGGAAGAGCTTGCGGCGCATGCCCTCGCGGGGTAGGGGGGCGGGGGCGGCAAGGTTGGCGGCGGCTGCGGGGCTGGCTGCGGGGCTGGCTCCTCCGGCGGAGCCGTCGGAAACGCTGACACTCGGGGCTGCGGGGCTGGCTGCTTGGGCAGGGCTTGCAGCTTGGGCGGTGCTGGCTGCGGGGGCAGGGCTTGCTGCTGGGGCAGGGTTGGCAGCTGGGGCGGTGCTTGCAGCTGGGGAGGTGCTGGCTGGGGCGGTGAAGCTTAGGAGCTGAATGTCGTCGATGACGAGGGTCTTGGGCTTGAGCCCTATGGCAGCCTCGGCGGTGGTGTCGTGTGTGTCGCCACTGTTGCGGCAGTGTTGGGTGGCGCGCGTATTGGCGCGCATCAGTCCGCCCTGTGCATGCTCCCCCGCTGCTGCGGCGCTGCGTGCGAGGGCGTAGGCTCGGTGGCCATCGACCTTCACGGCTGAGAAGGCTGGCGGCACCTGCTCTATGGCGCCGGTGAAGCGGGGCAGGACGTCGGCGACGAGCTGGGGTGTGATGTGGTCGGTGGGGTAGAAGGCGTCGATGGGCTGCTCGAGGTCGAAGCTGGGCGTGGTGGCGCCGAGCTGTATGGTGGCCACGTATTCCTTGGTGTGGGCCTGCAGGGTGTCGATGCGCTTGGTGGCGCGCCCCACGCACACGGCCATGACGCCAGTGGCCATGGGGTCGAGGGTGCCGGCGTGGCCCACCTTGAGCTTCTTCACCCCGAGGCGCTTGCACAGCTGCCACCGCACCTTGTTGACGACGTCGAACGACGTCCAGCGCAGGGGCTTGTCGATGCCGATGACGAATCCTTGCTCTATGTCCATAGTCAGTCAACCATGACGAGGGAGTGGCCGCTCCACAGGAGGATGAGGATGACGGCTCCCACTATGATGCGATACACGCCGAAGGCCTTGAAGCCATATTTCGTGAGGAAGGCCACGAACCACCGCATGGCCACGAGGGCCACGACGAAGGCCACGACGCAGCCCAGGGCGAGCATGAGGAGGTTGTCGGCCGTGGCCCACGAGGCGTCGGCGTCGTCGCCGAAGAAGAGCTGCAGCACGTCGAGGGCCGTGGCGGCGGCCATGGTGGGCACGGCGAGGAAGAAGGAGAACTCGGCGGCGGCGCGGCGCGTGAGCTTCTGCGCCATGCCGCCCACGATGGTGGCCATTGAGCGCGACACGCCGGGGATCATGGCGATGCACTGGAAGAGGCCTATGCGGAAGGCGCGGCGCTCGGTGAGGGGTGTCTGCTCGCTGCCGTCGCCGAAGAGGCGGTCGCAGAAGAGCATGAACACGCCGCCGGCCACGAGCATCACGGCCACGACCTCCACGCTCTCGAGGAAACGGTCGATGAGGCCGGTCATCTTGCCCACGAAGCCGATGACCACGGCCGGCACGAAGGCCACGAGCAACTTCCAGTAGAAGTCCCACTTGTGGAGCAGGGCCTCGAGGGGCGTGGCACCGGCGGGTGCCGGGGTGTGGTTGAGGCGGAAGAAGCGCTGCCAGTAGAGGCACACGACGGAGAGTATGGCGCCGAACTGGATGATGATGGTGAAGGCCTTGACGAAGGGTGTGCTCTCCACGCCCAGCAGGTTCTGGGTGATGATCATGTGGCCGGTGGAGGACACGGGCAGGAACTCCGTCAGGCCCTCGACGATGGCGATGATGATGGTCTCGAGTGCTGTCATGCCTCACCCTCCTTCTCTTTGGGGCGGTGCATGATGCCATAGACCATGAAGGCGAAGCCGGCGAAGCACACGGCGGGGGCCACCTTGATGCGGCGGGCGCTGAAGATGTCGGGGTCGAAGGCCGTCTCCGTGGAGCCGGCGCCGGACATGAGGATGAAACCTGCGACCACTATGGCCATGCCTATGGCCAGGAGGATGTAGTTGATGCGGTCGAAGGCGAAGTTGGGGTTGTTCATATCGTTCGGAGGTTGGTTGATGGTGCGGGGCTGGGGTGCGGGGCAGCCATGAGGCAGCGCGGGGGCTGGGGCGAAGCTACTTGTAGAGGTCGCTTTCGCGCATGCGGAGGAAGCGGTTGACACTGAGCCACGTGCATGCGAGGGTGAGGAGCAGGCCGGCGGCGAACACGGCGGCGAGCATGGTGATGACGACGTCGCGGGTGATGATGTCTCCCACGGAGGGGTCGTAGGCCAGCATCCAGCGGACGGTGGCGAGGAGGGCTGCCGAGGCGAGGAGGGCGGCGAGGAGGGCTATGCCCATGCTGCGCACGAGGAACGGGCGGCGTATGAAGCGCCACGAGGCTCCCACGAGGCGCATGGTGTGTATGGTGAAGCGCCGCGCATACACGCTGAGGCGCACGGTGTTGTTGATGAGCACCATGCTGACGAAGGTGAGCAGCAGCGCGAGCACGGCCATGACGGCGGCTGCGCGCTGCAACATGGTGTTGAGGCTCTCGACAAGCTCGGGCTGATAGACGACGTCGGCCACCTGCCACAGCGGGAGCAGCTCGTCGGCGATGGCTTCGAGGCTGTCGGGGTGGGCGTAGTCGGCACACACGTTCATCTCGATGCTGGCCGTGAAGGGGTTCTGGCCGAGGAAGTCGGAGGGGTCGATGCCCATGGCCTCCGTCTGCTCGGCCAGGGCCTGCTCGGCGCTGACGAGGGTGAGCTGCCGGGCGTAGGGCTGCAGCGCCAGGCGCTGCATGAGGTCGGCGGTGGCGGTGGAATCGACGTCGTCGTCGAGGATGAGGGTCACGGTGAGGTGCTCACGCACGTTCTGCGAGAGGCGCAGGGCGGCGAGGGAGCACAGCACGACAAGGCCTATGAGCAGGAGCACGAGGGTGGTGCTGATGCACGAGGTGAGCCATTGCATGCGGCCGAAGAGGCTGTAGGTGGGGGACTTGGTCATGGGAGAAAGGGGGCCTCGCGGCAAAGCCGCTCGGAACGAAACACTCACCGGGGCGGGCGGCGCGGGAAGCGCGGGAGGCGGCGCGGGAGGCTCGGGAGGCTCGGGAGGCGCTGGCGGCGCTGGCGGGCAGCTCGGGAGGCTCGGGAGGCGCTGGCGGCTGG
>JAFSVI010000038.1 GCA_017445145.1 Bacteroidaceae bacterium | reverse complement strand
GAGAACATACCCTTCTTCATCTCACCACCGTACCAGGTGTTGATGATGCACTGCTCGCGGGTGGTGGTGTTGAAGGCCACACAGGTCTCTGAGTTCAGACCCAGCTCCTTGTAGTTCTCAACCTTAGCCTTAGAAGCGTTGTAGATGACGAAGTTGGGCTCGAACTTCTCCAGCTCCTCCTCGGTGGGCTGGATGAACATGTTCTTCACGAAGTGGGCCTGCCAGGCAACCTCCACGACGAAACGCACGGCCAGGCGGGTGGCCTCGTTGGCACCGCAGAAGGCGTCAACGACGTAGAGCTTCTTGCCGGAGAGCTCCTTCAGGGCTATCTCCTTCACCTTGGCCCAGACCTCTTCGCTCATGGGGTGGTTGTCGTTCTTGTAGGCCTCGGTGGTCCACCACACCTTGTCGTGGCTCTGGGCGTCATCGACGATGTACTTGTCCTTGGGCGAGCGGCCGGTGTAGATGCCCGTCATCACGTTGACGGCACCCAGCTCGGTCTCCTTGCCGACCTCGTAACCCTCGAGGCCTGCCTTTGTCTCCTCCTCATAGAGGAACTCATACGATGGGTTGTAGGCAATCACGGTGCTGCCCTTGATGCCATACTGCTCCAGGATGGAGCTGTCAAACTTTGCCATTGGTGTAAAAGTATTTAAGTGGTTAGTAACTATGTGAGCGCTGTTGCTGTCGCCGGCTTCGGTTGTTGTTGGCGGTGGCAGCGTGAGGTGGCGCACGATGCCACCTCTTGCGCCGCAAAAGTAGGCATTTCCCCCGACTTGGCGAAACGTTTGCCCCAAAAAATTGCTGTCGGGGCACAACTTTTATACCTCGTTCACACTTTTGCAAGGCGTGTTTGACAAAAATAACAAAAAATCGGCCCTCCAGCGCAAAAACTTGCCACTTTCAGGCGGCAACCGTCAACTTTTCACTAACTTTGCGCCCGATTTATGAAGCAGAACATACGTAACATCGCAATCATTGCGCACGTCGATCACGGCAAAACGACGCTGGTCGATAAGATGCTGCTCGCGGGCAACCTCTTCCGCGAGAACCAGCAGACAGGCGAGCTCATGCTCGACAACAACGAACTCGAACGCGAGAGGGGCATCACCATTCTCTCCAAGAACGTGAGCATCACGTACAAGGACACGAAAATCAACATCATCGACACGCCGGGCCACTCGGACTTCGGCGGCGAGGTGGAGCGCGTGCTCAACATGGCCGACGGATGCCTGCTCCTCGTGGATGCCTTCGAAGGCCCGATGCCGCAGACACGCTTCGTGCTGCAGAAGGCCCTCGAGATAGGCCTCAAGCCCATCGTGGTCATCAACAAGGTGGATAAGCCCAACTGCCGGCCGGAGGAGGTGTATGAGATGGTGTTCGACCTCATGTGCGACCTCGACGCCACCGAGGAGCAGCTGGACTTCCCCGTCATCTACGGCTCGGCCAAGCAGGGCTGGATGGGTCCCGACTGGCAGACGCCGACTGCCGACATCCTCTACCTCCTGGACCAGATACTGGAGCACATACCCGCCCCGGAGCAGCTCGACGGCACGCCGCAGATGCTCATCACGTCGCTCGACTACTCCACATACACGGGCCGCATAGCCGTGGGGCGCGTGCACCGCGGCACGCTGCGCGAGGGCATGGCCATCACCATCGTGCACCGCGACGGCCAGCGCGAGCGCACCAAGATCAAGGAGTTGCACACCTTCACCGGCATGGGCCAGCAGAAGGCGGAGGCTGTGAGCAGCGGCGACATCTGCGCCATCATAGGCCTGCCCTCGTTTGAGATTGGCGACACCATCTGCGACGCCGAGACGCCCGAGGCGCTGCCCACCATCAGCATCGACGAACCCACGATGTCCATGCTCTTCACCATCAACGACTCGCCCTTCTTCGGCCGCGAGGGCAAATGGTGTACGAGCCGCCACATCCACGAGCGCCTGCAGAAGGAGCTGGAGCGCAACCTCGCACTGCGGGTGGAGCTGGCCGAGGGCTACACGGACCGCTGGATTGTGAGCGGGCGCGGCGTGCTCCACCTCTCGGTGCTCATCGAGACCATGCGCCGCGAGGGCTATGAGCTGCAGGTGGGACAGCCGCAGGTTATCTACAAGGAGATCAACGGCCAGCGGTGCGAACCCATCGAGGAGCTGACCATCAACGTGCCGGAGGAGTTCGCCTCGAAGATGATCGACATGGTGACGCGCCGCAAGGGCGAGATGACGAGCATGGACGCCCAGGGCGACCGCGTCAACATAGAGTTCCTCATACCCTCGCGAGGCATCATCGGCCTGCGCACCAACGTGCTCACTGCCAGCCAGGGCGAGGCCATCATGGCCCACCGCTACAAGGAGTACCAGCCATACAAGGGCGACATCGTGCGACGCACCGCCGGCTCCATGGTGGCACTGGAGACAGGCACCGCCTTCGCCTACGCCATCAACAACCTGCAGGACCGCGGGCGCTTCTTCATCGAGCCGCAGGACGAGGTCTATGCCGGGCAGGTCGTGGGCGAGCACGTCCACGAGAACGACCTCGTGGTGAACGTCACCAAGGCCAAGCAGCTCACCAACATGCGTGCCTCCGGCTCCGACGAGAAGGCACGCATCATACCCGCCACCATACTCTCGCTCGAAGAGGCCCTCGAGTACATCAAGGGCGACGAGTACGTGGAGGTGACACCCAAGTCCATGCGCATGCGCAAGATAATCCTCGACCACCTCGAGCGCAAACGCGCCAACCGCGAGTGAAACGAGCACGCGGGATGAGAGGCACGTCTGCGCCATGAGCTGGGGCAAAAGCACGTCTGCGTTATGAGCCAGGAGCTGATAGTAGGTCTTGTGCTGACAGCATGTGTGCTCCTCGCCGCGCGATGGCTGTGGCGAAGGCTCCATGCAGCGGCAGCGGGCGACGCGCGCTGCGCCGGATGCCCGCTCGCCGACAGCTGCGCCCACAAAGGGCGCCATGAGGCCTACGGTGGCCATAGCGGTCACAGCCGCCTCGACGGCTCCAGCTGCCACAGCGGTCACAGCCGCCTCGACGGTTCCAGCCAAACCGCACGCCGCCAAGATGCCTCATGCCCGAACGGCCACCATCCCAACGGCTGTTGCTGCAAGTGAGCGCCAAGCTTTAATTGTCACCTCCCAGTTCCTTGCCTCCACGCTTTCCTGTATAACTGCCGCTCCTGCCCTCCTCACCTTGTCCCCTTCCGCCGCTCCTTCCCTCCTCACCTTCCCCCTCTTCCGCGGCTCCTTCCCTCCTCACCTTCCCCCTTTTCCGCGGCTCCTTCCCTCCTCACCATACCCCCTTCCGCCGCTCTGAACCTTGTCCATTACACCATGCGATACGCCACTGTGAACCTCGCCCTCGCTTCCACCATGCACTTCCTCGTCGATGGTGTGTGTGCCAGCTGTCTGTTTCTGCTGGCCGGCATCCTGACCGATGCGCCGGCGGGCGTGGCCATACTTACATATAATGTAGTGGCATTCATGACCCAACCCATCACCGGCTGGCTGACCGACTGCCAGGGGGCGCGCCGCGACCGCATTCTCCGGGCCGCAGTGGCCTTCCTCGCTGCCGCCGTCGTCATGGCCGCCATGACAACCGTGGCCCTCGGCAACGCTTCGCCACTTGCTGCCGCATGGCCTCTTGCCGACTCCTCGTCGCCCCTTGCTGACCCCTCGTCGCCCCTGACAGACGCGTCGCCCCTTGCTTCAGCCCTGTCGGCGGTGAGCTTTGTGGCGGTGGCAGTGGTCATCGGCGCCGGCAACTCGCTGTTCCACGTCTGGGGTGGCAAGCAGACCGCCGTGGAGACTGACAACGACATGCGCCCGCTGGGCATCTTCGTGGCCACAGGCGGGATGGGACTCGTAATAGGCATACTCTTCCACTCGTGGCCGCTCCTCGCCACACTCCTCGCACTCCTCCTCGCCACCGCCGCCTTTCAGCTGCGCCGCAATGCCGCTACCGCCGCCGTCTCCCCTGTCGCCTCCACTTCCCCAGCTGTCTCCGTTGCCGTTTCCCCCTCCCCTGTCGCCTCCACTTCCCCTGCCGTCTCCCCCTCCCCTGCCTCCCCCTCTTCCTCAGCCGTCTCTCCTTCCCCTGCCTCCCATACTTCGTCCCCTGAGGCGGCAGTGTCGGGTGTAGCGCTTATTAGCGCGTTTCCCCTCCTCGGCCTGGCTGCCATCATGGCGGTGGTGCTCCTGCGCTCCTACTTTGGCGAGACCTTCACCCACGGCTTCGACAAGGACGCGGCCCTCACCCTCGCCATTGCCGCCACGGCCACCCTGGGCAAGGCCGGCGGCGGATGGCTGGCGCGATGG
>JAFSVI010000037.1 GCA_017445145.1 Bacteroidaceae bacterium | reverse complement strand
CGCAACGCCCTACTACGCATCGGCCATTGCCAACGGCACCGTCACGCTGACACCCGTCGCCACCACCCGTGGCTGGGCAGGCTACATCGTGCGCGGCACGGCCGGCGACTACGACGTGCCCGTGGCAGCCTCCGAGCCTGAGTGGCTCGACGCCTTCAACACCCTGCGCTACGGCGGCGACTACAACAACAACTGGGTCTATCGCTCGTGCTACACCGACTACGCCTACGACGACGACAACACCGAGCGCATCAAGAACAACTACCGCTACATCCTCGCCAAGGACAGCGAAGGCACGGTTGCCTTCCACCTTCTCGCCACCGACTACACCCAGAACGACAACCCCTACCACCTCCTTGCCGCACACAAGGCATACCTCGAGACAACCACCGACATCACACCCACGACCGGAGCAAAAGGCGTGAGCCTCGTCTTCGATGCCACAACAGGCATCAGCGAGACACTGACGGCTGCCACAACATCAACCCGCCCCGCGGCCATCTACACCCTCAGCGGCCAGCGCGTGGCACAGCCCCGACGTGGCATCTACATCGTTGGTGGGCGCAAGGTCGTAGTGAAATAACACCTTATTATATATAGCGCCCCGCAATTTCAATAACGCGCCCCGCAATTTCGTTTATTGCGTGCGGCTGCCAGCCGCACAACCCACCCAACCAAACACCACCACATAGATATGAAACGCACATACATCACCCCCACCATCTCCACCCTGACCATAGAGATCACCTCGCCTTTCCTCGCCAGCAGCCAGACATCATCGGTCGGCGTCAGCAGCCAGCAGTATGGCGACGACATGACCGACCTCGCCAAGAAAGACTCCTGGCACGACATCTGGGAGGACGACTGGAGCCGCGAGTGACCATCACCGCCTCCACCATCGCCCCGGCGGGCTTGGCAGCGTCGCTGCCATGCGTGCGCGTCGGCGCCACAACCCGCCGGGGCTTAGAGCAAAGAGTTTAGGTTTTCCTCATTTGTTAATAGAGTTAGTTAGTTTTTGTTTCTGCGGGGATGCCGGGTAGCGAGTGCCGGGCATCCCCCGTCTTTTTGCGGCTGCGCGGGGCAAAGGTGTGGCAATCTGCTAAGATAGTGTCAGCCACAAAGGCCAGCGTGTGCGTATCTTTGCACCGCAAAATCAACCTTACAAACGCTTCAATGCAATGAAAAAGTCACTACTCATGCTTGTCATGGCATCGCTTTGCGCCGGAGCCATGGCATGTGCGTCGGACAGCGCCGAGCCGCAGACAGAGGCCACGGGCGTCTCCACGCAGGTCGCTGCCACGCTCGTCAACCCCAATGCCACGCCCGAGGCCGTGAAGGTCTATGACGTCCTGCGCCAGCTCTACGGCCGCAAAGCCGTGAGCGGCACTGTGGCCCACGTAAACTGGAACACGCGCGAAGCCCAGAACGTACACGAGTGGACAGGCCGCTGGCCGGCCATCAACGTGTTCGACTACATGCAAATGTGGGCCTCGAAGGAGGTGAACCCCGACGGCTGGCTCGACTATCGCAACATCGACGACGCCATCGACTGGTGGGCCAACGGCGGCATCGTGGGATGCATGTGGCACTGGAACGTGCGCGCCAACAACGGCAGCGACTGGACATGCACCCCTGGCACAGAACCCGGCCAGACAACCTTCTCGCCTCTGAAGGCACTGGAGAGCGGCACCGCCGAACACACCCAGCTCCTCAAGGACATAGACCAGGTGGCGGGCTACCTGCAGCTGCTGCAGCGCCAGGGCATACCCGTGCTGTGGCGCCCCCTGCACGAGGCGGCCGGCAACGCCACGGAGTTTGAGGGCGGCAAGGCGTGGTTCTGGTGGGGCGCCGACGGCGCCGAGGCCTACGTGCGCCTGTGGCGCCTGCTCTACGACCGCCTCGTCAGCCACCACAAGCTCAACAACCTCATCTGGGTGTGGAACTCGCAGATGAACGACCCCGACTGGTATCCCGGCGACAGCTACGTCGATATCGTTGGGCGCGACAACTACTACGCCCTCCAGTACCCGCTGGCCAAGGAATTCCGCCAGCTCACGGCCGAGTACCCCACGAAACTCATCACCCTGGCCGAGTGTGGCAACGGCGACGAGGTGCGCATGTCCAAGTGGTCGGCCATCTGGCGCGAAGGGTCGCGCTGGTCGTGGTTCATGACGTGGTATGACTACGACTACAACGAGGGCCGCAAGGACGCTGCCGACCACCAGTTTGCCAACCCCGAGTGGTGGCAGGATGCATGGGCGAGCGGTGTCGTCGTCGATCGCGACGAGATGAAGCAACTCTTAAACAAATGAAACAAATGACGCCATGAAGCAGCTAACATACATCGCACTGCTCATGCTGTGGGCCGGACTAACCGCCACGGCAGCCGAGCGCACCATCCTCCTCGGCCCCAAGACCATAGGCGCAGGATGGAAGGACAACGTCGTCATCATGCCCGAGCAGTTCCAGAGCGTGGCCGTGGGCGACATCATCACCGTGTATAACGACCGCGCAAAGGGCAACGCCCAGGGTGCCTTCCAGGACCCGAAGGACTGGAGCGGCATAGCTGAGGAGTATGGCTACTTCGGCATTGCAGGGCCCTTCCGCATGACCGTGACCGAGGAAATCCTGCCCAAGCTCAAGGCGCGCGGCGTGGCCATAGCCGGCCACGACTACCGCATCGTCAAGGTGACACATACGCCCGCCGCCGACATCGTGGAACGCATAGTGTGGCGCGGACCGTCGCGCCAGATGAAGGACGACTGGAGCGTGTATGCCGACGTGCCGGCAGCGGCATTCAGGGAGCTGCGTGTGGGCGACGGACTGCGCTTCCACGTGAGCCGCGTGCAGCAGGGCGCTGCACTGAAGCTCTGCGACTTCACCTACAACGCCCTCGACGCCAGCGTGGGCGGCGCCCCCGTGGGCGGCGACGCCTTCACCTACTACGTCACCACGCCCGCCACCGTGGCCCAGCTCACACAGCTGAAGAACGCCGAGGGCATCTCCATGCGCGTCAGCGGCAAGGGCTACCGCCTGGACAAGATAGGCATCGTCAGCCAGGTGGGAGGCGTGGATGAGGACGAGAGCGGCGCGCAGCGATGCCCGCCAGAGTACGTGCTCGCGCCCGGCGAGCTATTCCGCGGCGAGAAGGCGTTCCCCATGGACTGGAGCGGCAACCAGCGCTTCACCGCAGAGCCCTTCCAGGAATGCACGGCCGCCGACTGCCTCGTCATAGGCAACACCCTCCTGCCCGACCGCGGCGGCGACAAGGCGCAGCTCAGCATGCGCGAGCAGCGCCACTGGCAGGAAATCACCGGGGCCGAAGAACCCCTGTGGATGGATCTCGACGGCACCGACCTCGTCTATCCGCTGGACAACGCCGTGGCCCTGGACAACATCAAGACACGCGGCGTGGTCATCACCGGGCGCGGCTTCGTGCTCAACAAGGTGGAGCTCATCCACGTCGGCGAGTGAACGCATCATCTATGTCACACCCACAACAATAATGCTCAGAAAACAAATGAGACGAATCATCACACTATGCCTGCTCCTGGCGGCCACGCTCACAGGGGCGATGGCTCAACACAGCGTCAGCGGGCGCGTCATGGACGGTGCCATGGCCGGCGAGCCGCTCATGGGCGCCACGGTGAAGGTCACCGGCGCACAAGTGGGAACCACCACTGATACCGACGGGCGATTCACCATCGAGATACCCGAGGGCAAGACCCTGCTGCAGATCTCCATGATGGGATATAAGACGCAGGTCGTCAACGCAAAGGGGAAAAGCGTCGTGGAGGTGACGCTGCAGGAAGACAACAAGGTGCTCGACGAGGTCGTCGTCGTGGGCTATGGCTCCATGCGAAAGCGCGACCTCACGGGAGCCATGGCGCAAATCAAGGGCGACGACCTGCGCGCCGGAGGAGCCACCGACCTGGCCCACGGCATGGCGGGCAAGATTGCCGGTGTGCAAGTGGCAAGCGCCGACAACGCTCCCGGCTCGGGCGTGAGCATCACCGTGCGCGGTGCCAACTCCTTCACCACCAGCTCGCAGCCGCTGTACATCGTCGATGGGGTGCCATACAACGAGAACCCCAACGCCACACCCGCCAGCGCCGCCGACAACAACCCGCAGGAGACCAACCCCCTCAACTTCATCAACCCCAACGACATCGACAAGATAGAGGTGCTCAAGGATGCCAGCGCTACGGCCATCTACGGCTCGCGAGGCGCTAATGGCGTCATCATCATCACCACCAAGAAAGGCCAGACGGGAAAGCCCAAGGTGGAACTCAACGCCAGCTTCGGCATCTCGCGACTGGCACGACGCATCAACGTGCTCGACGCACAGACATACATGGCATACCAGCGCGAGGCTGCTCAGAACAGCAACTACTACGAGGGCGCCAACTATGAGCTGCGGTCCGACCAAGGCTCGTGGAACGGCACGGAGTACAAGCCCGGGGTCGTGGACTATGCACCGGGCACCGTCATCGACGACGGCGCCGGCCACATCTGGCGCGCGGCCGACCACACCGCCGACTGGCAGGACGAGATCTACCGCACCGGCACACAGCAGGACTACAGCCTCAGCGTGGGCGGCGGCGACGACCGCGGCTGGTACAACTTCTCGGGCAGCTACACGCAGCAGACAGGCATCATCAAGGAGTCGGGCTTCCGCCGCTACGGACTGAGCATCAGCATCGAGCGCGACATAGCATCGTGGCTCAAGCTCGGCACAAGCTCGCACGTCAGCTCCAACATCACCGACTTCCAGCGCACCAACTCCGGCGACTTCGGCATCATACGCTCGTCGCTCATCTTCCCCGTCAACTACGGTGCCAACGAGGAAACCACCAACAGCTCAAGCCTGCTGTGGCTCGCCGCAAACCCCGCAGCATACGTCCGAGGCAGCAAGGATCAGGTGAAGGCCATCAACTGGTTCAGCAGCAACTACGCCGAGGTGCGACTGGCATCGTGGCTCAAGTTCCGCCAGAACGTGGGACTGGGCTACAACGACGCCCACCGCACAAGCTTCTACGACAGCCTCACAGGCGAGGGCAAGCGACCCACGCCCAACGGCAAGATAGGACGCGCCTCCAACATCTGGAAGAGCCTCACGCTCGAGAGCCTCCTCACCTTCGACAACACTTGGGGCATACACGCGCTCAACGCCGTGGCTGGTGCCACATTCGAGCAGGGGGCGTGGGACAACAGCTCCACCGTCGCCACCAACCTGCCGGCGTTCATGACATACCAGAGCGACATGGCATGGGCGCTCGACAAGGCACAGCTCACCAGCGACGAGGGGCGACAGAGGCTGGAGTCATTCCTCGCACGCGTGAACTACTCCATTCTCGGCCGATACCTCCTCACCGCCAGCGTGCGAACCGACGGCAGCTCGAAGTTCGTCACTGGCAACAAATGGGCCACCTTCGCCAGCGCCGCCCTCGCCTGGAGAGCCAGCGACGAGATGTTCATACAGAACCTCAACGTGTTCTCAAACCTCAAGTTCCGCCTCAGCTTCGGACAGACAGGCAACCAGGGCATAGGCTCGTACCGCACTCTCACCATCGTCGAACCCGCAAACTACGCCTACAACCGCGTACTCGAACGCGGTGCCGCGCAGATCGACTGGCGCGGCGAGGCCAACCCCAACCTCAAGTGGGAAACGACAAACCAATTCAACGCGGGCATAGACTTCGGATTCCTCGACAACCGTCTGCAGTTCACCGTGGACTATTACTACAAAAAGACCTTCGACCTGCTGCAGAACATCTCGCAACCATACTCTTCGGGCTACGGGCAGAAGCTCGTCAACAGCGGCAACGTAACCAACGAGGGACTCGAATTCACCCTCGCCTACGACGTGCTCAAGCACAAGGACTGGCGATGGAACATCAATGCCAACCTCAGCTTCAACCGCAACCGCATCGGAGGGCTCGACGGCGACCAGTTCGCCACGTCGCTCTGGAGCAAGTATGACGAGATGTTCATACAGCGCAACGGATGCCCCATAGGAGCCCTCTATGGCTACGTGGAGGACGGATTCTTCGACAACGTGGCCGAGGTGCTCGCCATGAAGCAGTATAGCACATACTCCGAGGCCGAGGCGCTCAAGCTCGTCGGCGAGGTGAAATACCGCGACATCAACGGCGACGGCTACATCGACAAGCAGGACCGGGCCATCATCGGCGACACAAACCCGCGATTCACCTACGGCCTCACAAGTAACCTTGCCTACAAGGGATGGAGCCTCGCATTCATGCTGCAGGGCTCGCAGGGCAACGACATCCTCAATCTCAACACCGTGGATATGAAGCTCGCCAACGTGGGCAACATCACACAGGAGGCCTACGACGGACGGTGGACACCCACCACTGCCGCCACTGCCACATACCCACGCGCCAGCATGGGCGACCAGAGAAACATGGAAATCTCCAACCGCTACGTCGAGGACGGCTCATACCTCAAGATGAAGTACATCACCCTCGCCTACGACTGGCGCAAGCCTTTCCGCTTCATGGAGTCGCTGAGGCTGGCATTCACGGCAACCAACGTATTCACCGCTACCAGCTACTCGTGGATGGACCCCGACGTCAATGCCTTCGGCAGCGATGCCAGCCGACGCGGCGTAGATAGCTACAGCTACCCCAGCGCACGCACATTCACCCTCAGCCTCAACGCCGTATTCTGACTTTAACCAACAACTCTGCAAACGATGAAACCCAAAATTATCATATACACCTGTTCAGTGTGCTGCTACATAGCAGCAGCGACCATCGCCACAGCGTGCTCATCATACATCGACGAGAGCCTCGAGGGACAGACCACCGAGGCCACCATAGGCGACAGCGACGAAGCCATCAGCACGTGGGTCACCGGCGTCTATTCCAAATGGGTCTATGACATGTTCTGCTGGGGCTACTTCCCCAAGGTGCTCGAGCTCGACGCCGACTACATCAGCGGACCCACATGGCTCTTCAAGGCTTTCGGGGCCGGCAACTTCGAGGGCGAGGCCGAGGTGTGCGATGCCCTCTGGAAAGGATGCTACGGCCTCATCGAGAGGGCCAACTATGCCGAGCGACAGATACGAGCCATGCAGAACGTGACACCGGCCGTACGCAACAACGCCCTTGGTGAGCTTGCCTTCCACCGTGCCATGGCATACTTCCTCCTCGTCCGTGCCTACGGACCCGTACCTGTGCCCGAGGCTTCTCCCTCGGGTTCCAACGAGGCATCTCCCTCGGGTCCCCGCAACAACCCCCGCCGCCCCGTGGCCGCCATCTATGCCGAGATCTTCGACCAGCTGCAGACGGCCGTGGCCCTCACCTACCATCGCAACGACCCCGCCTACCAGCCAGGCCACGTCAGCGCAGCCACAGCCGCCGCCCTCCTGGCTAAGGCCTACGCCACAGCCGCCGCATCGGCCACTGGTGAGGGAAGCGTCATCGTGCGCACAGGGCGACCATACAACGTCGCCACAGGAGCCTACTCCTACGCCAAACCATACCCCCACATCTTCCGCGTGCAGGCCGTGAGCGGTTACGAAGACATAGACCCGGCGGCCTACTACGCCGAGGCCGCCACGTGGGCCGAGAAAGTCATCGACGGCACCTACGGCGCCTGCGCACTATCACCCTACGACGACCTCTGGCGCATGAGCGGGCGCTACGACACGGAGTTCCTCTTCTGCATATACACCCCCAATGCCGACACTAAGTACAAGACAAGCATACACACCAACTACTGCGGAATCTTCACCGACGCCACATGCGAGTATAAAGCCGACGGAGGGTGGATAGGCTGCACATACAACTGGTATCAGCTCTTCGACGCCGACGACCGTCGCATCACTGACGGAGTGCGCCACCGCCTGCGCTCGGAGGGACACCGGCAGGCCGACGACAGCGGCATGCAAGGAGGCCTGTACTACCCGGCCGATGCCACCTACAAGCACCTGGCTGACAACCACCTGCCGCCATTCGACCAGGAGGGAGTGAAGTACTGGACATTCGGGGGCGACATAGCATCGGCCGACCAATACCTTGCATTCACCACCAAATACATGGATGTCACAGACCCCACCACGGGCAACGCCGACGCGCCTTGGCCCTTCCTCCGCCTGGCCGACATATACCTCATTCTCGCAGAGGCCAAAAACGAACTCGGCGACCAGGCAACAGCCCTGCAATACCTACACAGCGTGCAGGCACGCAGCAACGCCACACAACGCACCACCGACGAGCTGCGGCAGCTCCTCGACCCCACTGCCGCACTCACCGACAAGGAGCTGCTGCGCAGTGCCATCATCGAGGAGCGGGCAAAGGAGCTGGCATGCGAGGGCGACCGCCGCTGGGACCTCATACGATGGGGCATTTACCTCGATGCCATGAACGCCATAGAGGGCAACGACGATGCAGGCGTAAGCAAAAGCCGACTCTCCAGAAACCTCCTCTTCCCACTGCCGGCACAGGAGATGAACACAAACGCCGCAATAACCACCAACAACCCCGGATGGAGATAAGCACATCCTTCCCCCGTTTCCCCTCCTCCCCCCCCTTTCCCCTCGTTTCCCCTCGTTTCCCCTCGTTTCCCCTCCTTCCCCTCATCCCCTCCTTCCATCATCCCCCTCCTTCCATCATCCCCTCCTTCGCTCATCCCCTCCTTCGCTCATCCCCTCCTTCGCTCATCCCCTCCTTCGCTCATCCCCTCCTTCGCTCCT
>JAFSVI010000036.1 GCA_017445145.1 Bacteroidaceae bacterium | reverse complement strand
CGAGAGCCAGTGCCATCTGGCCGTGTCGCTTCACAACGCGTTCGCCGAACAGCGTGCCGCCATGATGCCGGCAGAACACAGCTTCCCCATCGGCGAGGTCGTGGAGCTGCTGCGCCACTACGACTGGAGCGGACAGCGCCGCCTGTCGTTCGAGTACATCTGCTTTGGCGGACAGAACGACACCGACCGTCACGCCCGAGCCTTGCAGCGACTGTTGCGCGGCATGGAATGCCGCGTGAACCTCATCCGCTGGCATCGCATTGCCCTGGATGCCGACACCACGTTTGCCGACACCGACACCGCTGCCATGGAAGCCATGCGCGACTATCTCAACCTACACGCCATACGCTGCACCATACGTGCCTCGCGAGGCCAGGACATCGATGCCGCCTGCGGCCTCCTCAACACCAAAGACAAATAACCCAACGTCTCACTCCTTTTTTCACCACGAATTATACGAATTACACCAATGAACCCATCTGAAAAAGTCCCGAAGGGACGAAAAGAACACAGGGAGGGGTGAAACCCCTTCTTGGGAATCAGACAGTTACGGCTGAACCCCGAAGGGGTGACAGAGCTGTGAGGACTTTTTCAAGTGGACTCACTAATTATTCCTCCGGATGGATCGATTTCACCACGAATTATACGAATTGGCAGCCCCCTGCCCCCTTTACCTCCAATCCCGTGATTCCGCTCCCTATGCCTCCAATCCCGTGACTCCGCTCCCTATGCCTCCAATCCCGTGATTTCGTCCGTCGTGTGCGGCTGTCTGCCGGACCCTCCACAAAAAGGTCATTTCTCCCTCACCACCCATAACCCCCTCATTTCACCCCACATGTTCACCAACCGTTTTCCACACATACTGCTATTGGCCATGGCGGCCACGCTCGCGATGGCGTTGACCTCATGCCGCAAGGAATTTGTCATGCCGCGCGCCAGCGGCCGCCCCTACGAGGTGATGGTGGTGATGAGCGACAAGGACTGGCAGGCGCGCCAGGGCCGGGCACTGTTCACGGTGCTCGACACCGACATCCCCGGCCTGCCACAGCCCGAGCGCTCGTTCCACATCTCCCAGGTCGAACCCAAGCATTTCGACCAGGTGCTCAACATCTTCCGCAACATCATCCTCGTGGACATCAATCCCAAGATATACACCAAGACCTCCATGCGCTTCATGCGCGACAAGTATGCCATCGACCAGATTGTGCTCACCATACAGAGCCCCACGGCCAATGACTTTGCCGACTTCTGCTTCGACCACGGGCAGGACATCATCGACTTCCTCACGAAGATGGAGATGAACCGCCTCGTCAAGGAACTGAAGGACAAACACTCACGCAAGACGGCCGAGCTGGCACGCGAGCTCTTCGACTGCGAGCTGCATGCCCCCGACGAAATCAAAAGCTACAAGCGTGGCAAGGACTTCTTCTGGACCAGTAGCAATGGTGCTTCGGCCATGGTGAACATCTGCATGTACAGCTACCCTTACGAGGGCCCCGAGACCTTCAACAAGGAGTATGTGCTGCGCAAGCGCGACAGCGTCATGGCTGTGAACATCCCCGGCACTCTGCCCTCCATGCACATGGCCACCGACACGCTGTGCACCAGCGTCAAGCCCATCGTAGTCCACAACCAGTATGCCCTTGAGGCCCGTGGGCTGTGGTATATGGAGAACGACGGCATGGGCGGCCCCTTCGTGAGCCACTCGCGCGTCGATACCACACGCAACCTCGTCATCGTCGTCGAGGGCTTCGTCTTTGCACCGGAGAAGATGAAGCGCGGCCTCATGCGACGTCTCGAAGGCTCGCTCTACACCCTCAACCTGCCCCATGAGCAGACATCACCCATCGTCACCACCCTGGAGGAAGTGGCCGTCACGGCCGAGGACCGCCGGGCGGCGCGCAAACGACAATAACCCATCCAACCACTATGCGAAAACTGAAAGTAGCGATAACACATGGCGACCCCAATGGCGTTGGCTATGAAGTGATCCTCAAGACATTTGCAGACCCCGGCATGTTCGAGATCTGCACACCCATCATCTATGGCTCGCCAAAGGTGGCGGCCTACCACCGCAAGGTCCTCGACCTGCAGGTGCCCTTCCAGACTGTGGTGCGCCCGTCGGAGGCGCGCGACGGCGAGCTGAGCCTCATCCCCTGCACTGCCGACGAGGTCAAGCTTGACCTGGGGCAGCCCACGGCCGAGGGCGGACGTGCGGCTTTCGACGCGCTGGAGCGTGCCCTTGCCGACTGGCGCGCCGGCGATGTCGATGTGCTCGTGACAGCTCCCATCAACAAGAACAACATCCAGAACGACAACTTCCATTTCCCCGGCCACACAGAGTACATACAGTCGCGCACAGAGGCCCCCGAGGGTTCGGCGCTGATGATACTCATGAACGAGCGCGTGCGTGTGGCCCTGGCCACCACACACCTGCCGCTGCGCCGTGTGGCCGATGCCATCACCGGCGATGTGTTGCTGCAGAAACTGCGCATCTTCAACACCACGTTGCAACGCGATTTCAGCCTCTCCATGCCGCGCATCGCCGTGCTCGCCCTCAACCCACATGCCGGCGACGGCGGCGTGCTGGGCACCGAGGAGCAGGAGGTCATACAGCCCGCCATCGACGAGGCCAACGCCGAGGGCATCCACGCCTTCGGCCCCTTCCCGGCCGACGGCTTCTTTGGCTCGCGCGCCTACGACCATTTCGATGGCATCCTGGCCATGTACCACGACCAGGGCCTGGCACCCTTCAAGCTGCTGGCCGACGGCGACGGCGTGAACTTCACCGCGGGTCTCGACATCATACGCACCTCGCCAGCCCATGGCACAGCCTTCGACATCGCCGGTCGCGGACAGGCCGACGAGAAATCCTTCCGCCATGCCATCTACACCGCCATCGACGTGTGGCGTTCGCGCATGGCGTGGGGCGAGGCCCATGCCAATCCCCTGCCCAAGCTCTATATCGACAAGCGCGACAAGAGCGAGCGCCTATAGCAAGCAGCTTTAAGTTGCGTATGCCGCCGTAT
>JAFSVI010000035.1 GCA_017445145.1 Bacteroidaceae bacterium | reverse complement strand
GCTGATCCTGCACCACGGTGTGGATAGCTCCACAATGGTTGTTGCAGCGTCCTACAAACTCCGACACCACGCTGTCAGACTGTACGTTGACAACCACGCCGACCCCATCAACGAATCGCGCAACCGCTTGTGGGACATGTGCTACAACCGCCTCTTGCTCTCGGCAACCACTCGCATTCTGGGCAACGTCGTTGACAGATACCTTGGAGTCACCCCACTCCGTTGCCACTATCTGCACCACAAATTTGGCATACCACATTCCCGCATCGCATTTCTGCCCATAGGCTGTGACACACGTGGTGCAGAAGCCATGCACACGGACCGTGCCACACTTCGCCACCACTACGGCATCACGCCTGAGGCTTTCGTCATCGCCAGCGGCGGCAAGATGGATGCTTCAAAAGGAACCCTCGACCTCATCGCAGCTGTTGAATCCTTGCAGCAAGAAATGCCTCACCTACATCTGTTGCTTTTCGGCAAGGCCGATGAGCGGGTGCGGCAGTCAGCTGACGGGAAACCTTTTATCACCCTCCTTGGTTGGTGCGACAGGGCAACGACACTCTCGCTGTTCAGCCTTGCTGATGCCGCATGCTGGCCGCTGCTTCACACCACTCTCATCGAGGATGCCGTGGCATGCTGCAAGCCTCTGATTGTCAAATCATCCAGCAATGTCAGCCATTTCGAGAGAGAGGGAAATGGCATTTTCCTGCACAAGGGCGACAGTGCAGAGCTGTCCGATGCCATCCGCACTATTCATAATCTTTATCCCAACTATACCAAGACCTCACAAACGGCTCGCCTCAAGTATAGCTATGACACCATAGCCACCTCACTAAAAGAAGAAACATTCTATGGATTTGGAGAATAATGTCTTGCCACAGCGGAAGAAATGGGTCACATTCATCCGACGCATAGCCAACTTCTTACGCTCATGCTATATGCTAAAGTGTCGCTATCCATTTGTGAAAGCGCCACTCACCGTGGATGCCATCGTCCGCATACCGTTATCCACCACTATTTGGTCGCCACACCACGACGTCGCCTTTGGCAGCCACGTCCAGTTTGGGCCTAACTGTATCATCCAGTGCGATATAGAATTCAAGAATTACGTTCTTGTTGCATCCAACGTCGCATTCATCGGAAGAGACGACCACATCACCGACATACCCGGCCAATACATCTGGAATTCCGGTCGCGGCGACACACGCAAGACACACGTTGGCAACGACGTGTGGATTGGCCATGGTGCCATCATTTTGGCGGGCGTAACCATAGGTGACGGCGCAATCGTGGCTGCCGGAGCCGTCGTCACAAAGGACGTACCAACCTGCACCGTCGTGGGCGGCAACCCGGCACATGTCATTAAGGACAGATTCGAGTCATCGCTATATAAAGAAATACATATAAACAAAATTACCCCCCATGAACGAATAGAGGAATGGCCACGTCATTGCCAGGGGAGTTGTTCCCTGATAGCTGCCTAAGCAATGAAAAAGCCCGTAATCCTCTTTATAGCGCCATTTCCGCCCCCCATTCATGGTTCTTCCATGATGAGTCGGCTGATACGCGAAAGCCAGCATATTAATGACGAATTTGAGTGTTCATACGTCAATATGTCCACATCACGCACTGTTGACGAGATAGGTCAATATGGTATTACGAAAATCGTGAGGTGGTTTTTGGCATTAATAATCACTCTTTGGAAACTCGTCAGACTCAAACCCGATCTTTGCCACATCTCCATTACATGCCATGGGACAGGATTCATCAAAGACTCCCTGTTTGTGCTGTTATGTAAGTTATTCAGGAAGCCTATTGTCATTCATCAGCACAACAAAGGGATGAGCCAAGATGTATCTAAATGGCCATATCGCTGGTTATTGCCTTTATGCTACAAAGACTCTACGGTCATTCTGCTTTCATGGCATTTATACCAAGACATTCAACAAGTTGTAAACAAAGAACAAGTACAAATATGCCCGAACGGAATACCGGGGATGCCTACAGAGCACAAAAATGCCTCCAACTCTATACCACACCTATTATTTCTCAGCAATCTGCTCCCGTCGAAGGGGGTGTATGTCCTTTTAGATGCCATGCAGATTCTCAAGAAGCAAGGGCTTTCCTTCACCTGCCACTTTGTCGGAGCTGAAAGCAGCGAAATCAACTCCCTCAGCTTTCTGGAGGAAAGCAGAAAGAGAGGATTGGAAGGAATGGCAATTTACGTTGGTAAGAAATACGGTAAAGATAAGACAGAGGAATTCTTACAGGCTGACATCTTCATACATCCTACAAATGATGACTGTTTCCCACTTGTCATACTTGAGGCAATGCAATTTGGACTGCCCGTCATCACCACCAATGAGGGCGGCATCCCTGACATGGTGCAGGACAAAGTGAATGGTCTGATATGCGAAAAAGAATCTGCCTCGTCCTTGGCACACCACATTGCATTCCTCATCAACGATGCAAAGAAAAGACAGGAAATGGGAAGGAAAGGTGAGCAGTTTTACCACGACAAATACACCACAGAGCGCTTTGAACGGCGGATGACAGATATTTTACACCAGACATTGAAGCATAACAGCCATCACGCTTGATTCCACGATGACTTAATCCCACTGAACAGCCATGTTGAGCCCTTTCGCCAGCTGCAAAATCACCAGTTTTTACGAACCTATGTCCGTGAGGCCACGAACATAGGTTCGCAGCTCCACGAACATAGGTTCGCAGCCCGTAGAACATAGCTTCACCCGATCTCATACTTTACAACGAGCAGCCGAACCGGTATCACCGAAGTCATCATGGCGGGTAAGGACCGTCGGTTTCGGACCTTAGCGCAAGGGCTGATGATGCTTTTCATTATCTTTTTAAGTGAGAATTCTTGTACAAACGAATTAAGTATAGTACCTTTGCAGCCAAATAGAAGGTAACACATCCAAACCATGGAGCATTATTTTGGCATCAACTATGAGTTTTCCAAGGAGAGAATCTTCGGAAGAATAGACCGCACTATAGCCACTGATGGCAAGGGTTATGTGTGCGTAGTCGATGGCATCGTGCTGACTGAGACGCACCTCTCCCCATCCTACCTCGACATCATCAACCAGTCCCTTTTCTCCATCTCCGACAGCCGTTGGGTGCCGCTGTTTATCCGTGCCATCCACCATGTCAATGTTGCGCCATACCAGGGGCCGCAGATATTCCTCGACATGGTGAAGATGTGCAAGTACAGGATGTATTTCCTCGGCGGCGACCAGGTTCTTCTCGACGCCCTGCGCCAGAGACTCACGGCCTACGACCCGGCCATAGGCGACATGCCTTTCCGCGCGCTACCATTCTGTGGTATAGATGATTTTGACTACGAAGGCATAGCCTCCGACATCAACAGCTATGCTCCGGACATTATATGGGTGTCGCTGGGCGCAGTGAAGCAGGAGACGTTTGCCAACCGCCTGTTGCCCCACCTGCAGCGCGGTGTGATGCTCACGGTGGGAGCCGTGTTCAAGTACAACAGCGGCCTGCCCCACACGCGCCGTGCCCCAGAGTGGATGGTGCGTTGCCATGTGGAGTTTCTTTTCCGCCTGTGTCAGGAGCCTCGCAAGCAAAGCCGTCGTGTGTGGCGCTACGTGAGCACCCTGCCCGCCATACTTTGGCAAGAATACAGGCATACACGCACCAAGCCACAGCGATGAAAGCTGGCAACGAGCTGCGGCACAATGGCTTTGCCCGCAGACGCGCCATCGTCTCGGGTCTTATCCACGACAAAGCCCGGCAGTTTAGACTTTTTAACTAAGGATGTGGCTTTTGTCTTGCCTTTTTGATGTAATTTTGCGGCGGTTTTCCGACGCCCCACAAACGGGGCGCCATATCACACCCTACAACAAGTATTCATAAACAATGCCAACACTCAAAGAAACAAAGATTTGCGTCATCGGCCTGGGCTACGTAGGACTACCCTTAGCACGACTCTTCTCAACGAAATACCCCACCATTGGCTTCGACATGAACCAGCGTCGCGTCGATGCCCTCATGCAAGGTCACGATGCCACTCTCGAGGTGGCCGACGAGCTGCTCCAGGACGCCATCAACGACCACGGTTTCCGCTGCACCACCTCGCTTGACGACATCCGCGACTGCAACTTCTACGTCGTGGCAGTGCCCACGCCTGTTGATTCCGACAACAACCCCGACCTTACCCCTCTCATCGGCGCCAGCACCACCGTGGGTCGCGTCATCGGCAAGGGCGACGTGGTGGTGTATGAGAGCACCGTCTATCCCGGCGTGACGGAGGAGGAATGTCTGCCCATCGTGGAGAAGGTCAGTAACCTGAAGTTCAATGTTGACTTCTTTGCGGGCTACAGCCCCGAGCGCATCAATCCCGGCGACAAGCTCCACACCGTCGAGAAAATCAAGAAGGTGACATCAGGCTCCACGCCCGAGGTGGCCGACCTCGTGGACAGCGTGTATAACTCCGTCCTCGTCAACGGCACCCACAAGGCGCCGAGCATCAGGGTTGCCGAGGCGTCGAAGATTATCGAGAACTCCCAGCGCGACGTTAACATTGCCTTCATGAACGAGTTGGCCAAGATTTTCAATGCCATGGGCATCGACACCCACGACGTGATTGAGGCGGCCTCCAGCAAGTGGAACTTCATCAAGCTCAGCCCAGGCCTCGTCGGTGGCCACTGCATCAGCGTGGATCCCTACTATCTCATCCAGAAGGCTCAGGTGTATGGCGTGTTGCCGCGCGTGATGTACAATGCGCGCCGCCTCAACGACGGCATGGGCGACTACGTTGCCAACCAGGCCATCAAGCTCATGAACAAGAAGGGTGTGATTGTGAAAGACGCCCGTATCCTCATCCTGGGCATCACCTTCAAGGAGAACTGCCCCGACATCCGCAACACAAAGGTGGTGGATATATACCAGACGTTGCGGGAATACACGCCCAACATCACCATCTACGACCCATGGGCCAGCCCCGCTGCCGTTGCCCACGAATACGGCGTAGCCATCGAGAGTTCCCAGCCAAATGTGGAAAGCGGCAAATACGATGCCGTCATCCTTGCCGTTGCCCACAAGGAGTTCCTCGAAATGGACATCAAGTCATTGGTAAACGGCAATGGCGTCATCTACGATGTGAAGGGTATCCTCCCCCGCGACATCATCGACGGCCGCCTGTGATGCCGGCCCACGCCCCCACGCGCCATCATGCATGACATCCACTACATAACCCTCGTGTTCCTCATCTCGCTGACAGCAGCGTCGCTGGCACACCAGCCCATGCTCTACATAGCGCGGAGGTTCGGCATCTACGACAACCCCGAGGCCCGCAAGCTACAGCGCGTGCCAGTTCCCGTCATGGGCGGTCACGTTGTCTTCATCGGTGCCATAGTGGGGTGTCTGTGTTATTGGTTTTTCCACGACTGCACGTCGATTATCCCCGTGCAGGTGGCCATGCTTGTCATGCTTCTCACCGGGGCCCTCGACGATGTCCGTAACCTTACGCCGATACAAAAGCTGTTGGTGGAGATTGTTGTCGTGACCGCCCTGTGCATCATCAACAACTACCCCATCAACAGCCTGCACGGGGTCTGGGGCATCTATGAGCTGCCGTCGTGGCTGGCATGGCCTCTGACGGTGTTTGCCTGTGTGGGCATCATCAATGCCATTAACCTTGTTGATGGCGTGGATGGTCTTTCGTCGGGACTGTGCATCACGATCCTGGTTCTCTACTCGTGGATGTTCTTCTTATGCCACGACTATGTGCGCTCCGCCCTGGGCTGCTGCCTGATAGGAGCTTTGATCCCTTTCTTCGTGCTCAATGTCTTTGGCGAACGTTCGAAGATGTTCATCGGCGACAGCGGCACCCTCATGCTTGGCATCGCCATCTCGGACATGGTGATGGCGATGCTCACATCAGGCTCGGTCTGCTCACAGCACTTGGACAAGACGCCCTATTGCCTGACGGCCTTCGTCCTGGCAGCATTGGCGATGCCCGTGTTCGACACCATCCGGGTGATGTTAGGCAGGCTGTGGCGCGGGCGGTCCCCCTTCCGTCCCGACAAAAGCCACCTGCACCACGCATTCATCGACTACGGTTTCCACCATCTCGAGACATCGCTGCTGGAAATCATGCTCAACATGATGGTCATCCTGCTGTGGTTCGTCCTCTCCCACTCATACCTCCCTAAGGAGTGGCAGCTGTACGGCGTCGTCGCTGCTGGCATCGCAATCACGTTTGTCCTCTACTGGCTGCTCGGGCGCCGCAAGCGCATTGCCATCAGGCAGGCAAGGGAAGAGGCCGACGCCATGCGGCGTGCAGACAAACTTACAAGCCCCTCTTTACCCAAGCACAACCATGACGAATGAAGCTGACACCCGCGGCCTGCTCAACAGGATACGCCTGCGCCACAGCCCCTTCCGCAACGTCAAGGGGTTGAACCTGCCCATGCGGCGATTCGTGGAGCTCGTGAGGTGCGGAGCCCTGAACCAGGCTCCCGACGCTGCGCTGTTCACCGGCGATGTCAACTGGAAGCAGCTGTTGCTGACCTCGGAGCGTCAGATGCTCGTGGGTGTGACCTTCCAGGCGGTGAAATACCTGCCTGCCGAGCTGGCACCTCCCAAGGACATCCTCGTGCGGTGGCTGACACTGACATCCAAAATCCAGCGCCGCAATGCCCTCATGGACCAACGCTGCGAGGAGGCCGAAATCCATTTCCGCTCATTGGGATTCAAGTGCTGCATCCTCAAGGGCCAGGGCCTGGCACGCCTCTATGCCCTCCCCTCATCCCGCATGCCGGGCGACATCGACCTCTGGGTGGATGCCGACCACCGTGTGCTCACACGCTTGGCCCTGGAGCGCAACGCCAAAGCCCACCCAACATACCAGCACGTTGACTACCACCTCTTTGACGATATTGAATTAGAGGTCCACTACAGGCCAACATGGATGTACTCGCCGCTGACCAACCACCGCCTGCAGCAATTCTTCAGGCGCGAGGCACGATGGGACATCAGTGGCGCCGGCGTGGCATTCCATGTGCCGTCGCTGCGCATGAACCTGGTATTCGTGCTGGTGCATGCCTACCGCCATTTCCTCTCCGAGGGGCTTGGCCTGCGCCAGCTCATGGACTACTTCTTCGTGCTGCGCAGCAGCAGCGCCCAGGAGCGGCAGACAACGATGGCTGTGCTCGAGTCACTTGGCATGAAGCGCTTCACCGGCGCCGTCATGTGGGTGATGGAACAATGCTTCGGCCTGGCACGCGAGCACATGCTCTGCCCGCCGGACGTCTTGGAGGGGTTGCTCCTGCTCTCCGAGATAATGCAGGCCGGCAACTTCGGGCAGTTCGACCGCCGCATGCTTCGCAGCAAGGACGAGACACAGCTCCAGACCTTCGTGCGCAAAACGCGCCGCACCTTCCACTTCGTGACCCACTATCCCGGCGAAATCCTGTGGAGCGTGCCTTGGCGCGTGTGGAACTGGGTCATGCGTACAGCCAATATGTACTGACCGCAAACCACACATCCCGCCAGCCTAAACCCGTCGGCAGAATCAAGAAATGCGTCAGCTACCCCCCCCCGATTAACATTCTTTAACGAAACTAAATACCATAATTATAGAAATAAGCGCTACCTTTGCGCAGTGTATCAGTCATTATCCTCACGCTGGATGTAACCCCCAAATAGCTACACAAAGGAAATGAACATATTAAAGCGTATCTACGATTGGTTTTTCTCCCGCCAAGCCACACCTTATTGGTTGGTGCTCGTCTTTGATTGCATCACCGTCGTGGCAGCCAACCTCATTGTTTATACCATATACAACGGCGCCACCGCCACGGCCCGTGTTTTCTGGGACTTGGTGGCCACCCTGCTTGTGTATCTCATACCCTACATCGTTGGCTTCAAGCTGATGAAAACCTATGCGGGCATCATCCGCTACGCTTCATTCATCGACCTGTATCGCATCGGCACAGCCAACGCCATCGGCATCTTCATCCTTGAGGCTCTGCGGCTTACGATAGGTCTTGACCGCTGGTTCGTGACCATCCACTTCCGCGAGCTTGTGTTCGGCTGGCTGTTGGCCACCTTTGCCATGTGTATGGTGCGCATCTTCATCAAGTTCGTGTATGACGTCATCCGCTCGCGCGAGGCCCACCGCCGGGTGTTCATCTACGGCACCAAGGCCGGCGGCCTGGCCATAGCCAAGAGCATACGCATGGAGACACCCGCTCGCTTCCACCTGCGCGGTTTCGTGAGCGACAGCGACGACATGCCTGGCCATTTCCTGCAAGGTGTGCGCGTATATCACAACGACAAGAACCTCATCGCCGCCATGCGCAAGGAGCGTGTCACGACACTCATCGTATCGCCGCTGAAGGCCGAGCGCTTCACCGCCGACACCGCCATGGCCGACATGCTCTTCAACGCCGGCATATCCGTCTATTCCGTCAACCTCGCTCAACCGTGGGACGGCCGCTCGGACATCAGCACCTCTCAGCTCCACGAGGTGGAGATCGAGGACCTGCTGCCACGCAACGAGATACAGGTCGATCTGAAGGCCGTGGAGGAGCTGCTCCACGGGCGCCGCATACTCATCACCGGCTCCGCCGGCAGCATAGGTGCGGAGATGGTGCGCCAGGTGGCACAGTGGGAGCCATCCGAGCTTCTGCTCATAGACCAAGCCGAGACGCCTCAGCACGACATACGCCTGATGATGGCCCGCGACTACCCCGACATCAAGGTTCAGGCCATTGTGGCAAGCATCACCGACAAGTCCCTGATGGAGTATCTCTTCGAGAACCACCGCCCTGAGTATGTGTTCCACGCCGCCGCCTACAAGCATGTGCCGATGATGGAGGACAACCCCAGCGAGGCCGTGCTCAACAACGTCATCGGCACAAAGGTCATTGCCGACATGGCCGTGAAATATGGCGTGAAGAAGTTCGTGATGATCTCCACCGACAAGGCCGTGAACCCCACCAATGTCATGGGCTGCTCGAAGCGCGTCTGCGAGATCTACGTGCAGGCCTTGGACCACGCCATCAAGGAAGGCACCGTGGCTGGCGAGACGCAGTTCGTCACCACCCGCTTCGGCAACGTGCTGGGGTCCAACGGCAGCGTCATCCCTCTCTTCAAGGAACAGATACGCAAGGGAGGCCCTGTCACCGTCACCCATCCCGAGATCATACGTTTCTTCATGCTCATCCCCGAGGCCTGCAAGCTCGTTCTCGAAGCTGGCACTATGGGTCATGGTGGCGAGATTTTCGTGTTCGACATGGGCAAGCCCGTGCGCATTGCCGACCTGGCACGCCGCATGATTCAGCTCTCTGGCGCCCACAACGTGGAGATTCAGTTCACCGGTCTGCGCGATGGCGAGAAGTTGTATGAGGAAGTGCTCAGCGACGAGGAGCACACCATGCCGACCTTCAACTCGAAGATCAAGATAGCACAGGTGCGCGTGCAGGACTACGCCGAGGTATGCCGCCAGATTGAAGAGCTGCAGAGCGTGGCCTTGCGCTTCGACAACATGGCCACCGTGGCCGTGATGAAGGCCATTGTGCCGGAATACAAGAGCAAGAACTCCATCTACGAGCAGCTCGACAACCAGGAACAGGCTTAACCACACCTCTCTTTGCCCAAAGTATGCCGTGGGTGCCGGCCAGCTGAGACATACAGCTCTCATCCCGTCAATTACCACTATCTTTGTCGCGGTTTAGCGACAGTTGAGACAATTGCCACCGACCGCGCCTATCGCATCGGCCAGCACCAGAACGTGCTCGTCCACCGCTTCATCACGCAGAACACCTTCGAGGAGCGCATCGACAAGATGATATTGGACAAGCGCCACCTGGCCGATATGACCGTGGCCACAGGCGAGAACTGGATTGGCAACCTCAGCAACAGCGAGCTGCGCGAGCTGTTTGGGTAACACAATATCGAGAAAGGGGGAGATTCAGCTGAATCTCCCCCTTTCTCTGTGGAGGTGCCTAGCAGATTCGAACTGCTGTGGACGGTTTTGCAGACCGCTGACTAAGCCACTCATCCAAGGCACCGTGGTTTGTTTTGCGGGTGCAAAGGTAATGCATGTTTTTGAATCCTCCAAATAAAATGCTGTTTTTTTGCGTTTTTGTGGCACACATTACGTGAAAAGGCGGTATCTTTGCAGCTGCCCGAGAGGAAAAACGACGAATCTGCGCCGCGCTTCAGCCCGCTTGTCGTTGCGCTCATGGCGGCGGTCATGGGCGTGAAGGCCGCCGACAAGACGGCGGTGGTGGCCCACCAGGGGCTGAAACCATCAATATCCGTACCGACGTGCGTGCGGCATGTTTCCTATCGCACAAACTTCACCGTGCGGCGGCGCCCATCGTGCTGCCAGCTCACGACGTAGATGCCTCGCGGCAGATGGGCGGCCGCATAGCCCTCGGCAGCTGTGAAACGCCCCACGGCGCGGCCACCCTGGTCGAAGACCGTCACCTGGAAACGCAGCTGGCTCATGTCGTCGGCTCCGAAGTGGAGGCGTTGTGCCACGGGGTCGTAGGCCAGCGCGTAGTCAGTGGTGACGACATCGGCGACGGGTGTCGTGACATCTCTTTTGCGGCCTTTGGCTATGCGCCACTTGCGGTTGGCGGATGAGGCATTGCGCTCGTCGCTGGTATAGCTCAACACCGGTGTGCCGTCGGCAGCATTGCCGCCGCTGAGGTTGGCGGCATGCTGGCTGCTGCGGCTGATGAGGTTGTAGATGCCGTCGGCCTGGCGGACGACCTTCCACTGCTGGCGCGCGTCGGTGGAGTCGGCCTCAGCCACCACGAGTGCAGCGCCCACCTGCGTTGTCGCCGTGGCGCCGTCGGGTGTGGGGTCGCACATCGCTGTCCATGTGGCGGCGTTGCGTATGAACACGTAGCCGTTGCTGAGGTTGTACATCCTCCACTGCTGCGACGCTGCCACCTCGCTCCAGCTGCGGCAGCACACGTTGTCCGTTGCCACATCGACATCTATGTATGTACCGGTGTTGACATTCTGGATGGTGTAGAAATAGTCGTTGTCGATGGTCAGGTCCGGCTGCGCCACGGGTTCGGGCTGTGGCTCGGGCGTGTAGGGGAGGCGGCTGGCGAAGGCTGTGGCGAGATATGCCAGGTGGCGGTTGATGAACGTGCGCACGTCGGCCACATACTCAGCGTAGGTGGAATGGAGCACGCGCTCGCGCAGGACGGCCTGGCGTATGCCCCATCGCTGGAAGTTGAGGCGCTGCGACTGGTCGATGAGCGCCGTGAGGCTGTCGAGCTTGGCGTTGAGACAAGCCTCCAGGCCACCATCGACGAGGGCCGCGAACTCGCGGTTGACCAAGCGCGCAAACCACGGGTCGTCCCACATGCGAACGACCCACATGCCGTTGCCACCGCCCCAACCCAGACCATAGCCGGCGTCGGCCATGAGCTGGCGCTCGGTGTCGTTGGTGCCCTGGCGTGTGCGGTTGTCGTTGTTGTAGGCGATGTCGTAGTCCCACAGCGGGCCGAAGAAGATGCGCGCATCGCCTTTGTCCTTGTAGAAATAAGCGCTGTAGAAGCCGTCGATGTTGGCGCTGATCTCGGTGCACAGGTACCACTGCGCGAGCGACACGGAATCGACGAGGGGCCTGTAGCCCGCCGCCGCGTCGGCAAAACTGCTGCCGAAGAGGCGCGCTTCGAAGTCGTTGATGCATGAGGTGATGTAGCTCACCTGGCTCTGGGAGATTTCGTCGCCGTCGGGATAGTGGATTTTCACCGGCACGCCCTGTGTGGAATAGAATCCCATGTCCTGCGACGAGCCAGGGGGCCACATGGTGGTGAAGTCGCGGAAGCCGTCGGCCTCCATGAGGTAGCCTCCGCTGATGTCGTCGGTTGGCGCCAGCGGATAGGGTTGCTCGGCGATGTTCACGCGGTGGGGCCGCACGTCGATTTGGTCGGAGAGCTGGTAGGTGCCCAGGTAGGTGCCGTTGAATGTGAGGTCCACGAACTTGGCCGCCGGGGTGAAGGCCATGCCGGCGCGGTCGCCCATGGCGCTGGTGATGGCGTTGCGGAGCATGGTTTTGTCGCCGTGGTTGGCCAGTAGCGTCCATTTCTTGGTGTTGGGACGCCCCTTGCCGAGGAGTTTCACCTTGTTGTGGAACTTGAGCTTGTAGGGCTTCTTGGCCAGCGTGGCCGTGGAGTTGCCGCGGAGGCGTATCTGCAGCGAGTCGAAGTCCTGCACGGCATCGTCCTCGCCGACATACCACATGCGTGCATACACATAGTCTGTCTTGCTGGTCACGCTGGCACCCGTGAAGGTGTTGATATACACATGCGGCAGATTCGTAAGTCGCACATGTGCGGCATCGGCCTGCGGCCATGCGGCGAGAGCCACGCCCATCGCCACGAGGAGGAAGAAAATACGTTTCGACATAATTGTAGCCCTATCAGCGCGCAAAGATAGGCATAAAAATCCAAATGCCACGCTTATGCGCGGAAAAAAAATCACAAAAGCTCCCTGCACACGTCGGCAGGGAGCTTTGCGATGAGCCTCGCGGCGCGCCGTGGCGCGCCGCTGGCAACCTATTTCTTGAACTCCACGGCAGCTTTCTCCACGGGGAGGGCCGCCTTGTAATTCTCGATGTAGCGGTTGAACCCGGCCACATCCTCGGGCGTGGGAGCCACCTCGGTGCCGGTGTTGCCGGCAAACACCACCTGGTCGAGATAGTCGGGCAGGGAGAGACCCTTGGCGTTGTTGACCATGTAGCCGGCGAGCAGGGCTATGCCCCACGCACCGCCCTCGCCTGCCGTCTCCATGACGGAGATGGGCGAGTTGAGTGCAGCGGCGAGCATGAGCTGCCCCACCTTGGGCGTGGTGAAGTAGCCGCCGTGGCCCATGATGCGGTCCACCTCGACGTGCTCCTCATTGAAGAGTATGTCGTTGCCAATCTTGAGCACACCGATGGCGCCATAGAGCTGCGCGCGCATGAAGTTGGCCAGGGAGAACTTGTCGCCGGCGGAGCGCACGAAGAGCGGCCGTCCGTCCATGAGGCCCGTGACGGGTTCGCCCGAGATGTAGTTGTAGGCCATGAGGCCGCCGCAGTCGGCATCGCCGGCAAGAGCCACGTTGAAGAGCGTGGTGTAGAGGTCGTTGGTGCTCTGCTTCACCCCGAGCAGCTCCTGGTATTCCTTGAACATCTTCACCCAGGCGTTGATTTCGCTCGTGCAGTTGTTGCAGTGGACCATGGCCACGAGGGAGCCGTCGGGCGTGGTCACCATGTCGAGCACCTCGTAGGGCTTGGAGAGGGGCTTCTCCAGCACGATCATGGAGAAGGAGCTGGTGCCGGCGCTGACGTTGCCGGTGCGCTGGCGCACGGCGTTGGTGGCTGCCATGCCGGTGCCGGCGTCGCCCTCGGGCGGACACACGGGAATGCCGGGTTTGAGGTGGCCGCTGACGTCGAGCTTGATGGCACCCTCGGGGGTGAGGAAACCGGCATTCTCGCCTGCCACGAGCACCTTGGGCAGTATGTCGAGCAGCTTCCACGAGAAGCCGCGCGGCTCAATGAGCTTGTCGAACTTGGCCACCATGGTGGCGTCGTAGGTCTTGGTGAAGGGATCCACGGGGATCATGCCGGAGGCATCGCCCACGCCGAGCACCTTCTGGCCCGTCACCTGCCAGTGGACGTAACCGGCGAGGGTGGTCAGGAATGTGATGTCGGCCACATGCTCCTCGTTGTCGAGAATAGCTTCATAGAGGTGGCTGATGCTCCAGCGCAATGGTATGTTGTAGTTGAAAAGCTCGCTGAGCTCGGCAGCGGCCTTGCCCGTGTTGGTGTTGCGCCACGTGCGGAAGGGCACCATGATGTCGCCGTTGGCGTTGAAGGGCATGTAGCCGTGCATCATGGCCGAGAAGCCTATGGCGGCGAGCGACTCGATCTCGCAGTCGTACTCGCTGATGACGTTCTTGCGCAGGTCGGCATAGCAGTCCTGCAGGCCATACCAGATGGCCTCGGTGCTATACGTCCACAGTCCATCGACGAGTTGGTTCTCCCAAGTGTGGCTGCCCTGGGCAATGGGCTTGTTGTCGGGGTCGATGAGCACTGCCTTGATGCGTGTGGACCCGAACTCGATGCCGAGGATGGCTTTTCCAGCCTCAATAATCTGTTTTGCTGTCATTGTTTAGTTAGGTTTATGAAGGGTTGGGCGTACAAATGTAGCTCTTTTCCCACAAACCGCCAAGCATTTGACCAAAAATGTAGCAACAAAAGCCTTTATTTGCCCGCACACCACCGTATGCGCCGCCCAACATCGCGCTATCAAGGTTGCTATACCGCGGCGTGGCTACCGCCGCGACGTTGAAATGGCGGCGTCGTGGCTTGACACGCGCGCAGGCTCGTGGCTGTCCAGGTGTGCTTACCGCGCATGCCAACAGCGGACGTCAGCTGTCGGCAACTGCGTCGGCGTGCCGCAGAATCAGCG
>JAFSVI010000034.1 GCA_017445145.1 Bacteroidaceae bacterium | reverse complement strand
TGGTTGCCAATCTGATAGCCGTCGTACCATTTCACCAACTCGTCGAAGTCCATGCCGTGCTTTTCTGCGAGGGCACGCACCTCGTCCTTGGTGAAGCCGAAGAAGCTGGCCATGCTGCGCGGTGTCACCATGGAATACTCCAGGAAGTTGTTGAGCGCCGACTCCGTCTTGTACTTCTTGATGGGCAGGATGCCCGTCATATACACTCCGGCGAAGACCACACTGCTGTCGCTGCCCTTGAACAACCTGCGCAAGAGATTCACGTAGCGATCCATTGCCTCTGGGTGGCTTACGGCCTCGCGGCAGATGGCGTCCCACTCGTCGATGATCATGATGAACTGTATGCCATAGTGTCGGGCCACCTTGGACAGCACGGCCATCAGGTCGTCGGTGGCATGAGTGTCCGCCTCGGGGAAGGCGTCTTTCATCTCCTCAATAATCTCGGCCTGCATTGTCGGTACGATGTCATCGGCGGGAAGACCGCGGGTCGTGAAATTGGTTACGTCGAGATAGATGACGGGGTACTTGTTCAGATGCTTCTCAAACGACGGGTCACCTGCAATCTGCAGGTCAGCAAACAGCGGGCGCGAGTCACACGAGCGGTCGTAGTAGGCACAGAGCATCTTCGCCGCCATGGACTTGCCGAAACGTCGGCAGCGGCTGACACAGCTGAACCTTCGCTCTGAAAACAATGTGCCGTTGACTACGGCAATCAGCCCCGACTTATCGACGTACTCTCCGTTGCGCGCCGACTGGAAGCCAGCATTGCCGATGTTTATGTATGTTCCCATATCCTTGTGCTATTACTGCGGCAAAGATACAACTTTTACCTTAATGCACATCATCATCGACTATCTTTTAACGAAAATTCGTGCAACAACGACATCAAGATAAGATGTAGGAGGGCGTTTCGGCACCTCAGCCCTACTCCGTCCTCCCACTCGCAGACAGGATCCCGTCCTGCCCATTTGCCGCCAATGTCGCTACATGGCTGGCGGGATATGTATCCTGTTCACACCCTTTTGAACTTATACTGTGCCAGGGTCGAGCTACAGGACCAGGCGGAAGCCGAGGTTGTTGTTGCGGTTGTCCGGCGTGTTGTTGTTCCGGTTCGACACGCGGCAGTTCCTGGCGTTGTTGTTCCAGCTGCCGCCACGGTTCACGCGGTTAGAGCCGAAGTGGCGCCCACGCGCAAGGCCGTGGCTGCCACCCTCGAAGCCGAGACGGCAGGACGCGAGAGCGCCGACTGGAGCGCCGACGACGACAGCACCGACGGCGGCGGCGAATAACGTCCGGGGGGTGCTGGGGGGAAGAGGGCTGAGGGCGGCAACCGCCCTCGCTCTTCCCCCCCGGACCCCCGGGGCTTCAAAAACGTTATGACGTTATTCCGAAATGTCGTTATTTCGTTATTTCGTTATCACGCTATTCCCTTAATTCTAAAACCCTCAGCCATGAAAGACACCACACGCCGCGCGCTGAAGCGCGTCCTGGAGATTGCCATCACCATCCTCACGGCCATCGTCACCTCCCTGACCACCACCTCCTGCATGGGCCGCGGGCCGCTGTTCTGACGGGCGGGCACCCTGCTGGCCGCCGACTGGGAGCTGGCACAACGCCCCATAGCACACAAAGGCACAGGGGACACAGAGTTTATATGCTCTGTGTCCCTGTGCCTTTGTGTGCGGCTCGTCCTCGCCTGATGTGTCAATCGTCCTCGCCTGATGTGTCAATCGTCGTCGTGACAAGCTGACAAGTCGGCGCCTTGACACCCCCTACATGTTTATGGTTATCCGCAATCGCGACGCCAATATGCTGGAAGCGTCTTGGTGGCACGATAACGTCCCGGCTGCTGTGAGAAGACGCTGTCAGCGTCTTGGTGGAACGATGACTATCCATATTGATTCTTCCTCTTATATCGCTCGGCGAGGTCAAGGAGTTGCCTGAAGGGTGCCACTCTCTCGGGTTTCATCTCGCCGTGACGGAGCATTTTCCTGTTCACCTTCAGCCAGTTCAGGTATTCGTGATCCTCAATCCTGTGGCGCGACGGCATCCTGCGGTTGGCCTTGATGAAGGCACACACCGCGGCATGCATCATCGCCCACCTCTCTTCCTGCTTCATGGTTGTGTGGGAGGGGGAGTAGTGGCTGTCAGCCGACGATGTTCTCTTTGATGGCTTGGACGATGTACCTCACATCGTCGTCGGTGACGTAGGGTCCTGCAGGCAGGCACATGCCGACCTTGAAGAGGGCTTCGGACACGCCGTTGACGTATGCCGGGGCATCCTTGTAGCATGGCTGCTTGTGCATGGGCTTCCACAACGGGCGCGCTTCAATCTGCGCCTGGTCGAGCGCCACGCGCATGGCTTCCACATTGGCATTGGGTTCGCAGTCGGTGTGTGCGGAGCTGGCGGCGTGGATGACACCGGCAGCGCCTCCCACGGCGCCCGTGACGATGGTTGTGTAGGCATTCTCCTGCCCCTTCACCCGCACATCGGCATCGAGGGTGATGGTGCACAGCCAGTAGTTGCTGTCATAGACGGGGACGGTGGTGCCGTCGGCCCGTGGCGACGGCACTGGCGGCAGACATGGCTGGCTGTGGACATGCACGCCGCTGACATCCTTGAGCAGCTCCTCATACATCTTCTGCACATGCCTGTGGTGTGCCAGGTGGTCGCCCACCACTGTCATCTGCCCGCGGCCTATGCCGGCGCAAATGTTGGACATGCGGTAGTTGTAGCCTATCTTCTCGTGCTGGTAGTAGGGGTAGCTCTCGCGGTACTGTGTGGCGTACATCATGATCTCGCGCCACTCGTCGTCGCTGGCCGTGATGAGCGCCCCGCCGCCGCTCGTCGTGATCATCTTGTTGCCATTGAAGCTCAGCACGCCGTACTTGCCGAACGTGCCCAAAACCTGACCCTTGTACTTGGAGCCAAAGCCCTCGGCGGCATCCTCGACAACAGGTATGCCGTACTTGTTGGCAATGGCCATGATGCGGTCGGCCTTATACGGCATGCCGTAGAGGGCCACCGGCACGATGGCCGCCGGCGCCTTGCCGGTCTTGGCGATGCGGTCGATGATGGCTTGCTCCAAGAGTTCCGGGTCGATGTTCCAGGTGTCGGGTTCCGAATCCACGAGCACGGGTGTGGCTCCGAGGTATGTGACGGGGTGGGTTGATGCGCAGAATGTGAAGCTCTGCACAATGACCTCGTCGCCGGCCTTCACCCCGGCGGCAAGCAGGCCGAGGTGCACTGCCGCCGTGCCGCTCGAGAGGGCCACGACCCTTTTCGAGTGCATGGGGGCGTGGGGTGGCAGCGTGGTGGCGGCGCTCTGGGCGTTGGCAGCGGTGGCGCCTTGGTTGACAAACTCCTCGAGATCCTTTTCAAACCCATTGACATTGGGGCCGAGTGGCACGACCCAGTTCGTGTCAAACGCTTCCTTCACATAACGTTGCTCCGCGCCGTCCTCGCTCATGTGGGCCAGGCAGAGATAAATTCTTTTCCTTTCTGACATAAAAATTAGCGTATATGATTCTGTTTATGAAGTTACTGTTCAGCGATGTGTGGCTACTCCCCCCTGAGCGCGCTGCGAACTCCGTGGAGCACAATGGTTGGCATGAAGCGCAAGGCATCTGCCGGGAATATGCGTGCGTGGCGCACCACATCGCCCATCCGCCGCGCCAGGGAAAACGCTTTGCGCAAGACGTAGGGGTACTTGCCGTAGTAGGTATTGTCGCGGTTGTGGCCGAAATTGCCGGACATCACGACGAAGTCCTTGATGCGCGCAGCCTTTCGTCGCCACCGCGGCTCGTCGGAGTAGAAAGGCACTGCCGAAGGCTCCATGCCGAGCCATCCGACAGCAAAGGCCGCGAATGCGCGCCACGACGTCATCAGGCCGGCGCGACGAAGCCTCGCTTCGAGCTTGTGGAGGTCCATGGTGTGGCGGTAGGTCCACATGAGCCTGCACCAGTCGCATATCTGCCGCAAGCCGATGCCGCCCTTGTAGAAGTGCTGCATGATGTGTGTGAAGACATAGAACACGTCGTTCTCCACGGCGAGCAGCAACACCTGCACCCCGTTGTTGTCCCAGGTGCGCACGTTGCCGCCGCCGAAGCTGTCGGCATATACATCGTCCAGCTCGCGGTCGATGCGTGGTGAGATGCCGCAATAGAGGCGTGCGTGGAGTTCCACTTCCCACGAGTCGAGCGTCAGCGCCAGATGTTTCTCGCGCACATGCTCCTCCTCGACACTCGACGCCAGCGGCGTGAGGAAGCGCTTGGCCTTGACGTAGTTGTCGTCGCTCATGAACAGATCCACATCGCCGCTGACACGCCACAAGGGACGCTCGTAGCACTGCGCCACGGCCTGCCCCTTCACCAGCAGTGTCTCTATGCCGGCCTTGCGCATCTTCTCCGTCGCCACGCCGATGAAGCGGTTCATGGCTTTGTTGCGCTGCTCCAGCATGAAGGTGTGCACGACAAATGGCATGACATCGCTCTTGGGCGGCTTCGCGTCGGCAATGTGCTCCAGGCCTGCGGCCAAGAGCCCCACCACGGCCTGCCCCTTGGCCATGTCCAGGATGGCAGCAAGGTCAATGGCGCCGTAGGGCAACAGGCGGACGTCGTCCTCCCATAGCCCTGCCCGCAAGAGCGCAAAGAAGGCCTCCTCGGTGTGTGGCGTATTCACGGGTGCGTGGGGGTGAGTCAGCTTTTGTAATAATCCTTGTACCAGCGGGCAAAGCGCCGCAAGCCTTCGCGCAGGGTGGTTGACGGCGTGAAGCCGAAGTCGCGCCCGAGGGCTGTGGTGTCGGCGTAGGTGGTGGCGACGTCGCCTGGCTGCATAGGCACGAGCTGCTTGTGGGCCTCGAAGTCGTAGCCCTGCGGGAGAACCTCGGCAGCGACGAGTTCTTCCTGCAGTATCTGCACGAAGTCCAGCAGGTTCTCGGGCCTCCCGCCGCCGATGTTGTAAACCTTGTACGGCGGTATTGGCAGCCCATCGCTGCCCACCCTGCGCTGTGGCGGGGCTTTCATCACACGCACAATGCCCTCCACGATGTCGTCGATGTAGGTGAAGTCGCGCCGGCAGTTGCCGTAGTTGTATATCCTGATGGTTTCCCCCTTGATGAGCTTGTCGGTGAAGCCGAAATATGCCATGTCGGGTCGCCCGGCAGGGCCATAGACGGTGAAGAAGCGCAGCCCTGTGGTGGGGATGTCGTAGAGCTTGGAGTAGCAGTGTGCAAAGAGTTCGTTGCTCTTCTTGGTGGCAGCGTAGAGCGACACGGGGTTGTCCACGCGGTCGTCGGTGCTGAAGGGCACTTTCGTGTTGCCGCCATAGACGCTGGAGCTACTGGCATACACCAGGTGGCCGACGGGATGCCCGCCGCCGTTGGCGGTGGCGGCGCTGTGGCGGCAAGCCTCGAGTATGTTGTAGAATCCGACGATGTTGCTCTGGATATATGCATCGGGGTTGTCGATGCTGTAGCGCACCCCGGCTTGTGCGGCGAGGTTGACAACGATGTCAAAATGGTGTTCGGCAAACAGGCTCTCCACGAGGGCCTTGTCGGCGATGTCGCCCCTGACGAAGGTGTATGCGTGCTCGGTGTGCTCGCGGGCGGTGCGTGCGACGAGCTTCAGGCGATGTTCTTTGAGGGAGGGGTCGTAGTATGCGTTGCAGTTGTCGAGGCCAACGATGGTGCATGGCTGCCCGCAGAAGCCTTCGGCGAGGAGCCGCATGGCGAGGTTGGCGCCGATGAACCCGGCGCTGCCGGTGATGAGTATCTTCATGTGTGGGACGGGGTGTCAGAGGGTCGGCGGTATGTCGCCGTCCTTCTCGTCGGCGATACGGAGCAGGTATTGCCCATACTGGTTCTTGAGCATGGGCTGCGCAATCTGGCGCAAGCGCTCGGCGGTGATCCATCCGTTGCGGAAGGCAATGGCTTCGAGACACGCCACCTTCAGCCCCTGGCGTTTCTCGATGACCTCGACGAAGGTGGACGCTTCGGCCAGCGAGTCGTGGGTGCCGGTGTCGAGCCAGGCAAATCCCCGCCCGAGTGTCTGCACCTTGAGTTGCCCGTCCGCAAGGAACGTCTGGTTGACGGTGGTTATCTCGAGCTCGCCGCGCTGGCTGGGGCGTATGTTCTTCGCCACGTCCACGACCCTGTTGGGATAGAAGTAGAGGCCCACCACGGCGTAGTTGCTCTTGGGGTGGGTGGGTTTCTCCTCTATGGAGAGGCAGTTGCCCTGCTTGTCGAACTCGGCCACGCCATAGCGCTCGGGGTCGCTCACCCAGTAGCCAAAGACGGTGGCCTTGGCGCAGGTCTCGGCGTCGTGTACGGCGCGCCTGAGCAGCGCGGTGAAGCCTGCGCCGTGGAATATGTTGTCGCCAAGCACGAGGCAGGCGCAGTCGTCGCCGATGAACTCCTCTCCGATGATGAAGGCTTGCGCCAGGCCGTCGGGCGACGGCTGCTCTGCATATTCGAAGCGCACGCCATAGTCGGAGCCGTCGCCCAGCAGACGCCGGAACCCCGGCAGGTCGTGGGGGGTGGAGATGATGAGTATGTCCCTGATGCCCGCGAGCATGAGTGCGGAGATGGGGTAATATACCATGGGCTTGTCGTAGATTGGCAGCAGCTGCTTGCTCACGCCCTTTGTGATGGGGTAGAGCCTTGTGCCCGAGCCGCCTGCCAGCACTATACCTTTCATGATGGTTGATGTTTATAATATATGGAGGGAGGGGGGATGTGCGGCTGGCAGCCGCACGCAATGGACGAAAGAACTGCGGGGGGGAGAGGGGAGGAACGGCGGGGGAGATTTGGTGAACGGCGGGGCGGGGAGGGGAGGAACGGCGGGATGTGCGGCTGGAAGCCGCACGCAATGGACGAAAAAACGGCGGGGGAAGTTTTGGGGAACGGCGGGGGGAGTTTTGGGGAACGGCGGGGGGAGTTTGGGGTAACGGCGGGGGAAGAGGGGCGGAACGGCGGGGAGCGTTTGGCGGAACGGCGGGGCGGGGAATCAGGAGAAGGGGGATTCGAAGTCGCGGAAGGGCTGGTGGTGGGTGTCCTTTGGTGAGAGGAGCACATCTTGGGGCGGTATGTGCCAGTCAATGGCTATGTCGGGGTCGTCCCATGCTATGGCGTCTTCAGCCTCCGGGTGGTAGAACTGGTCGCATTTGTACTGGAAAACCGCCCTGGCGCTGAGCACGCTGAAGCCGTGGGCGAAGCCGTGCGGTATGAAGAACTGGCGGTGGTTGTCGGCGGTGAGCTCGCACGCCACGTGTCGGCCATAGGTGGGGCTGCCACGTCGTATGTCCACGGCCACGTCGAGCACACGCCCCTCCACGACTCTGACGAGTTTGCTCTGCGCGAATGGCGGCTTCTGGAAGTGCAACCCCCTGACCACGCCATAGCTGCTCATGCTCTCATTGTCCTGCACGAAGCGGATGTCGAGGCCTGTGGCGCTGGCGAAGTCGTTGGCGTTGAAGCTCTCGAAGAAATAGCCTCGGGCGTCGTTGAAGATTCGGGGTTCGATGACGAGCACCCCCTCTATGTCGGTTTGTATGACGTTCATTTAGGTATGTTGTTTTCTGCGTTGATTCCTTATCGGTTTGGCGGCAGCGCCCCCGATGGGGTGCCGCCTTTTCGGTTTAGCGGCAGCGTCCGGTGGGGTGCCGCCTTGGGGTCGCATCACCTCTCGGCTCTCACGGGGTTGTGGAGGAAGTCGTCGTAGGCGAGGCGTATGCCGTCCTCGAGTTCGGTCTTGTAGGTCCACCCCATGCGTGTGGCCTTGCTCACGTCGAGGAGCTTGCGCGGTGTGCCGTTGGGGCGTTTGGTGTCCCAGCGTATCTGGCCCTCATAGCCCACCACCCGCGCCACGAGTTCGGTGAGCGCCCGGATGGTGAGTTCCTTGCCCGTGCCGGCATTGACGGTTTCGTTGCCGCTGTAGTTGTTCATGAGGAACACACACAGGTTCGCCAGGTCATCGACATAGAGGAACTCGCGCAGCGGCGAGCCGTCGCCCCAGCAGGTGACGCTCTGCAGCCCTGCCACCTTGGCCTCGTGGAAGCGGCGTATGAGCGCCGGCAGCACATGCGAGTGCTCGGGGTGGTAGTTGTCGTTGGGGCCGTAGAGGTTTGTGGGCATGACGGAGATATAGTCCGTTCCATACTGCCGGTTGAGGAACTCGCAGTACTTCAGCCCGCTGATTTTGGCCAGCGCGTAAGCCTCGTTGGTTTTCTCGAGCTCGCCGGTGAGCAGACAGGCCTCCGTCATGGGCTGCGGCGCCATGCGCGGGTATATGCAGCTGCTGCCGAGGAACTCGAGCTTCTTGCAGCCGTTGACCCATGCGGCGTGGATGACGTTCATCTCAAGCATCATGTTGTCGTACATGAAGTCGGCCAGGGCGCTCTGGTTGGCTACGATGCCGCCCACCTTGGCAGCGGCGAGGAACACATACTCGGGCCTCTCCTGGCGGAAGAACGCCTCCACCTCTTGCTGGCGCGTGAGGTCGAGTTCGGCGTGGGTGCGAGTGACGATGTTGGTGTAGCCCTGTCGCTGCAGCTCCCTGACGATGGCGCTGCCCACCATGCCTCGATGGCCGGCAACGTATATCTTGCTTCCCTGTTCCATCAGTCGTCCATGTGTTGGCGGATATACAGCTTGCGCACCTTCTTCATGTCGTGGGCGACCATGATTTTCACGAGCTGCCCGAAGGAGGTGCTCTGTGGGTTCCAACCCAGCTGCCGGCGAGCCTTGGAGGGGTCGCCCAGCAGCTGCTCCACCTCGGCCGGGCGGAAGTATTTGGGATCGACCTCCACCACCACCTTGCCGGTGGCGACGTCGATGCCGCGCTCGTCCACGCCCTCGCCTTCCCATCGCAGCTCCATGCCCACCTCCTTGAATGCCAGCGTGCAGAATTCGCGCACGCTGTGGTACTCGCCGGTGGCAATGACGAAGTCGTCGGGTTCGGGCTGCTGCAGCATGAGCCACATGCACTCGACATAGTCGCGCGCATAGCCCCAGTCGCGCAGGGCGTTGAGGTTGCCCAGGTAGAGCTTGTCCTGGAAGCCCTGTGCTATGCGTGCTGCGGCGAGGGTTATCTTGCGGGTGACGAACGTCTCGCCACGCCGCTCGCTCTCGTGGTTGAAGAGTATGCCGTTGCAGCAGTACATGCCGTAGCTCTCGCGGTAGTTCTTGATAATCCAGTAGCCATAGAGCTTGGCCACGCCGTAGGGCGAGCGCGGGTAGAAGGGTGTGGTCTCCCGCTGCGGCACTTCCTGCACCATGCCGAAGAGCTCCGACGTCGATGCCTGGTAGATGCGGCATGTGTCCGCCAAGCCGGCGATGCGCACAGCCTCGAGCAGCCGGAGCACGCCCATGGCGTCGGCGTCGGCGGTGAACTCGGGCACGTCGAACGACACCTTCACGTGGCTTTGAGCCGCGAGGTTGTAGATCTCGTCGGGGCGCACCTCGGCGATGATGCGTATGAGGCTGGAGCTGTCGGTCATGTCGCCCCAGTGGAGGTTCACCAGACGCTTTTTCTTCATGTCGCGCACCCACTCGTCGAGGTAGAGGTGCTCGATGCGCCCGGTGTTGAACGAACTGCTGCGGCGCATGATGCCATGCACCTCATAACCTTTGTCAATGAGGAATTCGGCCAGGAAGCTGCCGTCCTGACCCGTGATGCCTGTGATAAGAGCTGTTTTTGCCATATTGTTGTTTGCGCCGCGCGGTGGCCGCGGGGCGGTAGTGGTTTGTTGTCTTACGCCGTGGTCGCCACGGGCCGCGCCGAGAGCATAGCGTGTGCGAAAGCGTGCCGATGCGCGGGATGCGGGGGTCGTGGATTCGCGGATGCGGGTGTCGTGGCCATCTACGCCGAACCCTTGTCCGGGCAAAGCATCGCCGCCCGCACCAATGGGCTGGATTTCAACCGATTTCAACCTCAGCCACAACCGCCGGGATTTGCCAGCGTCCGGGAAGCGCCCCGCGCCCACCTGCCGACACCCCACACGGCCCATGTGTATAAAAAAGCGTGCAAAAGTACGCAAAAAATCCCACTCTGGCACTCGCCGCGGGTTAAAATAACTTAATTCGCGCCAATCGTGCACTTTTGCCATTTTTTCCACCCCCACAATGCCGCCGCATGTCAGGGAAAAGCATTACCTTTGCATCCGCATTACATCACAACGCAACAACACACCATGCCAACCAACATCACAACCGACATCCGCTACATCGGCATCGACGACGCCGACATGCATCTCTTTGAAAGCCAATACCACACGCCCGAGGGCATGTGCTACAACTCATACCTCATCATGGACGAGCACGTGGCCATCATGGACACCACCGACCAGCGCACCGTGGAGCCGTGGCTCACACGCCTGGCAGAAGCCCTCGGGGGCCGACAGCCAGAGTACCTCGTCGTGCACCACCTCGAACCCGACCACGCCAGCGGCATAGGCCGCGCCATGGAGACCTACCCCTCGCTCACGCTCGTGTGCTCGGCCAAGGCCGCACAGATGCTGCCGCAATACTACGACACCAGCGCCCTCGAAGGCCGCATACGCACCGTCAAGGAAGGCGACACGCTGGCGCTGGGCCGCCACGTGCTGACGTTCATCATGGCCCCCATGGTCCACTGGCCGGAGGTGATGGTGAGCTACGACGCTGCCGACGCCGCCCTCTTCTCGGCCGACGGTTTCGGCAAGTTCGGGGTCTATGATGCCGACGCCGACGACTGGGCGTGCGAGGCGCGCCGCTACTACTTCAACATCTGCGGCAAATACGGCCAGCCGGTGGCCACGCTGCTGCGCAAAGCTGCAGGCCTGAACATAGAGCGCATACTGCCGCTCCACGGGCCCGTGCTCGAAGGCCAGCGCATGGCCGAGGCACTGCGCCTGTATGGCATCTGGAGCGCCTACGGCGTGGAGACGGAAGGCGTGTTCGTGGCCACGGCGAGCATACATGGCAACACCGCCGCCGCCGCCCAGCGCCTCGCCGACATGCTCCGCGCCAAGGGCTGCGCCAAGGTGGCCGTGGCCGACCTGTGTCGCTCGGACATGGCTGAGGCCGTGGAGGACGCCTTCCGCTACGGACGCATCGTGCTATGCGCCAGCAGCTACGACGCCGGAGTGTTCACACCCATGGCCGACTTCCTCCACCACCTCGCCGCCAAGGCGTGGCAGCGACGCCGCGTGGCACTCGTGGAAAACGGCTCCTGGGCACCCAGCGCCGCCAAGACCATGCGCGCCGCACTCACCGCGATGAAGGACATCGACATCGTCGAACCCACCGTGACGCTGCGCGGAAGCCTCAAAGCCGCCGACATGCCCGCACTCGAGGCCCTGGCCGACGCCATAATGGCATAACCCCCTAACACCAACCCCACACACCAACCCCAACCCCACCGGCTGCCCCCTTCAGGGGCTCGGGGGGCTTCACCCCACACCGCCATGCTCGTTTTCGCCACCAACAACGCCCACAAGCTACAAGAAGTGCGCCAGATACTCGGACCTCAATTCGACATACGCTCGCTCGACGACATAGGCTGCCACGACGACATACCCGAGACAGCCGACACGCTCGAGGGCAACGCCCTGCAGAAAGCACTCTACATACACCAGCACTACGGCTGCGACTGCTTTGCCGACGACACAGGGCTCGAGGTGAACGCCCTCGGCGGACAACCGGGCGTGCACACCGCGCGCTTTGCCGAGCGCATGGGGTGGGGCAGCAGCCACGACAGCCAGGCCAACATGGGTTGCCTGCTCAGCCTACTCGAAAAAAATGACGACCGCAGGGCAAGATTCCGCACCGTCATTGCGTTATTATTAAATGGAGAGCAACATCTCTTCGAGGGAATCGTGGAGGGCGACATTCTCACCGAGCGCCACGGCACAGAGGGATTCGGCTACGACCCCGTGTTCCGGCCCAAGGGCCACACCACAACCTTCGCCGAGATGACGGCGGCCGACAAGAACGCCATCAGCCACCGCGGACGAGCCACACAGAAGCTCGCCGAATTCCTCCGCACCCACAGCCAGCAATAGCCACACCACGCACATGACTATCATCGCACTCATACTCCTCGCTGCCTTTGCACTCATGCCCACCACGGCAACGGCACAGGCCCTCGGCACATGGCAGGTGTACCCTTCATACATGACGGCCACACGCAACATACCCGTAGGCTCGCGCGTATATGCCCTCATGGAGCACAAACTCATGGCCTACGACACCGAGGACCAGAGCATAACCACCTTCGACTGCCTGCGGCAGCTCAACGACGTCAACATCAGCTTCATCGACTACAGCGCACAGGCGCAGCGCCTCATCATCATCTACGACAACGGCAACATCGACCTGCTCTCGACAACCGACGATGCCGACGTCACCAACCTCGCACAGCTCAAGAACAGCTCGCGACAGAACTACCAGGTCAACGCCGTGAGCACACATGCCAACATGGCATACATTGCCACCAACGCCGGAGTGGTGGTCGTCGATATGGCCAACGCCGTCATCACAGCATCCTACGACATAGCCTACAACATCACCTCGGCAGCCACCGACGGCACTTACCTCTTCGCCGCAACCAACAACAACGGCATCTGGCGCGGACGACTCACTGACAACCTGCAGGACCCCGCCAACTGGCGGCAGGTCAACAGCGGCATACGCAGCGCCGCACCCATGGTTTCATTCGCTTCGCGCGTGTGGTGCCTCTCGGGCGACTGGCTGTGCCGCTCCAACGAGGCCGGCACAGGCTTCGAGGCCGAGCAGAAATTCCAGGCAACGTGCCTCAACGTCTGTGGCGACGAACTCGTCATGGCCGGAGCCACCGACGTCGAGATCTTCACTTCGCCCACACAGAGCACACGCTACAGCGGCACTTTCAGCTGGCAGGACCTCAGGCGAGCTTCGCCAACGCTCTTCTGGGCAAGCTGCGGCGACGAGGGCCTGCAAGCCTACCGCCTCGGAGCCGACGGCGCCTTCCAGCTGCAAACGGCCAACATACAGGCCGGAGGGCCGCAACACGACTACGCCCACCACGTCGGCTTCATCGGCCAGCGGCTGCTCGCCACCGGCGGCTCCGTGGCCTATGGCTACTCCACCTACCCCGGAACAGCCATGTACCTCGACCCCGACGGCACTTGGCACAACATGGACCACCGCAGCGCCGCCACCATCGACACCGACGACCAGTATGTCAACGCCACCGACATACTCCAGGACCCACTCGACACCGACCACCACTATGTGGCAACGGCCATGGACGGCATCTACGAGTTCCGCAACACACAATGCGTGGGACACATCACCATCGACAACAGCCCCCTGCGCTCCATTCTGCCCGACAACGCTCACCCGAAGTGGTTCGTGCAGGCTTCTGGCACACGCTACGACCCTGATGGCAACCTATGGGTGCTCAACGCCACGCAGGACACCATCATACGCATACTCCGACCCAACGGCACCTGGACATCGCTCTACTACTCCGAAATAGCCGCCACAACAGCCATCGACAACCTCATCTTCGACAGCCGCGGATGGGCGTGGATGACCAGCCGACGCCTGCGCGGACGGGGCCTCTTCTGTCTCGACTACAACGGCACCATTGCCACCACCAGCGACGACAGCCACTACCTGCGCTCCCGCATAACGAACCAGGACAACACCACCTACGCCCCCAACGAGTTCTACGGCATCGCCGAGGACCACAACGGCAACATCTGGTTCGGCACAGAGATGGGACCATTCCTCGTCAGCAACCCCGAAGGCTACATGGACGCTGACTTCACCTTCGAGCAGGTGAAGGTGGCACGCAACGACGGCAGCGGCCTGGCCGACTACCTCCTCAACAACATACCCGTCATGTGCATCACCATCGACGGAGGCAACCGCAAGTGGTTTGGCACGCTCGGCAACGGCGCATACCTCGTCAGCGACGACTGCCAGCAACAAATCTACCACTTCACAACCGACAACTCGCCCATCCTCGACAACGACGTCACCGGCATAGCCATCAACGACGCCAACGGCATGGTCGTGTTCGCCACGAGCAAGGGCCTGTGCAGCTTCATGGCCGACGCCACAGCACCCGTCGAAAACCCCACCGACGACAATGTGCTCGTATATCCCAACCCCGTCACCCCCGACTACCGCGGACCCATCGCCATACGAGGCCTGGCCGAGAACAGCGACGTCAAGATAGTAAGCTCCACAGGACAAATCGTGTGGAACGGCACATCGACGGGTGGCATGTTCACCTGGGACGGATGCACACGCACCGGACGGCGCGTGGCATCGGGCATATACGTGGTGCTCTCCACCGACCCCGCTGGCAACAAGGCCGTGGCCGCTAAGATAGCCTTCATCAAGTGACGCTCCCGTCTGCCCGCATGGAGAACTCGCAGCCGCAATACTGCTGGTTGTAGAACCCATACTGCCGCAGCAACTCGCCACGACGCTCCTGCAAGCCGCCCTTGCGCCAGTTTTGAGCCCAGAACACAGAACCGGGCACGGCAGCCATGGCAGCGCTGCCGGCCCTCTCTATCTGCGCGAGGCTCTTCCACCGCGATGACGCCAGCGTAGTGGCAAACACACCGATGCCAAGCTCAACAGCCTTGCGCGCAGCGGCCAGCAGGCGGATGTCGAAACAACGCTGGCAACGCGCCCCGCGTTCCGGCTCATGCTCAAGGCCGCACACGCCGTCCAGCCACTCGCCATGTGTCCAGTCATCGTCAACCCATTCTATGTCCAGCGCCGCAGCATGGCGCTGGCTCTCATTCTTCCTCACCTCATACTCCTCACGAGGGAAGATATTCGGGTTGAAGTAATAGATGGTTGGATGCAACCCGGCGCCAAGCATCCATTCCACAATGGCGCTGGAGCAGGGCGCACAACACGCGTGCAGCAGCACGCGCCCGCCAACCCCTACAAAATGCGGTGTCTCAATGTTAATGTGCATGACAAGTAACCAATCATTCTTTTAGTCGTTAAACTTACCGTTGGCAAATCCAAAGTATTTTGTAAAGAATGCCTTTAGCCTCTCAAGAACATGCTCCACCTTGCCTTGGCGGTTGGCATTCGGGTCGAATGGGTTGATTGGAGGCATGATGTTGTTAAGTTCCAAACCACCTTCGGGGACGTAGCCACGAGCGAATGCCATTTCAATGAACTCTATGGCTTTGTCTCTCTTCAAATGCTCTTCAGCAACAAGTGCTGCAAACTCAGCCTTCTTCTGTTCATTGAGGTATGTCTGCCACTGCTCATAGACATCACCCGTAGCAGTCATGCTTTCTATGAAGCGTTCTATCAGCTCCTTCTTGTCTCGCAAGTCGGCACTCGACTCGATGGACTTGACGATGCGGATATGTATCTCGCTATCCTGACAGTGGCTGTCATGATACTGCTTAACCAGATAGAGGATGTAATCTATGTTGACTTCAACCTGCTTGACGAGTTCCATTTCAAACTCGATGTCGTCATTGACATTGGTCTTGTCGCCAACTCTGTGAGTGAGGTAGTAATCATGCAAGTCAATGTAAACGCTTGTATAGTCTTGGAGATCCCGTGCAGTAAGCGGGTTGAGTTCTGCGAACTGGTCAAAACAGCTCAAAAGGTTGATGAAGCGGAGTATCGTGCCGAATAGCTTAATGAAGTCACGCTCCTTCTGTTCCCCAACAGGGATAGTACCAGGAGGAACCAGTGCCTTCAGTTCATCAACATACTCCACATAGCCTTTCACATGCTTGCCATTCTCATCGGTATAGCCGGTGAAATAGTCCTCGAACGGACGGAGTATCACCGTTCCATTGGCGTCGGCATCGCCAAAGAGTGACAAAGCCTTGTTGGTTTGGTCTTCAAGATTGCGGAAACATACTATGTTGCCGGCATTCTTCACCGAATTCAGTATGCGGTTGGTGCGGCTGTAGGACTGTATCAGACCATGATAGCGAAGGTTCTTATCTACCCATAGAGTATTGAGGGTGGTGGCATCGAAGCCTGTCAGGAACATGTTCACCACGATAAGGATGTCTATCTCACGGTTCTTCATGCGGAGCGACACATCCTTGTAATAGTTTGGGAACTTGTCTGCCGACGTGTCGTAGTTGGTGGAGAACATTCTGTTATAGTCCTCGATAGCACGTTCCAAGAAGTCGCGGCTGCTTTCATCCATGCCAACGGTGCTGTCTGAATCCTCATCCTCGATTTCTTCGCCAACCTCGTCATTCACTCCGTATGAGAAGATGGTGGCTATTTTCAATCTCTTGTTCTCTGGCAATTCCGCCATCTGCCTTTGGAACTCATTGTAATAGAGCTTTGCTGCTTCTATGCATTGTACGGCAAAAAGGGAGTTGAAGCCGCTGAGCCTGGCCTTGTTCCTGACTTCTTCATAGTCCGTTTCTCCGTAGTGTCTCACCACGTCTGCCACATCGTTCAACTGCTTGAAGATGTATGAGCTTGCCTGTTTGGTCTGCTGGGCATAGTGCTCCAGGATGTAACTTGTCACATTGCTGATGCGCTTTGCTGACATCAGAGCCCTTTCACGCTCAATGTCCCAAACCTGCGTGTTTTCGATGTGCCTCTTGCTCTTCATGGTGCCGACGTAGGTCACACGGAAGGGAAGCACGTTGTGGTCGCGTATGGCATCTACGATAGTGTAGGTGTGAAGCCTTCTGCCAAAAACATCGTCCGTAGTGCGCAGATTGCCACGGCTGCCCGTCACATTCTCGGCAAAGATAGGTGTGCCTGTGAAGCCGAAGATGTAGTACTTCTTGAACTTCTTGACGATAGTTGCATGCATGTCGCCAAACTGCGAACGGTGGCACTCGTCGAACACCATCACCACATTCTTGCCGAAGATTTCATGCGTGGGAAATCTCTTGATCAGCGAAGTGAGTTTCTGGATTGTGGTTATCACAATCTTACACTTCGGGTTCTTCAGCTGACCTTCCAGAATTTTTGTTGACGCGTTGCCGTTGGCAGCACCTTTCTGGAATCGGTCATACTCCTTCATGGTTTGATAGTCGAGGTCTTTGCGGTCAACAACAAACACCACCTTGTCTATGAAGTCATATCTGGTGGCCAACTGTGCAGCCTTGAACGAGGTCAGCGTCTTGCCCGAGCCTGTTGTGTGCCACACGTATCCGCAAGCGTCTATTGTGCCTTGCTGCTTCATATTGTGGGCACGCTCTATCTGGTTCAGCAAAGCCTCGGTTGCTGCTATCTGGTAAGGACGCATCACAAGCAGCAAGTCTTGCTCTGTCAGCACACAGAAGCGTGTCAGCACATTGAGCAGCGTATGGCGCGAGAAGAAGGTGGCGGTGAAGTCAACCAAGTCGTTAAGCACCTGATTGCTCGCATCGGCCCAATAGCTGGTAAACTCAAACGTGTTGCTGGTCTTGGGCTTATTCTTGTTCCCTCCTTTTTTTATCTCATTGATATGGCTGTCGCGGGTCGTATTGCTGTAGTACTTTGTCTGTGTGCCGTTGCTCACCACAAAGATCTGCACATATTCAAACAATCCGTTTCCAGCCCAAAATGACTCCCTGCCGTAGCGGTTGATCTGGTTGAAAGCCTCCTTGAGGCTTACACCACGCTTCTTCAGCTCTATGTGAACCAACGGCAACCCGTTCACGAGGATGCTCACATCATAGCGGCTGGGACGTTTGCCGTTCCACACCTCGTACTGATTGATTACCTGTGTGCGGTTGGCATGAATATCATCCTTCTTAATAAGATAGATGTTTTTCTCCTCGCCATTGTCACGCTTCAAGGTCTTTACGAAGTCGGTTTGGATTGTACGTGTCTTGTCAACGATTCCCTTGCCCTCAGAGGCTATCTCTGTTTTGAAAAATCGGCTCCACTCATCGTCGGTGAAGTGGTAGCTGTTCAGTTCCTCCAGCTTTACACGCAGATTGTGGGTGAGCTCATCCTCGTTGTGTATCTGGGCATACTCATAACCCTGACGCTGGAGCTGCGCGATGAATGAACGCTCCAGGTCGGCTTCGGTCTGATAGCCATCCTCAGCAACCATTGCTGGACGCTCATAATGAGCCACAACCGTACTGGCGTTGTTTTCTGATAGAATGTCGTAAGCCATTATTTTCGTTACCTTCGTTATTGACGTTACTTTCGTTATTGACGTTAATCTCGTTCCTCACGTTAATCTCGTTCTTGACGATATTCACGTTCCTGACGTCATTTTCGTTCCTGACGTCCCTCACTGATCCTTTATGCTTCTGCTGCCATTACATCCCGTCTCCGAGTATTTGCTGCAACTCCAAAATGCCTTGCCCTGGTTGCTCCCTCGCTTGGCATAGCGTTTCACCATCGGCGCCCCACACCTTGGACACATCGGCGCCCCCTCTTCCATGCTCTGCTGACGCTGTGTCTCAATGCGTTCTTTCGTCATGTTCTCGGCGAAGCCCCCCGTCTGCTTGAATGTGGCGAGCCTGCCCTCAAGATAGCTGGTAGCCATACTGTTCACCCTTGAGCAAAGTATCATTAGGGCGTTGGCAGCCGTTGTTAGGTCATTGCTCTCTATCCACCGGTCAAACCGCTCTTTCTGTCTCAGCACGTGTCCCATCATGTCGTGCATGATGTCTTCGCCATAGTTTGGCACATCGGGCTTAATCCCTCTAATGGCAATGCTATTGGGGTCGTTGTTGCGCCATGCCACTTGCCTGTTTGCCATGAGGATGAACGAGAAATCGTTGCTTAGCTCGTTGATACTGGCACGGGCCACATCCACCAGCTTCATCTCTGTTTCTATCGAAGTCTGGTGGCGCGATACACCTTCTGCTATATTTGCCTGTCCGGAACGAGCCGCCTGCGTCATCTGGTCAAACAGTCTCCCACACGGGTCATTCCTTGGGTTGAGAAACCGTCGGCAGAAATTGAACGTCCCCAACTGGATGATGCTTGCCAGCACCCACATATCCATATACATATAGCCAGCGGTAGAACCAATCTTTACTCCCATTGCTTTCTTGTTTAGTTGTTATCGTTACTTCCGTTCTTGACGTTACTTTCGTTACTGATGTTACTTTCGTTATTGGCGTTACTTTCGTTATTGGCGTTACTCTCGTTACTCTCGTTACTAACGCTACTTTCGTTACTAACGTCATTGGCGTTACTAACGTCATTGGCGTTCCCGACGTAACAAAATGCCCCCATCATGCGGCGTCGAATGTCAGCAGTTTGTTACGATAATACTCATATTGCTGGCGGCGAGCCACTATCTCCGCCGGCAAGCCACTCTGCAAATCGGTGGCGAGGGCCTCAAATAGGTCGAGGATGGAAACGATGCGGGTTTGCTCTTCCATTGAGGGGACAGGGATGACAAAGTCCTTAATCTTCTTAGCATTCAAATTGTTTTGAGACCCTTCACCCAAGCTCTTTAATAGCTCATGGTTTTTACTTATCAAATAATAGACGTATTTGTATAAAGCTTTCTTCGGATCGATTTGCAAATTACAACATGCTTGATTTGTTGTCAACTCAATTTTGTTAACGCATGCTTTTGCTGCAGTAGCACCGTACATAGCTACAATAACACTATTGATTGGAATAATTTTTGCAGACGAATTCTTTACAGCATCTTCTGTAATTTTAATCTCTGTGTCATATACGTCTGCCCAGTTGACTTCTTGGGTTCTAAGCCAAGGAATATACCCCATGAAGTACTCAGATTTATTTCGGGAAGGGGTTCCTCCAGAGCAGATGTTTACACATATCTCGCTGATTTTCTTCCAGGTCACCTGTTTACCCCCCCCTATTTCGTTGAATGTCAACAACTTATTGCGGTAATACTCATATTGCCGCTTCCGCGCTTCCAGCTCAGCTTCTAACTCCGCTTCCAGCTCCGCTGTAAGCGTAGTCATCTTGTCGAGAACTTCTACAATGCGATACTGGATTTCGAGAGGGGGAAGGGGAATCTCTAAATCTTTTACCGCACTGGCATCCAAAGTGGGGATACCTGCCTTTCTTACTCTTGACTGTATAGATAGTTGATGATCTGCGAGAAAATAATATAGATATTTAGGGAGCGTCACATCATCATTATGGCTTAAACAGAAACAGCCATCAGAAGACCAAAATTCTTCATCGCAGAACCCAACAGTACCTGCCGAAGCTCCAACATTGATGACCATTACTGTTTGTGCCTGCCTATTTGATTTTGTGTAATAACCAATGGGGCTAAGACCTCCATGAAACACTTTGTATTGTGCATCATCGAAAAGTTCCTTTTTAGTCAAACGCTTGCCTCTAAGAACCTCACAAACTTCTCCAAGTTTCTTCCACTCCACCCCCTTTGGGCAAAGTCTCTTTATCATCTGTTCTATACTTTCCATAACTTACAGGTTTTTTACAAGTTCATCTATCTCTGAGCGCAACACATTCTGGCGGGCCACGATACGTGCGATGCGTTCGTTCAGCTCATCGATATCCACCTCAAAGGTTGTATCTTCCTTCTCAACGTATGTGGATACAGAAAGGTTGTACTTCTGCGCCTCAACCTCAGCCGTAGTCACAACCTTGCTAAAGTATTCTATCTCAGTCTTATTGAACTGTGTCGCGTATATCTTTTCGATGTTCTCGGCACTCAGTTTGTTCTTGTTGCCTTCATGCACGAACTCATTGCTTGCGTCAATGAAGCACACGCGGTTGTCGGGCTTGTTCTTCTTCAAGACGATGATACATGTGGCGATGGACGTACCGAAGAAAAGATTCTGAGGAAGCTGGATGACCGCATCTACATAGTTGTTGCTCACCAGGTATTGGCGAATCTTCTGCTCCGCTCCACCACGGTAGAGCACACCAGGGAACTCGATGATGGCTGCCGTGCCTTCTGTTGACAGCCATGACAGCATGTGCATGGTGAAGGCAAGGTCGGCTTTGCTGGCTGGAGCAAGCACACCGGCCGGAGAGAAACGAGGGTCGTTGATAAGGGTCGGATCGTTGGGTCCGTCCCAAGGTATCGAATAAGGAGGATTTGACACGATGGCATCAAACGGTTCTTCGTCGTCGTGACGAGGATTCTTCAACGTATCACCCTGCTGAATGTCAAAATGGTCGTAGTTGACATTGTGCAGGAACATGTTCATACGGCAAAGGTTGTAGGTCTTCAGGTTTATCTCCTGACCGAAGAAACCATCAATAACATTCTTCGTGCCAAGTATCTCCTTGAACTTCAAGAGCAGCGAGCCACTGCCACAGGCAGGGTCATAGACTTTATTAACAGACGTGCGCCCACTGGCAGCAATCCTTGCAAGCAGCAAACTAACCTCGGCAGGGGTGTAGAACTCGCCTCCCTTGGTGCCAGAATTCAGGGCATACATCTTGATGAGATGCTCATAGCAGATGCCAAACACGTCGAGCCCAGAGTCCTGATATTTGGCAAATTCAAGGTCGCGAACGCTCTCCAGAAGGGTCGTCAGGAGTTCGCAGCGCTCGGCAACCGTACCGCCAAGTCCAGGGTCATTGGTGTTGAAGTTGGCAAACAAGCCTTTCACATCACTCTCGCTGGCTGTTCCGATGGCACTTTCCTCGAAAGAGCGGAAATTGTTGGCAAGTGTGGTGTTAAGTTCAGGATCGTTCTTCGCCTTGTTGGCCACATTTATGAACAGATGCGATGGCAAGATGAAGAACCCCTTGGCGTTGATTATCTGCTGACGGGCATTCTCAGCTATTTCGTCTGGCATATTGGCATAGTCAGGGTCGGGCACTCCCGCATCGCGCATCAGTTTGTTGCAGTAGTCTATCACATCTTCTGAAATAAAGCGGTAGAACAGGCTGCCAAGCATAAAGTCCATAAACTGGACGGGCGACACCTTGCCGCCATGTACGAGGTTGGTTGCAGTTTTCCAAATCAGACCACCTAACTCATTGCGAAGTTCGTCTGCTGTCATATAGACGATTTATTTGTACCTAAATTACACAGCACTTTAGCTTAACTTCTTTTTAAGTTCCTAAGCAACAAGAAGTCCTTCGGCAAGCAAAGCAGCAAAGCCGAGCGGCTCAGGATTTTGCCATGTCAGAAATTTCACTTATCTTAGTGCTGCAGTTCAAAACAAGTTAATTCATCAATGACATGGCAAAGGTACAACAAAAATCTGAAAGAATCACCGCTTTGGGCGGAATATTTTTCGTTTTGGACAAATTCTACTCTATCTGTCCCCTGTGATAGACTTGAACTTAGAAGTTCGCAACAGCCCGATAGGCTATCTAAGCGTGAGATTATACATGCCGTCTTCTCTGTATTCTTCTGTGGTGGCGAATGCATGGAAAACCTCTACCTGTATCTAATGAACATTCTTAAGGAGCGTCCGCATACCCGAGTTCCAAGTGCAGACACAGTGCTGCGTGGCATAGAGGAACTGGCAACGGAGAACATATCATATACGGCAGAAAAGACGGGCAACGTCTATGATTTCAACACGGCTGAGAAACTGAACCAACTGCTCGTCAAGTTATTGCTGGCCACTGGGCAGCTTACAGAGGGAGGCGAGTATGATGTCGACTTTGACCATCAGTTCCTTTAGGCGGAGAAGTATGACAGTAAGCGAACCTACAAGGGCTTTGACGGTTACAGTCCCGGTGTGTTCACCATCGGCGGGCTGATAGCCTATCTGGAGAACCGCGATGGTAATGCAAACGTGCGCTTCATGCAGGCAGAGACCCACCGGCGTTTCTTCGAGATGATGAGGTCGTTCGGCATTCATGTCAGGAGCTTCCGTGCCGACTGCGGCTCCTATAGCGAGGATATCGTGAAAGTGGTCATGGAGCATACGGAAAAGTTCTACATCCGTGCCGAGCGATATGCAGGCCTGTACGAGAAGGTAAAGCGCAAGACGGGTTGGACCACCGTGGAAATCGGCTTCCAACGCTATGACGTACAATCCTTCCCCTTCGAGAGTTTCGAGGACGTGAAGCACTGCCGAATCGTCGTGCAGCGGCAGCGCAAGCAGAAGGGCGAGCAACTTGACATCTTTGACGGCGAGTATACATACCGCTGCATACTGAACAACGACTGGGACATGACCGACGAGGAAATCACACTGCACTACAACAAGCGGGGCTCGGCAGAACAAGTCTTCGACCGCCAGAACAACGATTTCGGATGGGCGCACCTGCCAAAGTCGTTCATGAACCAGAACACCGTATTCCTTCTCATTACCGCAATGGCGGCAAATTTCTATCGGTACATCGTGGCCTTGCCGCTCATGGCCGTCCTCTTTGGAATCAAGGCCACAGACAGAGTCAAGAGTTTTCTGTTCAGATTCATCGCCGTGCCTGCCAAGTGGATCAAGACGGCAAGACCGTACAAACTCAACATCTACTCCAACAAACCATACGACCTGATTTGGGAGCACGGATAGAGTAACAATATTCGTTGATGCTTCGGTCTACGCCTCTCGACCTTACGTAACCATCCGAATGCAGCCGGCTTTTCCCCCTCATTTTATCGCTGTACCTTTGCGGCCAAAAAACGCAAATGTTCAACT
>JAFSVI010000033.1 GCA_017445145.1 Bacteroidaceae bacterium | reverse complement strand
GGCACAGAGCAGTTCACCATTTTCAGTATCAACAGCTCTGCCATTGCAGGAACAGACGGAACCCTGTTTTCTGTCAGTGTTCAGACCGACGAGTCACTTGCCGTGGGTACTGTCCTAAGCGGACGTCTCACCGCTATTGAGATGACAACCACTGATGGAGTGCGCACTCTCTTCAACGACAAAACCTTTTCAATCACCATCGGTAACCCCGTTGACCCATGGATAACTTTGGACGAGATGTCCGCCACCGTTCCCGAGGCAGCTACGGACGTTGACGTCCGCGTCCTTCGCTCCATCAAGGCTAATGAGTGGAGCACCATCTGCCTGCCTTTCGACATGACGGAGGCGCAGGTGAAGGCGGCATTTGGCGATGACGTGCAACTGGCTGAGTTCATCAGCTATGAGGTCAACGACGAGCTGACGGAAATCGTGGTTGAATTTGAGGATGCGGACCTGACGGAGGGCCTCAGCGCCAACTATCCTTACATCATTAAGACCACGAAGGATATCGCAGAGTTCACTGCCGAGGGCGTGACCATAGACCCCGACGAGGAGAATGCCGTGGCCGAGTATGCCGAAGGACGCGGAAAGAACCGTCACGTCTATGGGACGTTCATTGGAACGTTTCACGCACAGACCGCTGTGCCCGAGCGCTGTCTGTTCCTCAGCGGCAGCAATTTCTGGTACTCCACGGGGCTGACGCAGATGAAGGCCTACCGTGCTTACTTCGAGTTGGAGGATGTGGTGGCGGATGTTGACGCCGCGAGCATGAAGATGTCGTTCAACATCGACGGAATCTCGACGGGCGTCATTGGAATGGAAAAGGTAGAATGTGAAATGGATGAGGCTGTCTATGACCTGAGTGGACGCCGTGTGGCGGAGCCGCGTGGCAAGGGCGTGTATGTCGTTGGCGGCCGCAAGGTTGCTGTTCAGTGAGCGGCATGGCAATAAATGGTAAATGGTAAATAGTAAATGGTAAATCAGTAAATAGTAAATGCTATGATGAAACGGACATACATACGACCCACGATGCGCGCCACGGAGGCGGAGCAAGAGCTGCCGCTGGCCGCCAGCGGCGTGGTCGGCAGCAACGGCATTGGCTACGGCGGCGTGGATAGCGAGGGCGCTCAGGACCCGGACGTGAAGGACAACTACTTCGGCGACACGATCTTCGACGAATGATGTCATTCGCCTACGGGCAACTCGCCACTACACACCACGGAGGTACGGGGCAATTCACTAAGCCCTGTACCTCCGTAAGTTTTTTAGCGTATGTGCACAGCTACTATTAGCGCTCCCATTCCCCTTGACCATCACATGCGGCAGCTGTCGATGGCGGGGCAATGTAAGGTCAGCGCACCACCTTGCGGCGTGTGCGGCCGTCGTCGATGACGAGTATGCCTCGCGCCTCCACGTCCCAAAGGTTGAAACGTGCTGTAGGAGCGGTGTAGATGAGGCGACCTGTGGTGTCATAGACGCGCGTGATGGTGGCCTCGGACGTGATGGCGGCGAGGTTTGTGCCTTGGCATTCGGCTGCTGGCAGCGCGGCTATGGCAGTGAGCAGTGGGCGCTCGGCGGGTTCTTCGGTCACGGTGCTGGTGGCTATGTCTCCGGTGTATGTGACATCGTATGCCAGCTCACGGTAGTCGCAGAATATGCTGTGCCATTGGCCCTCGCGGTCGTCGCAATAGCCAAAGCTCATGCGGTAGGTGTGGTTTGGCTTTAGGCCATTGGACCCATCGACATAGTAGTAGAATGCGAAATCCTCATTGCGCGAGCCGTAGCTATAGCCGGCCTCCAAGGTATCGCGGTCTTGTAGCGTGGGGTCAATGACCCATGAGGTGCCGTCGGTGAGGTCGTCGGCAAAGATTCCGTACACGCCCTTGAAGTCGGTCGGATGGAAGTTGACGAAGCCGTAAGGCAAGGCTATGTAGAGTGTGGGGCGGTCGGCGCCCTCGTCATCCTGCATAGTGGTCCACGAGAAGGTGTAGGGGTCGTTGCTCGTGGCATTGATGCGCACGCTGATGCGGTCGGTGGGCAGCGCCTCCTTGCGTATGCCACACACGAGTTCCATGTAGCTGTTGAAATGCATCTGCTGCGCCCCCTGCATGGGGTTGAGGTCTGTGAGGTCAAAGAAGCCATCGGCGGTGCCGCGCCAGCCCCAGTTGACATACACCAGCCCGTCGGCATCCACGCCGGAGAGCACGAAGGCATGCCCTCCGTATGCCTCATCGTTGGCACCGTAGAACACCGGCGAGCCTGTGGCGAGTTCGTCGTAGATGAGCTGTGCCCACTCCTCCTGTGTTTCCATCTCTTCGCGGTCCACATATTTCACACTCTCTTCGGGATATCCGAAGATGTGCGTCAGGGCTATAGCTGCATAGGGCGACGCTGCCCCGCTGCCACCCGACGTGTAGCTCATGTAGGTGGCATAGCCGCAGTCGCGCAGCAGCTCGTCGATATTGTCGGTGAGGCGTCCCACCTTGGCGTAGATATCCTTGTATGGCCACGTGTAGGTGGATGCTATGTCGAGGGTTTGATCCTCGGTTTTCTCCTTTCGTCCCACGGTGGTGGTGACAGAGCATTGCCCCTCAAATGCTGCCGACAGCGGCCACTGGCATACGTTCATGCACTGCGCCAGTGCCGTGGCCACGCATCCTGCGGGGTATTTGTTTGGCGTGAGGTTGTTGAAGGGATAATCCTGTCCCCACTTGGTGTTGACGAAGTTCTCCACAGGCGTGAAGGCAGCCTCTGCGCGTCGCGGTGCCCCGGTCTTGGCCGCGTGCTCGGTCTGTGTGAGGAACCATTGCAGCCCGTCGGGCATGTCGGTGGTGGGGAATGGCGTGTCGGAGTATCCCAGGATGGGCCGTGAGGCATCGTCGCGGCCCACGATGACAAAGCCTTCGGCCTGAGCGGGTTCGAACACGGCATAGGCATCGGTGAAGCGCACGAGCTTGGGCGCGTCGTTGCGCGCTTGTGCTCGCCTGGCAGCCACCGAGGCGTTGGTGTTGAACTTGTTGGCAGCGATGGCTCGCATGTCCTCGATGGAGCGTGGTGCGGCTGTTGCCGTGAGTGACAGTGCTGCGACGAGCACAGTTGTTAGGATGGTCTTCATAGTCGTTGTGTGCAAATTGCGGTGCAAAAGTACGCAAAACCACGCATTGCAGCAAGAAAAAAGAGCGATATTTGCCAATCGCTTGCATATTGACGCCCTGATGGCAGCTTGCAGCCATTTTCTGTCTTCGGCGAAAGAAAGTTGCAGAATGTTTGTGTACTTAACCAAATAATCACTACTTTTGCACACACAAACAGACCTGTCACTACATT
>JAFSVI010000032.1 GCA_017445145.1 Bacteroidaceae bacterium | reverse complement strand
GTTGAAGCCGTCGATGGGCGAGAGGGTGATGTCGATGTTGGCCGTGTCGAAGCCGAAGCCATTGGTGCGCAAAATGGCGTGGAGGGGATTGTGGGTGCCGCTGCTGACGTGGAGCTGCGCCATGGGCAGCTGCTGCCGGAGGCTGTTGAGGCTGAAGCGCCTGGCCTGCCACTGGCTCTGCAGCTCGTCGGCGAGGCGGTGCGTCTGGCTGAGCAAGCGGTCGTAGCCCTTGTCTGTCTCCACCATCACCGCCAGGTCGCCAGAGGAGATGTAGGCATATACGGTGTCGGGCTGGAGCAGTGCGCGCAGTGTGATGTCCTCGGGGCGGAAGATGGTGTCGGCAGTGTGCAGCGTGATGTCGTCGATGGTACCGTCGATGGCATGGCTGTCGGCAAGATTCGTGGTGCCGTCGATGTGGAAGCATGCTGCCACGCGCAGCGGGTGGTCGGTGATGCCCAGGGCATGGAGGTCGGCGCTGGTGAGGTCCAAGCCGAAGGTGAGGCCGCTGATGCGACGCTCGAGTTTGGCGCCGATGTCGGCACGGCAGCGCAGCAGGTCGTTGTCGGACGACAGAGTAGCGCGCCCCAGGCCCTGGTGCAGCGTGGCCTGCAGGCCTATGCCGCCGAGGTCATAGCGCCGGCCATACTGCAGCCTCGAGATGTCGGCATCGGCCTGGAGGCTCGTGGTGGGAGCATAGATGTCGGTGCCGGTGCCGCTGATGTCGATGGTAGCCGAGACGATGCCTATGCTGTCGCGAGGCAGGAAGTGGCGGACATCGAGCGAGCGGATGTCGGCCCGCGCCGCGTATGTCGCAGCACGTGTGCCGGCAGCGGGGATGGTGACCTCGCCTTGCAGCTCGATGGCGGCGCCGCCTTCGTGGAGACGGCTTCGGAGCAGGGCGCTGTTGCCATGGGCGCGCGCCTCGCCGACGAGCGTCATCGGCGGCAGTCGCAGTGAGCGCATGTCGGCACCCATGGCACTCAGCAGCCATGACGCATCGCCACTGCGCACATTGAAGCGCAGCTCACAGCCACGGGCCACGGAGTCGAGAACCGACGTTGCCACGGCCGTGGCCTCCATGTCGATGGTAGCGGGCAAGCGGACGTCGAGCGTGGTGACGCGCATGGTATCGACATTGCCGTCGGCACACAGCGCCACATGCACCGGCACGTCGGGCCACGCACTGGCCAGCGGCGCCATGGCAAGACTGTCGGCGAGGGCTAATGCCCAAGCCACGTCGCCACGGCCAACGTCGGCATCGACATGTGCCGACAGACGGCCACCAGCAGCCGGGGTGAAGGCGCTGATGTCCATGGCCACGGCACCCTTGACACGCGACGACGGTGTGCGCAACGCGAGGGTTGCCACGGCGAGATGCATGCTCTCGACATCAAACGCAATGCTGTCGGCCGACAGTGCCAAAGAATCGTAGGTGAGGGGGCGGGAGCCACCTTGCGCCAAGGCAAAGTCGGCGGCAGCGCCGTCAAAGGCCAGCACCGAGTAGCGCCCGTGGAGCAGGTCTATGTGGCCGCCGGTGGCACACAGACGGGGCAGCGAGGCCTCGATGGCGGTGGCTGCGGCCTCCATGGCGAGATGCAAGCGGCTGTCGGCTACGGTGGCACGGCGGACGTCGATTGTCCATGGGACGACGGTAGAGGCGGTGTCGGGGGCTGTGGTCGTGTCCCGCAGGACGATGGTCACATCGGCCTTGTGCAGCGTGACGTCGTCGATGGTCACATGGCGTGAGCGAAGGTCGATGCCGTCGGCCACGGTAAGCGCCTCGAAATTGCCCGCGATGCGCGTGGTGCTGATGAGGCGGCGCGTGTCGGCCCGCACACCGCGGAGTGCGATGGCATCGACACCGAGGCGCATGGCCATGAGCCGACTCATGTCGAGGTCCACGACGACGCTTGCGGCGGCAACAATGGTGTCGCCGCTGACATCGGCCACCAACAGTTCCTGCAGGTCAACGTCGAGCGGGAAACGCACCCGCAGACGGCCCACAGCGGCATGAAAACCCGTTGCCTCGGACAAACGGCGCGAGGCCTCCCGCACGGCGAAGTCTTGCACCGGCGGCAGGTAGAGCAGGAAGGCAAGGAGCAGGAAGAGGAGCGGCGGCACGGCCAGCGCCATCCCTGTCCAGCGAAGAAGGCGTTTCATCCGGGACGTTGGAACTGATTTCGGGCGCAAAGTTAGGGAAATAATGGGGAAAACGTAAAATGTGGCGTGTGAAATTATGTTTATTCATCGAAATGGGCTACCTTTGCCGCCAACAGCCCGAGCCGCCGGCGACGGGTTGTCACATCGACCCACACAACAACATCCAACAGTGACAAAAGACATACAGATGAGAGTGCTGCCACAACAGGCAGCCAACGACGCCACACTGCGCTCGCTGGCGGCAGCGGAGGGAGGCATAGCGCCAGAGAGCATACACGGAATGCGCATCACACGCCGCAGCATCGATGCCCGCCAGCGGCAGGTGATGGTGAACGTCACCGTGAGGCTGTGGATTGACGAACCCATGGAGGCTATGCCCTTCGAACCAGTGGAGTACCGCAGCGTCGAGAACCAGCCCACGGCCATCGTCGTCGGCGCAGGCCCCGGCGGGCTCTTTGCCGCACTGCGCCTTATCGAGCTTGGCATGCGCCCCATCGTGGTGGAACGCGGCAAGGATGTGCATGCTCGCAAGCGCGACATAGCACGCATTTCCCGCGAACACGTGGTGGATGCCGAGAGCAACTACAGCTTCGGCGAGGGAGGCGCGGGCGCCTATTCCGACGGGAAGCTCTACACGCGCTCGAAGAAGCGTGGCTCGGTGGAGAAGGTGTTGCGTGTGTTCTGCCAGCACGGTGCGAGCACCGATATCCTGGTGGACGCCCACCCCCACATCGGCACCGACCGTTTGCCGCGCGTCATCGAGAACATGCGCAACACCATCGTGCGTTGCGGCGGCGAGGTACACTTCCGCACGCGGATGACGGAGCTGCTGGTGGAAGGCGACAACGTCGTAGGGTGCAGGTGCGTGAGGGGCTGTGATGCAGCCGCCACCACAACAGAGGCTGACGATGGGCACGACAAGGCATCTGACGGGCATGAAGTGGAGCTGCGCGGGCCGGTCATCCTGGCCACTGGCCACTCTGCCCGCGATGTGTATCGGCTCTTTGCGGCACGGGGCTGGCACCTCGAGGCCAAGGGCATTGCCGTTGGTGTGCGGTTGGAACACCCGTCGCAGCTCATCGACAGGATACAGTACCACAGCCGCGAGGGGCGCGGGCGCTGGCTGCCAGCAGCCGAGTATGCGTTTGTGCAGCAGGTGGATGGTCGCGGGGCGTACTCCTTCTGCATGTGTCCCGGGGGATTCGTGGTGCCGGCAGCGAGCGGGCCTCAGCAGGTGGTGGTGAATGGCATGAGCCCCAGCGGGCGCAATGGTCGCTGGAGCAACTCAGGCATGGTGGTGGAGGTGCGGCCCGAGGACCTGACAACAGAACTCATGGGCAGCCCCCTCACCGACGACACCACCAGCGAGCTGCGCATGATGCTTTTCCAAGAACATCTGGAGCGCATGGCTTGGCAACAAGGCGGACGGCGACAGACGGCACCGGCACAGCGCATGGCCGACTTCGTGGGCGGCCGCCTCTCGGCCGACCTGCCAGCAAGCAGCTACGCCCCGGGGCTGGTGGCTTCGCCACTACATTTCTGGTTGCCAAAGCCCATTGCCGGGCGCTTGCAGGAGGCGTTCCGCATCTTCGGACGCAAGAGCCATGGGTTCCTCACCAACGAAGCCACCGTCATCGGCGTGGAGACACGCACCTCGGCGCCATGCCGCATCGTGCGCGACGCAGAAACCCTTCAGCATGTGGTGCTGAAGGGTCTCTATCCTTGTGGCGAAGGTGCGGGCTACGCTGGGGGCATCGTCAGTGCCGCCATCGACGGCGAGCGCTGTGCCGAGGCTCTGGCCGCTGCCGCCGGCTGACGGCGCTTTGGCCTGCCTCCAACCCGCATAGTGCAGCTCTACTTCAGGTCGATGACGGGGATGTTGTCCTTGTCGTTGTAGTAGAGGTTCTCGCCTGCCATGCCCCAGATGAAGGTGTAGTAGTAGGTGCCGGCGGCGGCGTGGATGCTCCACTCGGGCGACATGATGGCCTGCTCGTTGTGGAGCCACACGACGCGGCTCTCCTGCGGCTCGCCCATGATGTGGGCAATGGTCTGATCCTCGGGCAGGTTGAAGTAGTAGTATGCCTCGATGCGGCGGCCATGGGTGTGTGGCGGCATGGTGTTCCAGGCGGCTCCGGGGTTGAGCTGCGTCAGCCCAAGCTGCAGCTGGCAGGGGCCTTCCTCGAGCACGTCGTTGACGATGAGCTTATAGACGGTGCGGTTGTTGCACTCCTCGAGTGAACCCACCGGCCCCCACACAGCGGCCTTGAGCGAACCCTTGCGGCCGTCGAGGGTGATCCACTGGGTCTTGTAGTGCTGATGGGCGGTGGCGCTGTTGAGGTAGAACTTGGCGGGCTTGGAGGCATCCTTGCTGCGGAAGATGACGTCCTTGTTGACATCCTTGCCCTTGGCGATGTGGCCGCGGCCAATGTAGAGTGCCTCCTTGGGCGACAGGGCATACTCCTTGCCATCGACAATGACCACGCCGTCGCCCTGGCCGCAGTTCACGACACCGAGTTCACGGTTGTAGAGGAAGTACTTCTCTGTGATGCCGGGATCCACGTCCAGGCCGAGCTCGAGGAAGTTCTCCAGCTTCAGGTCCTTGGTGACGGGCATGGCACCGCCGAAGATGAAGCGGTCATACTGCGAATAGGTCAGGTTAATCTCGTCGGCCACCATGACCTTCTCCATCACGAAACGGTCGCGCAGTGTCTGCGTGTCATAGTGCTTGACGTCGGCGGGGTGACAGGCGGTGCGGAAGGTGACATGCTGCTGGGCGTTGGCACCCATGCAGCAGAAACACATTGCAAGAAATAAATACGACTTCATAAAAGAACTATTGTTAAGATGAAAGATATTTGTTGCTGAGTCAATGGTGTCGAACCCACCATGATTCAAATTTGTTGACTTTCCTAATCGTTGCTTACAGCGCATTAGCTGCTTCGTCCGCAATAATTCGCTTGCGATTGACGTACATCATGACGAGCGTCACGCCGGTGAGCAGACCCATGCCCACATACTCGAGGCTCTTGCAGACGCGGAAGATAACCCATCCGATGAGCGAGGAGCAGAAGTCGAGGGCACCGGCGAGGAAGCCTTCGGGCACCTTGGCGGCAGCATCCTGCGTGGCGGCATAGACGGAGTTGGCAGCGGCGGTGAAGTCGGGGCTCATGTCGGTGACAAAATAGAGGCCGAAGATGAGGGCCACGAGACCGATGATGAACGTCTTGACGACATTGTTCTTGGTGATGGGCAGCACCATGGGGAAGAGGTAGAACATGCCGGCGAGCGAGGCTAAGGGCAGGAACTGGTTGCCGGGCAGCACCACGGCCAGGAAGAGCACCGTGGGGATGAGCAGCAGCGACACGACGAGCGTGGTGGGATGGCCAATGACGAGTGCGGGCGACATGCCGATGTGGACCTTCTTGCCGTTGAACTTCTTCTCCACGACCTCTTTGGTCTTTTGCGAGATAGGCATGAGGCCGTCGATGAAGAGCTTGGTGATGCGCGGGATGAGTTCCATCACAGCGCCCATGATGACGCCCAGCGAGAGGATGGTCTTGGCGGCGTCGCTATTCCATTCCTTCACGCTCAACGCGCCGATGAGCGCTCCGACGATGACACCCAGAATGAGCGGTTCGCCCAGCACGCCGAACTTCTTTTTCAGCCCCTCGGCGTCGATGTCGAGCTTGGAGAAACCGGGAATCTTGTCCAGGAGCCAGTTGATGCCGATGGCAAAGGGAACGAAGCTCTGGCAGAAGGGCTGTGGGATGCTGATGCCGTCGAGGTCATAGTGCTTCTGGAAGCTTTCGGCTGTGAGGTCGGCCATGACGAGTGTGAACATGTAGCACACGATGGCAGCAAAGTAGCCCCAAGCGAGACTCTCGCCCTGCACGAAATAGACCACGGCGCCGATGAAGGCGAAATGCCAGTAGTTCCACAGGTCGATGTTCACCGTGCGCGTAGTCTTGGTGAGCACCATGAGGGCATTGACACCTAAGCAGACAGGGATGATGAGTGCGCCGACGGCGGTGTTGTAGGCCACAGCGGCAGCGGCGGGCCAACCCATGTCGAAGATGCTGAGCTGCAGCTGGTAGATGTCAGAGATGTTCTTCAACGGCGTGTTGAAGTTGGTGGTGAGCAGCGCCGTGACGATGCCCAGCCCCACAAAGCCGACACCGACGTAGAGGCCGCTCTGCAGTGCCTTGCCGAACTTAAGCCCGATGCACAGGCCGATGATGGTGAACAGGATAGGCATCATGACGGATGCCCCGAGCGAGATGATGTAGGAGAATACTGCTTCCATTT
>JAFSVI010000031.1 GCA_017445145.1 Bacteroidaceae bacterium | reverse complement strand
CTCATCCGCGAGGTGGCGCCCGGCACGGACCTCTCCACTTATATAAAAGAGGAGAAGAGCGCCTTCGGCCGTGGCGGCATGCACTCGAAGTACACCACCGCCAGCCGCGTGCAGGCCGCCGGTATCCGCGTTGTCATCGCCAACGGCGAACGCGACGACATCCTCCTCGACCTCATGCAAAAGCCCGAACAAACACCCCATACCGCATTCATCCCATGCCTCTGACAGAAACCTTCCAGCGTGTGAAGCAAGCCAGCCGACGTCTGGCACTCATGACCGACGAGCAGCGCAACCGTATTCTCACGGCGGTGGCCGATGCCATCCTCGCCCGTCAGTCGGAGCTTTTGACTGCCAACAGTCAGGACCTGGCCAAGATGCCCAACGAGAATCCGCTCTATGACCGACTGCAGCTGACCCCCAAGCGTCTGGAGGCCATCGCCGCAGACATACGCAGCGTGGCCAGCTTGCCTTCGCCCCTCGGACATATCACCAACGAGCGCACGCTGCCCAACGGCCTACAGTTGCATCGCATCAGCGTCCCCTTCGGCGTCATCGGCATGATCTACGAAGCCCGTCCCAACGTCACCTTCGACGTCTTCTCGCTCTGCTTCAAGAGCGGCAATGCCTGCATCCTCAAGGGCGGACGCGACGCCGACGCCTCAAACCGTGCGGCCGTAGGCCTCATCCACGACGTGCTGCAGAGTCATGACGTAAACACGGACGTCGTAACCCTGTTGCCCGCCACCCACGAGGCCACGGCCGAACTGCTGAACGCCGTGGGCTATGTGGACCTCTGCATCCCCCGCGGAGGTCGCAAACTCATTGACTTCGTGCGCGACAACGCCAGGGTACCTGTCATCGAGACGGGAGCCGGCGTCGTCAACACCTACTTCGACAAGGACGGCGACCTCAGCAAGGGCTGCGCTATCGTGAACAACGCCAAGACGAGGCGCGTCAGCGTGTGCAACGCTTTGGATTGCTTGCTCATTCATCAGTCACGCCTCGCAGACCTGCCGGCACTGGTGGCTCCCATGGCAGCGCGCGTCACGCTCTATGCCGACGCACCAGCCTTTGCGGCACTCGACGGGCACTACCCTGCAGAACTCCTACAACCTGCTACGCCCGAGAGCTACGGCACCGAGTTCATGGACTATAAACTCGCCATCAAGACCGTCTCTGGCCTGGACGAAGCCCTGGAGCACATCGCTCGCTACGGCTCGGGCCATAGCGAGAGCATTGTCACCGAGACCCCCGAGACCGCCCAGCGCTTCCTCGCGGTGGTCGATGCCGCCTGCGGCTATTGGAACGCTCCCACCAGCTTCACCGATGGCGCGCAGTTCGGCCTCGGCGCCGAGATAGGCATCAGCACCCAGAAGCTGCACGCCCGCGGTCCTATGGCGCTCGAAGAGATTACTACGTATAAGTGGATTATCAAGGGAGAGGGGCAGACACGAGCATAGAGACACACAAAGCCCCCCAAGACCCACCCCCCTGCCCCTCCCTGTGAGGGAGGGGAGTAATTACCGAACAAGAATAAACAATAAACAAGTTATTAGGCAGATTATTAACTATGAATAGATTATTAACTATGAATAGATTATTAACCATGAATAGAGTATCACCCATACATACATACAGGCCCCATTTACAAAGGTATATACTCCCCTCCCTACAAGGGAGGGGCAGGGGGGTGGGTCTGCTCCTTTCCCTATTCTTTTTCATTTGCCCGGCCTTTGCCGAGAACGACACCCTCCTCAGCATCCTGCGCGAGGAACTGACTGCCGACTTCAGTGAGTTGCAGAAGCAAGAGCTGAAGCCTTACTTCATGAGCTTCCGCGTCCAAGAGAGTTGGAACGCCCAAATCACCGCCACCTTCGGTTACCTCGGTGCCTCGCGCCAAGAACACATCCGCACCTTCACCCCGCAGATTCGTGTGGGCTCGCCCGAGCTGGACAACTTCAAGTTCAACAACCAGTCAGGGGCCATGGCCATCAACCTGCCTTTGACCGATGCTTCGCCCGACGCCATCCGCTCGTCTATCTGGCTGGCCATGATCGACACTTACGACCGCGTCGCCAACGCCTATCGCAACGTGCAGAGCCGCCTGCGCTCGGTGGCCGATAATGAGGACAAGGCGCCCTGCTTCAGTATGCCGCCGCAGAACCCCTCCCGCCAGGGAGGGGAGGCCTCCAGTTTGAAAGAGGATGGCAGTGCGCAGCCTCTCCCCTCCCTGACGGGAGGGGTCGGGGGTGGGTCTTTTTACGAGCCTCCCCTCACTCATCCCTCCCTCTCCCCCTCCGAGCAAGCGGCCTGGGAAGCGCGTCTCTGCCGCATCAGCTCCGTCTTCCGCCAGTGGCCCCAGTTCAAGGAGGCCATTGTCACCCTGGAGATGAAGAACCAGCGCACGCACCTCGTCAACACCGAGGGAACGGCCATCGTGCAGAACCGCGTGAGCTACCGCGTCTTCATCAACGTCGAAGCAAAGACCGACGACGGCATGGTGCTGCCAATCACCCAGACCTACTACGCCACCGCGCTCGACTCCCTGCCCGATGAGGCCACAATGCGCCGCGATGCCGAAGGCTTGGGGCACCGCCTCGTGGCCCTCATGCAAGCCCCTGTGGCCGACCCCTTCACGGGTCCTGCTCTTATGAGCGGTCCCGCCAGCGGCGTCTTCTTCCACGAGATCTTCGGCCACCGGCTGGAAGGCCATCGGATGAAATCGGGCGGCCAGACTTTCCGCAAGATGGTGGGCGAACAGGTGCTGCCCACGGACTTCCAGGTCTATTGCGACCCCACGCTGACGCACTATGGCAAGCAGCCCCTGAACGGCGGCTACCGCTACGACGACGAAGGCACGCCAGCGCGTAGGGTAGATAATGTGGTGGACGGCATATTGAAGGAATTTCTTATGAGCCGCACGCCCCTCGACAGCTTCCCCCAAAGCAATGGCCACGGCCGCACCGCTGAAGGAGGCGACCCCGTCTCGCGACAGTCCAACCTCATCGTGGAGACTCGTCGCCCCTACACCGAAGCCCAACTGCGCCAGATGCTGCGCGACGAAGCCCGTCGCCAGGGCAAGGACTACGGCTATCTCTTCCAAAGCGTCAGCGGCGGCTACACTCAGACGGGCGAGGGCAATAGTATCAACTCACTTAAAGTCAATCCGCTGGAGGTTTATCGCATCTATGTGGACGGCCGCCCGGATGAGCTCGTCCGCGGCGTGGACCTCATCGGCACGCCCCTCTCCATGTTCTCTAATATCACTGCCGGCGGCGACACCCCCAGCACCTTCATCGGCGTCTGCGGTGCCGAGAGCGGCTGGGTGCCCGTCAGCGCCACATCGCCCATGGTCTTCTGCACCAAGATTGAGACACAGCGCCGGCAGCAGAAGGGGGCGCTGATGCCGATATTGAAGGCACCAAGACCAAGACCCACCCCCAACCCCTCCCGTAAGGGAGGGGAGCCCTCCGGCTTGACCAAGGATGACAGCGCGCAGCCCCTCCCCTCCCTGACGGGAGGGGTCGGGGAGGGGGTCTTTAGTGCCCTGTCCGCCGAACTCCAGCGTTCCATGGACAGCCTGCGCATCGAAGGTCAGCCGGCCCCCTTCCTTATCGACTACCGCCTGCAGCGGTCACGACGCCTGAACCTGACAGCACGCCTCGGCGCCATGGTCGAGGATGACCTCACGCCCTGGTTGCAACGTTTTGAGGCCGAAGTGCTCGTGGGCAATCACCATCGCAACAACTCCGCCAACCGAACATTTGGCGGCATAAGCAGCGCCATCCCCATGGCCGCAGACTACGACAACCTGCGTCGTGCCGCCTGGTTCGCTACTGATGCGGCCTACAAGAGTGCGATCACAGTGATGGAAAGCATGACACGGCAGCGCGAGAAGGTCACCTTGCCCGCCGATGAGGCTGCCCTGCCCGACCTGCTGCCCGCGAAGGCCATGAAGAGCATCGTACAGCGCTCGCCCGAGGCCGAGGACCTGCATCTCGACGAGTTGCGGGCCTACGTCCGCCGCCTCTCCCTCGTGGCACAGGAGTTTCCAGAACTGACCTATAGCTTCTGCCGCATCGAAGGCAACCAGACGGATATGTATCGCCTGACGTCGGAGGGCGTGCAAGTGGCTCAGCCCGTGGGCGACAAGTTGGAACTCCTATTCACGTTCCAGGTCTATCATCGCCCCAACGGCAGCAACACCTTCAGCACCCATTCACAGGAATACGGCACGGCAGCAGAGCTGCTGACAGACAGCGTCTGCTTCACCCGCGAACTGCGCCGGTATATCCGTGAGCGGATGGCTCTGCATCAGCAGCCAGCGGAGGAAGACTACTATGTCGGCCCTGTGCTCGTGGAAGGGGAAGCGAGCAAGATGCTCTTTACCTGTGTGCAGAACAACACCATCATGGCCTCCCACGACCCTATGCTCTCTGACCGCCAGGTGCTGGCAAAGATGAACCATAAGATCCTCGACGAGAAGATTACCATTCGCCAAGACCCCAGCCTCAGCACGTGGAATGGCCAACCGCTACGCGGCTACTACACCGCCGACGCCAACGGGCAGCCCATGCAGGCCGTGACGCTCATCGACCACGGCTTCTTCCGCGGTCAGCTCTGCGGACGTGTGCCCTCGTTGTGCACGTCGGCGTCCACAGGCAACCTGCGTTTCTCGGGTGCTAGAATGAACAGCCTGGGCGTGCAGACGTGTCCGGGTGTCATCCGCCTGGAGAGCAGCAAGACACAGTCCCTCAAGAAGATGCGCAAGCAACTGCTGCAAGCAGCACGGCGCGAGGGCTACGACCACGCCTACATCATCCGTCCTATGGGCTACTACCGCATCAACATCCAGGATGGCACCGAGACGCTGGTGAATATGGCGAACTTATACCCGACGACCTATCAGCAACGCAATATCATCGCCCTCTCCACGGAGGAGGAAGTCGCCACGGGGTACGTCAACTTTACGCCCTTCTCCATCGTAGGCCCAAAGGCCATGCTCCTAAACGACCAGGAGGTGCCGGCACGGACAGCCGACCTGACGGCGAAGCCGGTGCTGACCTACCCAAATAAAAGATAAATTATGAGAATCTTCCAACACGTACAAGACATCGGCGACCTGAGCGTCGCCCTCGCGGAAGCGCAGGAAGTGAAGCGCGACCGCTACCAGTGGCAGCACCTCGGCCGCAACAAGACCGCGCTGCTCATCTTCTTCAACAACTCGCTCCGCACGCGCCTCTCCACGCAGAAGGCAGCCATGAACCTCGGCATGAACGTCATCGTGCTCGACGTGAACCAGGGTGCCTGGAAGCTGGAGACGGAGCGCGGCGTCATCATGGACGGCGACAAGAGCGAGCACCTGCTGGAAGCCATCCCCGTGATGGCCTCCTACTGCGACATCATCGGCGTGCGCTCCTTCGCCCGCTTCGAGAGCCGCGAGGATGACTACGAGGAGAAGATCCTGAACCAGCTCATCCGCTACAGCGGCCGCCCCGTCTTCTTCATGGAGAGCGCCACGGTGCATCCACTGCAGGCCTTCGCAGAGTTCATACCGATTGCAGAACAGTCCCCGTCCCCGCTCCCCCTCAAGGGGGAGAGTGGTCACCTTCAAGATCAGGCTCCCTCTCAAAATCATTCTGCTCTCCCCCTTGAGG
>JAFSVI010000030.1 GCA_017445145.1 Bacteroidaceae bacterium | reverse complement strand
TGCTCTTCAGGCCGAGGGGCGATGCCTCGAGCAGTGGCACGTCGATGGTGTCGGCGGGTGTTGCTTTCTTCTTGGCGGGAAGCACCTTACGGCAGCCAGCGGCGTAGGTGGCACGCCCTCCGACAGCGCTGATGTCAACGTAGGTGAGCCCATCGGGCGAGGTCAGGCGCAGTGCCTGGGGTGCTGCCGTGGCACAAACGGGGATGGAGAGGAGGAGAAGGAGAGGAAGGGGTGTACGCATAGGGGATTGAAGGATGAATGGTGAATACGGTGCGGCTGGCAGCCGCAGCAATAGACGAAATTATAGGTTTGTGATAGGGAATTGGGGCCGGAGGCGATTCGGGCAAGCCACTTGGGCCGGAGGCGATTCGGACAAGCCGTGGGATTCGTTGCGAAGGGTAGAGCAATGGCATGGCTCAGAACTGCCAGCCTCGGAACAGGCGTCCGCTGCCCTCAAGCTCGGCTCCGAAGTAGAAGCCTACGTTTGTGGGCTGGTTGTAGCCCACGTTCTGCATGGTCACGCTGTGGCGATAGACGGGGTCAGCGAGGAAGGTGTGGAAGCGGTACTTGGTAGGCATGGGCGAGACGTATAGACGCAGGTGGCGGCTGTCGGGCGTGCGCGCCAGCACCTCCTCACGCCAGTCGCCGATGACGTCGGCGCAGAGGCAGGGGTTGCTCTTGGTGCCGTTGTTGAAGGCTGTGCCTTCGAGGCGGAAGATGGGTGGGCACGATGTGGAGCCGCTGAAGTCGTAGTGGGCCTTGCCGGCCTCGCCCTCCTGTGTGTCGCCGCCATAGCCGGAGGTGGATGTCGGGGCGGCATTGGCCTCGCCGCTTGGTTGAGGTGACGCTGGGCGTTGCCACCGGTACTTGCTCACGGCCTCATGGTCGAGCATCTCGCGCAGTAGGTCTCCGTCCCACCAGATGCCGAAGTTGATGGGTATGCGTGCGGTGCTGTCGATGACCTCGCCCCTCGTGTTGCAGATGCCACCGCTGGCCGACGACCACATCTCGAGGCCCGGGTTGGTGGGGTCGATGTCGGCAGCCATGCAGCGGCCCACGTCCTTGTTGGAGAGCAGCTGGAAGAGCACCTGCCCCGTGGCGGCGTCGCGGAAGTCGCTGCCGTCACGGCGGTTCTCGTGGCAGTCCCACACCTGCAGGGCGTCGGTGGGACCCGCCGGAGAGGCGGCGGGCACGGCGGCGGTGGAACCCGCCGGAGAGGCGGCGGGCACGGCGGCGGTGGGACCCGCCGGAGAGGCGGCGGGCACAGCGGCGGCGGAACCCGCCGGAGAAGCGGCGGGCACGGCGGCTGGTGGGAAGAAGGCGGTGAGGTGTATGGCGTCGCCGTGGCCGAAGCCTGTGTTGTAGAGGCCGGTGCCGTCGTGGTCGATGGCCATGGAGCCGTAGGTGATCTCGTCGCAGCCGTCGCCATCGACGTCGCCGATGCGCAGGTTGTGGTTGCCCTGTCCGGCATAGTCGCGCCACTCGGGCGTGTTGGTGTCGAAGGTCCAGCGCGGGCGCAGCGTGGTGCCGTCGAAGTCGTAGGCGGCAACGACGGTGCGCGTGTAGTAGCCGCGGCAGAATATGGCGCTGAGGTGCTGTCCGTCGAGGTATGCACATGCTGCCAGGAAGCGGTCGCTGCGGTTGGCGTAGTTGTCGCCCCAAGCGCTCAGTTCGCCGCGCTCGGGGATGTAGTCGGTGGTGGCGATGGCGCGTCCACTGCGCCCCTCGAACACGGTGACCCATTCCGGTCCGCGGTCGATGAAGCCGCCACGGCGTCGCTTGGCATCGGGTCCGCGAAACTCCTCGCGTGGATAGCGCTGCGCGCCGTAGTGGGTGTCGGCATTGGGCATGACGCGGTGGTCGGCAGCGGCGTCGCCGAGGACGGTCCCCGTGCCGTCGGTGACGCCGTCGGATGTGCGGCATACGAGTTCCGCTGCTCCGTCGCCGTCGAGGTCGGCCACGATGAACGGGGTGTAATGGGCGCCGCTGCGTATGTTACGCCCGAGGTTGACGCGCCAGAGGCTGCGCCCGTCGAGGGTGATGGCCTCGAAGATGGTAGGCGAGGTGAGGCCGCTCTGGCTGTTGTCGCGGCTGTTGGTGGGGTCCCACTTCAGTACTATCTCCATGCGCCCGTCGCCGTCGAGGTCGGCCATGGTGGCGTCGTTGGCCACGTAGCCCACGCGGCGCCCCTGGTCGTCGGTGAGCGAGTCGGGGGGCGTGAGGGGGATGTCGATGTAGCCCGTGGGTGCGGCGGCGGGGAGCGTCCAGGAGCCGCGGGCGGAACCCGCCGGAAAAGCGGCGGTGTGACCCGCCGGAGAAGCGGCGGGCACGGCGGCGGCGGGCACGGCGGCGGGGTTGGAGCCCTTGGGATAGATGGCTCGGACGGAGTATGTCACCTTCTTGTTGCTGGGGTTGTGGTCCATGATGAAGGTGGGGTCGTTGGCAGTGGGGCGCGCGATGACCTTGCTGCCACGCATGACCTCGAAGGTTGTTGCCAAGGGGTCGGTGGGGAGGTATCGCCACGAGACGAGCACGCTGTCTGTGCTGGTGCGCACCGCCACCACTCCTCTGTCGAGGCGCTCGGAGCATAGGCGGGAGTAGTCGTAGCGTGTCTGTGCGTTGGCTGTCAGCCCCATGGTGGTTGCCATGGCGATGGCAGCCAGTGGGTAGCGAAGAGGGAGTATGAACATTGTTCTCATAGTATGTGTTGTGCTGCTTTTGCGCCACAAAGATATGCAAAAGATTGAACATCGCGTTGCGCGTGGCATGTTTTTTTGTCTTTCGTAGCCTTTTTTCGCCATAAAGCGCTACCTTTGCACCCCGGAAGCGCAACGTCGCGCTCCGTTAACCCCTATTTTCAAACCATTATGCAAACAACAACACCCCACACGCCGCAGCCGGTGACGTTCCGCCACTTCACCCGTGGCGGCTGGGCCGTATTCGCCAGCCTGGGACGCACGGTGCGCATCGGCGTGCTCACCGTGGGCATGCTGGGCAGCGTGTGTATCGAGAAGGTCGATGCCAAGCGCATCACCACCTTCGGCACGACGGCAGCCAATGCCGACGAGGGCGGCGACGACGGCCCCGACGGCGGCGGCACCTCGCTCTCCGAGGTCACCGTGGCCGGCAGCCTGGCCCCCTTGACGCAGCTGCAGTCGGCCCGCATCGTCGGCGTCATCGGCCGACAAGAGATTGAAGCGTCGGCGGCGCAAACCGTCAACGACCTTTTGAAATTAGCCTCGGGCGTCGATGTCCGTCAGCGCGGAGGCTTTGGTATTCAGACGGACATCAGCATCGATGGCGGCACGTTCGACCAAATCACCATTCTCCTGAACGGCGTCAACATCAGCAACCCCCACACCGGACATCTCGCCGCCGACTTCCCCGTCGGCCTCACGGACATCGAGCGCATCGAGGTGCTCGAGGGCGCCGCATCGCGCGTGTATGGTGCCTCGGCCTTTGGCGGCGCCATCAACATCGTGACGAGGCAGGCAGCCCCCCTGCCCCACCCCGCTGGCGAGGCACAAGCGTCGCGGCCGTGTGCCTTCGCGGTCGAGGCCGGTGCCCACGGCGGCAGCTACGGCACCTTCGGCGGCGATGCGCGCGTGAGCCTCGCCACGGGTGCCATGTCCTCGGCGGCCGTTAGCCAGACGTCGGCGGCGGGCTTGAGCCTCTCGGGCGGGTACCAACGCTCTGACGGCGCCACGACGAACTCCGACTTCAGCCGCGGCCACGCCTTCCTTCGCGGCGAATGGCAGACCGATGGTGCCGCCCTCCATCTCCAAGCCGGGTGGAGCCGCAAGAGCTACGGCGCCAACACGTTCTACTCTGCCGCCTACCCCGACCAGTGGGAGCGCAACAACCGCATCATCGTGAACCTCGGAGCCGAGACCACGGGGCGCGTGCGCGTGCGGCCCGAGGTCTATTGGACGCGCTCGACCGACAACTTCGAGCTTATCCGCGGCACCGCCACGGGCGAGAACTTCCACCGCACCGACGTCGGCGGCACGCGCCTGTCGCTGGACGGCGCTTGGGCGGCGGGCCACACGGCGGCGGGCGTGGAGCTGCGCGGCGAGGGCATCTACAGCACCAACCTGGGACACCCCTTACTCAGCGCGGCCGCACAGCCCGCCATCGGCGGCGAGGAGCTGCGCTACACGCGCCACGACCGCCGCACGAACATAGCCCTGAACGCCGAACACACCGTGGCGCTGGAGCGCCTGACAGCCTCCGTGGGTCTGCTGGCCAACTGGAACAGCTTAGGCGGCGGCCTGCGCCTCTACCCCGGCGCTGACGTGGCCTGGCGCCCCGTGGCGCGTCTGCGCCTGTTTGCCTCCTACAACAAGGGCTTCCGCCTGCCCACCTTCACCGATTTATATTATAAGGCGCCCACGCACGCGGGCAACAGCGGCCTGCGTGCCGAGGAGAGCCACTGCGTGCAGCTCGGCGCCGCGTGGCGCGACGAGGTCGTGCAGGCCACGGCGCGCGTCTTCTACAACCGTGGCACCCACATGATCGACTGGGTGATGTACACGCCCGACGACATCTACCACAGCGCCAACTTCGACCTCGACAACATCGGCGCACAGGCAGAACTCAAGGCCAACCTGGCAGCCGCCTTCGGCACCCCCGGGGCATACCTGCAGACGGCATCGCTGGCCTACACCTACATGCACCAGCACCGCCGCGATGACACCCCCATCTACAAGTCCAACTACGCCATGGAATACCTGCGCCACAAGCTCGTGGCCACCCTCGCGCACCGCATCTACAGCCGCCTCACAGCCGCCTGGACACTGCGTTGGCAGGACCGCCAGGGGTCCTACATCCGATATGACGGCACTCAGCCCACGGGGGAGCTGGTGCCCTACGCGCCCTACGCCACGCTCGACGTGCGCTTGCGCTGGACGGCACGCCACTACGAGCTGTGGGCCGAGGCCACGAACCTCACCAACACCACATACTACGACCTCGGCAACGTGCCTCAGCCGGGCATCGTGGTGCTCGCCGGGGCGCGTGTACGCTTCTGACGTGCCTTTTTGCGTGCGATAAAGCAAATAATCCGCCTCAACGTTTGCCATCTCGCAGGAATATGCTATCTTTGCCCACAGAATGCCACAACTACTAACATCTTGAGCAATGAAAAAGCAACTATTGACACTAATGCTGGCGGCGGCATCCTGCATGGGCGCCGCCGCCCAGGCCCCGACGACGTGGACGGCCGACAACGGCAACGGCACGTTCACCAACCCGCTGTTCTACGATGAGTTCTCCGACCCCGACATCCTGCGCGTGGGCGACGACTACTACCTTGCCGGCACCACCATGCACAGCGTGCCGGGGCTGGTCATCCTCCATTCGCGCGACCTCGTCAACTGGGAGAACGTCAGCTACTGCTTCGACCGCTTCGACTTCACCGACGACCAGTTCTCCCTGCGCAACCACAAGGAGATCTACGGCCAAGGCATCTGGGCACCGTGCATACGCTACTCGGGCGGCACGTTCTACGTGTTCTCCAACATCAACGGCAAGGGTCTGCAGTGCTACACGGCCACTGACATCCGCGGCCCGTGGACACACCACAACATGCGCGGCAACATCTACGACCTTGGCGTGCTCTTCGACGACGACGGCAAGATATATGCCATCCACGGCTACGGCGAGGTGAAATGCACCGAGCTAAAAGCCGACATGAGCGGCCCCGTGGAAGGCAGCGAGCGTGTCATCATCCCCAACGGCTCTGCCGTGGGCGAGGGCCACCACATGTACAAGATCGACGGGCGCTACTACCTCATCTCCACCGACTACCGCCCCAACGGCCGCACGCTGTGCTCGCGCGCCGACAACATCTGGGGTCCCTACGAGACGCGCGTCATCACCGCCGACGAGACCTACGGCTACCACGCCGCATCGCTCACGCAGGTGCCGCGCGGCGAGCAGTACCGCATCGGCCACGACGGCACGCCGTTTGGGTTGCCCGACCCCGACGTCAACGCCACGGCGTGCAGCAACGCTCACCAGGGCGGCATCGTGCAGTACAAGGACGGCTCGTGGTGGGCGCTGTTCATGCAGGACTTCCACAGCATAGGGCGCACCGTGTGTCTCATGCCCATGACGTGGGTCGATGGCTGGCCCATGGTGGGCCTCGAGGGCAACCTCGGGCGCGCGCCGCGCACCTGGTTCAAGCCGGGTACGCAGCAGGGCGCCGAGGCCGCCGACGCCGAAGCCATCATGCCCCATGGCCCCTACGTCCGCAGCGACGACTTCAACGGCAAGCAGCTCGCCCGCATCTGGCAGTGGAACCACAACCCCGATGACAGGAAGTGGGCGCTGCGCGGCGGCCAACTGCGCCTCGCCGCCATGCCCGCCGAGCAGCTGATGTGGGCGCGCAACAGCCTCACACAGCGCGTGACAGGCCCCATCTCCGAGGCCACCGTGGAGCTCGACATCCGCGGCATGAAGGAGGGCGACGTGGCCGGTCTGGGCAACATCAACGTGCCGTGCTCGTGGCTCGGTATTGTGAAGGGCGCCAAGAAGGACTACACGCTGCGTTGGTTCGAGCAGGCCACCAACGACACGGTCGATATCCCCGTGCAGCTCACCGGCACGCGCATCTGGCTGCGCATGAAGGGCCTGTACGACCTCGACCGCGCACAATACTTCTACAGCACCGACGGCAAGACCTTCGTGCCCGCCGGCCGCGAGATGGTGCTCTCCTACCAGCTCATCACCTTCCAGGGTTCGCGCCACGCCCTGTTTGCCTTCAACAGCCTCGGCCGCGAGGGCGGCTATGCGCTGTTCGACAACTTCACCGTCGGCGAGCCCCGCGCCGACCGCAGCGGCAACATGCCGGTGGGCAAGACCGTGCGCATCATCAACCTTGCCACCGGCAAGCCCATGGCGGCACTGCCCCACGGCCTCATGCACGACACCCACGCCCGCGACAACAGCGCGCAGACCCACTTCCGCATGCTCAACCGCGGCCACGGACGCGTGGTGCTGCAGTGTGAGGACGGGCGCTATGTGTGGGTCTCCGGCACGGGCCTGCCGGGCGACGTCCGCCTGACGACCGACGAGGCCAAGGCCGAGGTGTTCCTCTTCCAGGACTACCTGGAGCACGAGTTCATGCTCATGGGTCTGAGCAACAACCGCTACATCGGCAAGAGCCCCACCACCGGCAGCCCATACTCCATGGACTACACCGGCGCCGACCCGGCGCGCAAGAACGGCGCCGTGTTCAAGTGGGTGGAGGTTAGGGAGTAGGCCTATTCCCCAAGCACCAACCATTAAGCCCCATCCTTTGGACGCCATGTCCGAGGGATGGGGCTTGTGTATGGAGCTGAGCCTAATAGACTTCGAGCACCGTTCGCCATTCAGTTGGCGATGCGTCGAAGATGCTGCGCTTCACCTTCAGCGACGATGGCGGCTCCTCGAGGATGTAGTCGGGTGCCGCATCCACCGCCACGGCCGTGTTAGGCTCTATGATTTCCAACGTCTCCTCCTTGGGTCCGGTGAGGTAGTTGGAAGTCGTGGAGTAGGGTATCTTGTAGAGCCTTAGCGGTGCGGCGCTGTTGTTGATGATGTGGGGCGCAGAGGCGCACAAGGTGTGTTCGTGACCTTCGCGGTCGGTGTAGGTGAAGTCGGTGTTGAGCAGCCTTCGGCGTATGGTGTACTCCGTCGGGCCCGTCACGGTGACGATGGTGATGAGCAGGTTCCTGTATGCCCATATCCCGCCCAACACGGCGGCGGCTATCGCGAGCGAGAAGAGCGCTGTCCGTAGTTCTTCTTTTCTTGCTTGTTCCATCTTCTATGCAGGATAAGGGGGTGAGTCACCTGTTGGCCTCACACCAGCGGCGTGCGTTGACGAAGGCTTCCATCCATGGTGTGACGTCGTCCTTGGCGCGTTGTGCGGGGTAGTAGGCACACTGCCACGGGAAGATGGCCCGCTCCAGGTGGGGCATCATGGCCAGGTGGCGGCCGTCGGCCGAGCAGAGTCCTGCCACGTCATAGTCGGAGCCGTTGGGGTTGGCGGGGTAGCCGTGGTAGCTGTACTTGGCCACGACGTTGTAGCAGTTCTCGGGTTGCGGCAGACGGAAGCGCCCTTCGCCGTGGGCCACCCAGATGCCGAGCTGCGCGCCGGCGAGTGAGCCGAGCATGACGCTGGTGTTCTGGGGTATGGTGAGGCCGAGGAATGCGGACTCAAACTTGTGGGAGGTGTTGTGGCACATCTGCGCGTAGTGGGCGGGGGGCTCCGGGGTGGCGGGCGACGGTGCGGCGGCGCCGGCCCCGGAGGCGGTGGCGGTGGCGTGCTGCAGCAGTCCGAGCTCCACCATGAGCTGGCAGCCATTGCAGATGCCGAGGGAGAGGGTGTCGGGTCGGGCGTAGAAGCGGTCGAGGGCGGCCTTGGCCTTGGGGTTGAAGAGGAAGGCTCCGGCCCAGCCCTTGGCGGAGCCGAGGACGTCGCTGTTGGAGAAGCCGCCGCAGAACACGATCATCTGCACGTCGTCCAGCGTCTCGCGGCCGCTGATGAGGTCGGTCATCATCACGTCCTTCACCTCGAAGCCGGCAAGGTAGAGCGAATAGGCCATCTCGCGCTCGCCGTTGGTGCCCTTCTCGCGGATGATGGCGGCGACGGGGGAGGAGGCAGCAGCTCTGGCGGCAGGGGAGGCTGCAGCTCTGGCGGCAGGGGAGGCGGCAGCTCTGGCGGCACAGCCGCCAGAAACCGAACACTCACCGAGGGTGGAGGGAGCGACGGAGGAAGCGGCGGGAGCTGCGGGGGAGGCAGCTGCGGGGGAGGCAGCTGCGGGGGAGGCAGCTGCGGGGTTGGCTGTGGCTTGCTTCCAGCGGTCGGGGTTGAGGCCGAGTGAGGCGAGGGAGCCAGCGAAGCTGGGGAGTATGTGCCAACGCATGGGTTGGAGCTTATAGTTGGCGGCTCGCTCGGCGGCGCATCCGTTGAAGCTCTGCTTGGTGTCGAGGCGTGCGGATGGTGCGTACCAGATGTCGCGCAGTGCGTCGATGTCGAGTGTCTCCTCGTAGGGGGTGGCAAGGGGTGTGCCGTCGCCGGCCTTGGTGCGTCGCAGGCGCAGCTGCCTCTCGCGCGCAGGCACGCCTATATATATGTAGGCCACTCCGGCGTCCTCCATGAGTTCCTTGAACTCGGCCTCGTGCTTGGTGGCCACCTGCACGACCACGCCGGGGTTCTCGGCGAAGAGAATGCGTGTGATGTCGTCGGCGGCAAAGGCGTTGAGGTTCACCTTCATGCCGCCTCGTGTGTTGGCAAAGCACATCTCGAGGAGCGTGGTGACGAGACCTCCGGCGCTGATGTCGTGGCCGGCGAGCAGGAGGCCGCGGCTCACACATTGCTGCACGGCGTCGAAGGCGTCGCGGAAGTACTCAGCGTTGGTGCACGTGGGCACGTCGCTGCCCACATAGCCGCGGCTCTGGGCGTAGGCGCTGCCGCCGAGGCGCAGCTCGTCGAACGAGAAGTCGATGTGGTAGAGTGCCGACTTGGGTTCGTCGGCCAGCACGGGGCTGACGACCTTGCGCACGTCCATGACCTCGCCGCCGGAGGTGACGATGACGGTGCCCGGGGCAATGACCTTGGTGCCGTCGGGGTATTTCTGGGTCATGGAGAGCGAGTCCTTGCCCGTAGGCACGTTGATGCCCAGCTCGCAGCAGAAGTCGGAGAGGGCCTCCACGGCCTGGTAGAGGCGTGCGTCCTCGCCCTTCTGCGAGCGGCACGGCCACATCCAGTTGGCCGAGAGGCTCACGCTGTCGAGGCCCTCGGCCAGCGGTGCGAATACTATGTTCGTGAGCGCCTCGGCCACGCTGAGCACGCTGCCGGCAGCGGGGTTGGCGAGGCCTGCCTGCGGTGCGTGGCCGATGGCGGTGGCAATGCCCCGGCGTCCGCGGTAGTCGAGGGCCACGACGCCGCAGTCCGCGAGCGGCAGCTGCAGCTCGCCCTGGCACTGCTGGCGCGCCACCTTGCCGGTGACGCTGCGATCCACCTTGTTGGTGAGCCAGTCCTTGCATGCCACAGCCTCGAGGGAGAGCACGCCGGCCAATGTAGAGTGTAAGATGTCTGTTTCACATCCTGCATTTTCCATTCCCGTCGTTGCGTCCGCATAGGTGCGCTCCACGGTCTCATCGACCATGACGGTCTTTGGCGAATGGCCGAACATCTGGGCCACGTCGAGGTCGAAGGGCCGCACGCCGTCGGCCTGCTCGAAGGCAAAGTGGGCATCGCCCGTGGTCTCGCCCACGACGTAGAGCGGCGCGCGCTCGCGCTCGGCAATGGCGCGCACGTGGTCGAGGTGCTCCTCCTGTATGAGCAGCCCCATGCGCTCCTGGCTCTCGTTGGCTATTATCTCCTTGGCCGAGAGCGTGGGGTCGCCGATGGGCAGCTGCGCCATGTCGATGAGGCCGCCGCAGTCCTCCACCAGCTCCGACAGGCAGTTGACATGTCCGGCCGAGCCATGGTCGTGGATGCTGACGACGGGGTTCACATCCTCCTCACACAGCGAGCGCACGAGGTTGTAGGCGCGCTTCTGCATCTCGGGGTTGGCGCGCTGCACGGCGTTGAGTTCTATGCCGCTGCTGTAGCGCCCCGTATCGACGGAGCTCACGGAACCGCCGCCGAGGCCTATGCGGTAGTTGTCGCCGCCCACGACCACAATCTTGTTGCCCTTGGCGGGTGTGCCTTTGAGGCAGTCGCGGCGCGTGCCGTAGCCCACGCCTCCGGCCAGCATGATGACCTTGTCGTAGCCATACTGCTCGCCGTTCTCCTCGTGCTCGAAGGTGAGCACCGAGCCGGCGATGAGCGGCTGCCCGAACTTGTTGCCGAAGTCCGAGGCCCCGTTGCTGGCCTTGATGAGGATTTGCTCGGGCGTCTGGTAGAGCCATGGGCGCGCCTCCATAGCATGCTCGTGGGATGTAGGTGCATCCTCGTATCTCGGATACGAGGTCATATACACCGCCGTGCCGGCGATGGGCCACGAGCCCACGCCGCCGCCCATGCGGTCGCGTATCTCGCCTCCGGTGCCTGTGCTGGCGCCGTTGAAGGGTTCCACGGTCGTTGGGAAGTTGTGTGTCTCGGCCTTGATGCTGATGACGCTCTCTATCTCCTTGACGCGGAAGAAGTCGCTCGTGGCGTGGTTGGCGGGTGCAAACTGCTCCACGACGGGTCCGGCGGCAAATGCCACATTGTCCTTGTAGGCCGATATGATGTTGTGGGGGTTCTCCTGCGTGGTGCGTTTGATCATGGCGAAGAGACTTGAGGGGCGCTCCTCGCCGTCGATGACGAAGGTGCCGCCAAAGATCTTGTGGCGGCAGTGCTCGCTGTTGATTTGCGCGAAGCCAAACACCTCCGAGTCCGTCAGACGGCGCCCCAGCTGGCGCTCCACGCCGTGCAAGTAGTCTATCTCCTCGGGCGAGAGGGCCAAGCCCTCCTCCTCGTTGTATGCCTCCAGGTCGGTGATCTCGCGTATGGGAGCCGGCTGGATGTTGACGGTGAAGATGTCCTGGTCGAGGCCCTCGTAGCGGCGTTGCAGCATGGGGTCGAAGGTGGCATCGGCATTGTCGGTGGGGAAGTATTCCTCGATGCGGCGTATGCCCTGCAGGCCCATGTTCTGTGTGATCTCCACGGCGTTGGTGCTCCAGGGCGTGATCATCTCGCGACGCGGCCCCACGAAGGTACCGCCGAGGGTGTTGGCCTCAACGAGCGAAGCCCCGCCATATAGCCAGCAGAGCTTCTCCTTCTCGTCGGCCGTCAGGGCATGGTCGGCCTGCGTGGCGACAATGCTCTCCTGTGGTGTGCGAAAGAAGTATATCATCTATCAGGAAGTAGGATGTAGGATGTGAAATGCAAGTTTACGAATATGACGCGCCGGAACCATGGCGCAAAGCCTTTATTGCCTGCGCCACAGCGTCTGTGCGTTCCGGATGTACCATGTCAGATAGTTGAGAGTTGTTGCTTGAAAGCTCACCGCCCGGCGGCAAGACGCTTGAGTTCGAGCACCTCGGCCACGGGGTCGGGCTTGCCGAAGAGGGCGCTGCCGGCCACGAAGACATCCACGCCGGCCTCGTGCAGCGGCGCTATGGTCTGGCGGTTGACGCCGCCGTCCACCTCGATGAGGGCGTTGGAACCGCTCTCGCTGATGAGGCGCCTGAGGCGGCGCACCTTGTCGAGGCTGTGGGGTATGAACTTCTGCGCGCCGAAGCCGGGGTTCACGGTCATGAGCATGACCACGTCGAGGTCGCAGATGATGTCGGTGAGCGTCTCCACGGGCGTGGCGGGGTTGAGCGTCACGGCGGCCTTCATGCCGGCCTCGTGGATCTGCTGCACGGTGCGGTGCAGGTGGAGACAGGCCTCCTGGTGGACGTTCATCACGGCGGCGCCGAGGTCGCGCACCTGCGCCACCCATCGCTCGGGCTTGACCACCATGAGGTGCACGTCGAGGGGTTTGTGCGTGAGGCGCGCCACGTGTTCGAGCACGGGGAACCCGAATGAGATGTTGGGCACAAACATGCCGTCCATGACGTCGAGGTGCAGCCAGTCGGCCTCCGAGCGGTTGAACCACTCCATCTCCGAGCGCAGGTTGCCGAAGTCGGCAGCGAGCAGCGAGGGTGCAATCATGTTCATAGCGGTCGGAAGGCGCGCGCGGCGGCGCGCACGGCGTTGAGGGTTGACATTTTCGGCGACGCACATACCGGCTTGGCGACGCCAGCGGCGCGGAGCGCGGTGGCCAGCGCCACTTCCTCGGCGGTAACGGGTTGAAGGTGTAGGGTGATGCGTAGAGGTCTTTCCATAGGCTACATTGCTTTACGTGTGCATAATAACAACGCTTTGCCAACACCCTTTATTGTGCCGCCGGGGCATTATTTTTATGTTTATCCACAATCATGTTTTTACAGCCGCGAGGCAACCCACCGCCACAGACCCGCCGCCAGCCCCGGCGATGCCCGGCAAGTGCGCCCGAAGGGCATGTGGGAAGGAGTGACTTGCCGCGGCGAGTTACGCAACTTGCCGCGGAGAGTAATGCAACTTGCCGCGGAGTGTTGCGACGTTTGCCGCGGAGTGTTGCACAAAGGGGCGCGGCGATGGTGCGGCGCTGCCTCGGGGCGTGGTGTGCGGTGCCTTGGTGGCGTTTGCGGGGCCGCGGCAGGTTAAAAAAGGTCAAAAAGCGAAGAAAAGTGGGGGCATCGTCCTCTTCATCAACAGTTTTTTACTACCTTGCGCCCGATTTGGCAGCTTCAAGCCCCTGTGAAGGGGTGGCAAAGGCCTAAACATCGTTCCGACAAAATCTCATAAACTAATAACTACAAATCCCTTACACGTCTATGAAAACCTATCAGACGAAAGAAATCAAGAACATTGCCCTCCTGGGCAGTGACGGTGCCGGCAAGACCACCCTCACCGAAGCGCTGCTCTTCGAGAGCGGCATCATCTCGCGGCGCGGACGCATCACGCAGAAGAACACCGTCTCCGACTACTTCCCCGTGGAGCAGGAGTACGGCTACAGCGTGTTTGCCACGCCCTTCCATGTGGAGTGGAACAACAAGAAGCTAAATATCATCGACTGCCCGGGCAGCGACGACTTCGCCGGCTCGGCGCTCACGGCCATGGGCGTGACGGACACCACCATACTTCTCATCAACGGCGCCAACGGCGTTGAGGTGGCCACGCAGAACCACTTCCGGCTGACGGAGCGCATGCAGAAGCCCGTCATCTTCCTCGTCAACCGTCTGGACGAGGATTTCGACTACGACCACCTGCTCGAGCAGCTGCAGGGCATCTACGGCTCCAAGGTGGTGCCCGTGCAGTACCCCATCAAGACCGGCCCGGACTTCAACGCCGTCATCGACGTGTTGCTCATGAAGAAGTATTCGTGGAAGCCCGAGGGCGGCGCTCCCACCATCGAGGACATCCCGGCCGACCAGATGGACAAGGCCATGGAGATGCACAAGGCCCTGGTTGAGGCTGCTGCCGAGCACGACGAGACGCTGATGGAGAAGTTCTTCGAGACGGAAGAGCTCAGCGAGGACGAGATGCGCGACGGCATCCGCGCCGGCCTGGCCTCGCGCGGCATGTTCCCCGTGTTCTGCGTGTGCGCCGGCAAGGACATGGGTGTGCGCCGTCTCATGGAGTTCCTGGGCAACGTGGTGCCCTTCGTCGATCAGATGCCCGCCGTCCACAACACGCGCGGCGAGGAGGTCCCGTGCGACGCCGCCGGCCCCACGAGCCTCTATTTCTTCAAGACCGCCGTGGAACCCCACATCGGCGAGGTGCAGTACTTCAAGGTTATGAGCGGCGTGGTGCATGAGGGCGACGACCTCACCAACGCCGACCGCGGCAGCAAGGAGCGCATAGCACAGCTCTTCGTGTGCGCCGGCGCCAACCGCACCAAGGTCAGCGAGCTTGTGGCCGGCGACATAGGGTGCTCGGTGAAGCTCAAGGACGTGAAGACGGGCAACACGCTCAACGGCAAGGACTGCGAGCACCGCTTCGCCTTCATCAAGTACCCCGAGCCCAAGTACATACGCGCCATCCGCGCCCAGAACGAGGCCGAGACGGAGAAGATGATGAACGTGCTGCAGCGCATGTCGCAGGAAGACCCCACGTGGCAGGTTGAGCAGTCGAAGGAGCTTCGCCAGATACTGGTGAAGGGCCAGGGCGAGTTCCACCTGCGCACGCTCAAGTGGCGCATGGAGAACAACGACAAGATCATGATCCAGTTCGACGAGCCGCGCATCCCCTACCGCGAGACCATCACCAAGGCCGCACGCGCCGACTACCGCCACAAGAAGCAGTCGGGCGGCGCCGGCCAGTTCGGCGAGGTCCACATGATTATCGAGCCATACGCCGACGGGCAGCCCATCAACGAGGTCTATCGGTTCGGCAACCAGGAGTACCGCATCAACGCCAAGTCGGAGGATGTCATCGACCTGGAGTGGGGCGGCAAGCTCGTGTTCGTCAACTCCGTCGTCGGCGGTGCCATCGACGCACGCTTCATGCCCGCCATCCTCAAGGGCGTCATGTCCAAGATGGAGCAGGGTCCGCTCACGGGATCCTATGCGCGCGACGTGCGCGTAATAGTATATGACGGCAAGATGCACCCGGTGGACAGCAACGAGCTCTCGTTCATGCTCGCCGGCCGCAACGCCTTCGTGCAGGCTTTCCGCGAGGCCGCCCCGAAGCTGCTCGAGCCTATCTACGATGTCGAGATCTTCGTGCCCAGCGACAAGATGGGCGACGTGATGAGCGACATCCAGGGCCGCCGCGGCATGATCATGGGCATGACGTCGGAGAGCGGCTACGAGAAGCTCACCGCCAAGGTGCCCCTCAAGGAGATGGCATCCTACTCCACAGCGCTGAGTTCCATCACCGGCGGCCGCGCCAGCTTCGTCATGCGCTTTGCCAGCTACGAGCTCGTGCCCACCGACGTGCAGCAGAAGCTGCAGAAGGAGTTCGAGGAGAGCCAGAAAGACCAGGACTAAGACCTCGGCCACACACACCACACACATGCCGCCCGCAAGGGCACACCACGACAAAGCCCGAGGCGCACACGCACCCCGGGCTTTGCACTCACCCACAGCCATGATACGCTACAGCCGCACCGAAGACAACTGGAACGCCGCCACCCACGCCGTGGGTGCCGTGGGCGGCGCCGTGGTGCTGGCCATGATGCTGGCGCGCACCATCGCCGCCGGCAACGTGGCCGCCACCATCGGCATGGCGCTCTATGCCGCCGGCATGCTCGCCAGCTACGGCGCATCGACGGTCTATCACGCCTGGCCCGCCACGCGCAGCGCCGTGCGCGAGCGCCTGCGCATCATCGACCACGCCGCCATCTACTGGCACATAGCGGGCAGCTATGCCGCCTTCACGCTGCCCTCGCTGCCCTGCACCGGGCGGTGGGGCGCCGGGCTGCTGGCCTTCGTGGCCACGGCGGCGGCGGTGGGCACGGTCGTCAGCTTCCGTGGCCTCCGCGAGCACAGCCACATCGAGACCGTGTGCTTCTGCCTCATGGGGCTGTCGGTGCTGGCCGTGTTCCCCGTGTTTGTGGGCTGCGTGTCGGCGGCCACGGTGGGCTGGCTTCTGGCCGAGGGCGTGGGCTACATCGGCGGCGCCGTGGTCTATGCCCTCTCCCACAACCGCCCGTATGTCCACACCGTGTTCCACGTGTGCGTGCTGGCGGGGTCGGCGTGCCACATAATGGCGTTGTGGCACCTTCTGGCCGACTATCTGTGATGCCAGGGGAGGCATTGCGGGGTATTTTTTCGCCATTTTGGCACAAAAAAACGCTGAAAAGCTTGCAACGTTGCGCAAAACATAGTAATTTTGCGACGGATTATCGCTTTCCTCTATTCACTAACCTTCTAAAATCATGGCTTACAAAATCATTCAAATCGAGGGCGTAGGTGATGTCTATGCCGAGAAGCTCGTTGCCGCCGGCATCGAGAAAGTGTCGCAACTGCTCGAACGCTGCGCCGCACCCAAGGGGCGCCAGGAGCTGGCCGAGCAGACAGGCATCAGCGAGAAGCTCATCCTGCGCTGGACCAACCACGCCGACCTGTTCCGCATCAAGGGCATCGGCCCGCAATTTGCCGAGCTGCTCGAGGTGGCAGGCGTAGATACAGTGAAGGAATTTCGCCACCGCGTGCCCGAAAACCTCCAGCCCAAGCTCGAAGAGGTCAACGCCGAGCGCCACCTCGTGGGCCGCGTGCCCAGCCTCAAGGAAGTGCGCAAGATGGTTGCCCAGGCACAGGAACTCGAACCCGTAATGACCTACTAAGCGGCCAGTGGCCGCCAGCGGCCTGTCCGTTGCTTGCCGCCGACGCCCCGGGCATCGGCGGCATGGTGTGTGTCGGGAGGTGGTGGCGTTACGCTTTTTTAACGCGCCCGGTGTCCGCTACGTGTCGATAAAGCCGTAACTTTGCAGCGTTTTTGCAAACACCAACAACCAACACACACAACAATGCTACACACACTACAAGCCATCGCGCCCGACGCCGCTGCCATAGCGGCAGCCGACAGCGTGGCACGCACCCGCCTGGAAAACGCCGCTCAGGAGCTGGCCAGCGGCAACGTGCGCTGGGAGCAGGTCATGAGCCAGCTCATAGACTGGGGCCTCGACGCCGGCAAGCACATCCTCATGGCCGCCATACTCTACATGGTGGGCCACTACATCATCCGTCTGCTCAACTACCTCCTGTCGCGATTCCTCGAGCGGCGCAAGGTGGAAGTCTCCGTGCGCACCTTCGCGGAGAGCCTCGTGGGAATAGTGCTGCAGGTGCTGCTCATCGTGAGCGTGGTGGGGGCGCTGGGCGTGAACACCACGAGCTTCGCCGCGCTGCTCGCCTCCTTCGGCGTGGCCGTGGGCATGGCCCTGAGCGGCAACCTGCAGAACCTGGCCGGAGGCATCGTCATCCTCTTCCTCAAGCCCTACAAGGTGGGCGACTGGCTCGAGGCGCAAGGCACGGCGGGCACCGTCATCGCCATACAGATTTTCCACACCATCCTGCAGACGCCCGACGGCCGCCAGGTCTTCGTGCCCAACGGCGCCATGAGCAGCGGCACCATCACCAACTACAACAAGTACCCCACGCGACGCCTGGACTGGACCGTCAGCGTGGAGTACGGACAGGACGTGGAGCGCGTGCGCCGCGTGCTCATGGACCTCATGGCGGCCGATGCGCGCATCCTCACCGTGCCCGCGCCGGTGGTCTATCTTCAGGAGCTGGCCGACAGCTCCGTCAACATCCTGGCGCGTGCCTGGTGCAACAATGCCGACTATTGGGACGTGCTCTTCGCCATGAACGAGAACATCTACACCCGCTTCAACGCCGAGGGCATCGGCTTCCCCTTCCCGCAGCTCACCATCCACACCACACAACCATAACACCCCCCACAGCACTATGGAACCAATGATCGCCGACCTGGCACTCATCCTCATCTGTGCCGGAGCCATGACACTGCTCTTCAAGTGGCTCAAGCAACCCCTCGTGCTCGGCTACATCGTGGCAGGCTTCCTTGCCTCGCCCAACATGCCCTACATGCCGAGCGTCACCGACCTCGAACACATCCACCTGTGGTCGGACATCGGTGTCATCTTCCTGCTCTTCGCACTGGGGCTGGAATTCTCATTCAAGAAGATACTCAAGATGGGGTCGGCTCCCATCATCGCCGCCTCGGCCGTCATCCTCGCCATGATGTCGATAGGCTACAGCACGGGGCTGCTCTTCGGCTGGGGGCAGATGGACTGCATCTTCCTCGGCGGCATGCTGGCCATGTCCTCGACGACGATTATCTTCAAAGCCTTCGACGACATGGGCCTCAGGCAGCAGCGCTTCGCCGGCATGGTGCTCAGCGTGCTCATCATCGAGGACATACTGGCCATAGTGATGATGGTCATGCTCTCCACGCTGGCCGTGAGCCAGCAGTTCGAGGGCTTGCAGATGATGGGCAGCATCTCGAAGCTCGTGTTCTTCCTCGTGCTGTGGTTTGTCGTAGGCATATACCTCGTGCCGCTGTTCCTGCGCAAGGCCAAGGCGCTGCTGGGCGACGAGACGCTGCTCATCGTGGCGCTGGGGCTGTGCTTCGGCATGGTGGTGGTGGCATCGGCCGTGGGCTTCTCGCCCGCCTTCGGAGCCTTCATCATGGGCAGCATCCTGGCCGAGACGCTCGAGGCGCCACGCATCGAGCACCTCATCACCCCCGTGAAGAACCTCTTCGGCGCCATCTTCTTCGTCTCCGTGGGCATGATGGTGGATGTGCAGCTCATCGTGGAGTATGCCGCACCCATCATCGCCATCATCGCCGCCATCATGGTGGGGCAGACGCTGTTCGGCACCATGGGCTTCCTCCTCGCCGGCCAGCCGCTGAAGGTGGCCATGCAGTGCAGCTTCTCGCTCACGCAGATTGGCGAGTTCGCCTTCATCCTCGCCACACTGGGCACCTCGCTGGGCGTCACCAGCGACTACCTCTACCCCATCGTCGTCGCCGTGTCGGTGTTCACCACCTTCACCACGCCCTACATGATACGCCTGGCGCTGCCCGCCCACGCCGTCGTGGAGCGCCTCCTGCCCGAGCGCTGGAAGAACCTGCTCAACAAATACGCCAGCGGCGCGCCCACCGTGGCGGGCCAGCAGAGCCAGTGGCGCGTCTATCTCACCGGCGTGGGGCAGACGCTGCTCATCTACGGCGTGTTGTGCTGGGCCATCATCATCGCCATGTCGCGCTTTGCCGAGCCACAGCTCGCGCGCTTCCTCCCGGAGCAGTGGACAGAACTCATCACCGCCGCTGCCACCATTCTCCTCTTAGCGCCCTTCCTGCGCACCATCATGCTCAAGCACAACATCAGCCCCGAGTTCCAGGCGCTGTGGCACGGCAACCACGTGAACCGCGCGCCGCTCATCGCCGTGCACCTGCTGCGGGTGATTATCGTGGCGGCCATGGTGGGATATGTGCTCGCACAGACAGTGGAGTGGCACGGCTACGTACTCTTCAGCGTCGTCGCTGCCACGCTCATCGCCATCCTGCAGAGCCGCACCCTCAGCCGCCAGGCATGGCGCATGGAGCGCACCTTCACCGACAACCTCAACGAACGCGACAACCACGGCAAACCGCAGTTTGCCGGACGCCTCATAGAGCGCGACGTACACCTCACGGACTACACCATACCCATCGGCAACGCATGGGCCGGCAGCACGCTGGCTGAACTCAGCCTCGGGCGCCGCTACGGCGTGCAAGTGGCGGCCATCATACGCGGCACACAGCGCATCAACATCCCCTCGGGCACCACGCGCATCCTGCCCGGCGACCAGCTCACGGTGATTGGCTCCGACGAGCAGCTGGCGGCCTTCGGCAACGAGCTGGCGGCACAGTCGCAGAAGGCCGACACCCCTCAGGAGGCTGAGATGAAGCTCAACCGCATCGTCGTGGGCGCCGAGTCGGCACTCGCCGGGAAGAACATACAGGAAAGCGGCATACGCGAGCGCTACCACGCCCTCGTGGTGGGGCTGGAGGCCGAGGGCAGCGACACACTGACGGCTGTCAACCCGCGCTCGCCACTGCACGCAGGCGACATCATCTGGGTTGTGGGCGATGCGCCACACCTGGCCAGCCTGGAGCAAGCGGCACAAGGGGTCGCGGCATGAAGCCGACAAAAGCGGCCACACGTGTCAGCACGCAGCACAGCACAAGCTGGAAAGAGCTGCCACACGTGCGGCGGCAAGGCCGCTCAGTTGCGGTCGCGGTCGTAGCGGTAGCGCGCCACGAGCCAGTTGCCCAAGCCCACCACCGCCCCGACAAGCAAAAAGGCCGGCAGGGCCAGGCGCAGCAGCGCCACCAGGTTGGGGTTGTCCTTCACGCCGCAATACATCACGAGCAGCACACACAGTGCGGCTGCCACGGTGAGCGCCAGGAGCACGGATTCGCGCATTGCCCGGCGCAGAAAATGCTTGCGACGACTGGAATGATGGTGGTGGTGATGGTGGTGGTGGTGAGTGTCTTTAGTGTCTGCCATGGATAATAGCGTTAGTATAATTGGCGCAAAGTTACTTCTTTTCTGCCAAACAACGAAAGATAACAACAGAAAAACATCCTTTTTTTAACATTTATGACCACTCTCATCGACCTACACACGCACACCATAGTCTCCGGGCATGCCTTTTCCACCCTGCACGAGATGGCCGAGGAAGCCGCACGGCGCGGAATACAAATCCTCGGTGTGACGGAGCACGGCCCGAGCATACCCGGCACATGCGACCCCATCTACTTCCGCAACCTGCACGTCGTGCCGCGGCAGATGTGCGGCGTGAGGCTCCTTCTCGGCGCCGAGGTCAACATTCTCGACACCACAGGGCGCCTCGACCTCGACGAGCGCCACCTCGCATGCTGCGACCTGCGCATAGCCGGAGTGCACCGTCTGTGCTGGACGCCAGGCACACGCACGCAGAACACCGACGGCCTCCTCGCTGCCATACACAACCCCTGGACACACATCATCAGCCATCCGGCCGACGGCACCGCCGACCTCGACTTCGAACCGCTGGTGCGCGCGGCCGCAGAGACGCAGACGCTGCTGGAGGTGAACTCATGCAGCCTCAAGCCCGTGCGCCACATGCACGGCGCCAGGGAGAACAACCTCGAGCTGCTGCGCCTGTGCCGCAAGATGGATGTGCCCATCATCCTGGCATCCGACGCACACATCGCATGCGCCATCGGCGACTACGGCTACGCCCTGCCGCTTCTGCGCGAGACGGCCTTCCCCGAGGAACTCATCCTCAACTGGCAGCCGCGCGTGGCCATGGACTACCTGCACATAGCCTGAGAAAGAGGCAAGCCCGCCAGGCGCACAGAGCGCGTGGCGGGCTTGTCGGATGTGTTGATGGTAGTGATTCTCAGCTGTACCAAACGGTGCCGTTGCTGTCGGCACTGTAGCGGAGGTCCTCGTCGTTGAGATAGTTGTCGAGTTCATAGTCCTCCTGATTGTGCATCTTGGGTTTCGGTTTCATGGGTCAAGGGTTTTATGGTTCCAATATTGTTAATGAGTTGTTGTCGCGGTTTCTGAGCGCAAATATATAGTATTGCGCAGACATCTGCAAGCAATGTGCATGAAAAAGATGTTAAAAGTGCAGTTTTTTAGCGGAATACAGTGTGCTTTTAACACTTGCTACCACTTTTTTAGCACCCCCGCCTCACGATATGTTGCTCCAGTCGATGGCGTCCTTGCCCAAGGCGGCAAGGTGGCGCCATAGCGGTGCATACTCGGCCGACGTGCCGGTGGGGTCGGCATCGAGCACCTCGGCGGCCGTGTCGCGCGCCAGCTGCACGAGCTGTCCGTCGCGCGCCAGGTTGGCCACATGGAGGTCAAAGGCGGTGCCGCTCTGCTGCGTGCCCTCGATGTCGCCGGGTCCGCGCAGGCGCAGGTCGGCCTCGGCAATCTCGAAGCCGTCGTTGGTCTGGCACATGATGTCGATGCGCTGGCGCGTCTCGCGCGACAGCTCGTACTTCGTCACAAGGATGCAGTAGCTCTGCTCGGCACCGCGCCCCACGCGGCCGCGCAGCTGGTGGAGCTGTGCCAGGCCAAATCGCTCGGCATTCTGAATGACCATGACGGAGGCGTTGGGCACGTTCACGCCCACCTCGATGACCGTCGTGGCCACGAGGATCTGTGTCTCGCCGCTGACGAAGCGCGCCATCTCGGCATCCTTCTCGGCGCTCTTCATGCGGCCGTGGACCTTGGAGATGCGCAGGTCGGGGAAGCGCCGGCACCACTGCTCGTAGCCTGCCTCGAGGTTCTGGATGTCGATTTTCTCACTCTCGCTGATAAGCGGATAGACCACATACACCTGACGCCCCTTGGCCACCTCGGCGCGGATGCCACGGTAGAGGCTCTCGGCACGCTCCTGCCAGTAGTGGCGCGTCTCTATGGGTTTGCGCCCGGGCGGCAGCTCGTCGATGACGCTCACGTCGAGGTCGCCATAGAGCGTCATGGCCAGCGTGCGCGGGATGGGCGTGGCCGTCATGACCAGCACGTGGGGGTAGCACACCGACGCCGCGCCGCCTGCCGCCGCGCCGCGGCTCTTGTCCCACAGCCGCGCGCGCTGCGCCACGCCGAAGCGGTGCTGCTCGTCGATGACCACCAGCCCCAGGCGTGCAAACTCCACGGCGTCCTCCAGCACGGCGTGGGTGCCGATGAGGATGTGGACCTCGCCCCGGCGCGTGCCTTCAATCACGGGTTTGCGGCGCTTGCCCTTCACGGCGCCCGTGAGAAGCTCCACGCGCACGGGCATGGCGCTGAGCATGGCGGTGAAGGTGGCATAGTGCTGCTCGGCAAGAATCTCGGTGGGCGCCATCACACAGGCCTGGAAGCCGTTGTCGATGGCCAGGAGGGTGAGCATCAGCGCCACGAGCGTCTTGCCCGAACCCACGTCGCCCTGCAGCAGGCGGTTCATCTGGCGGCCCGAGCGCATGTCGGCGTGCATCTCGCGGATGACACGCTTCTGGGCCGTGGTGAGCTGGAAGGGCAGGTGCTCGTGGTAGAAGGTGTTGAACATAGCGCCCACGCGGGCAAAGACGTGGCCGCTCACCGCGAGCTGGCGCTGGCGCGTGAAGCGCAGTATGTTGAGCTGGATGAAGAACAGCTCCTCGAACTTCTGGCGGTAGGTGGCACGCCGCAGCTCGTCGGCCGTGGCGGGATAGTGCATGGCGCGCAGCGACTGTGCCAGCGGCATCAGCGCCAGGCGATGGATGAGAAACGGGGGGAGATAGTCGGGGAAGAGGGCCGCAGCAGCGCTGTCGCCGCCACCGCTGCCCTGCCCCACCTCACCCGCCGGGGTGGCTCCGGCGGCGCCGATGGCGAAGCCCAGCTTCTGCAGCAGCGTCTTGGTGAAGCGTTCCATGGCACGGCTGTTGATGCCGCCGCGCTTCATGCGCTCGGTGGTGTGGTAGTAGGGCATGAGCCCCATCTTGCCAAGCTGCAGGGTGTCGGCGTCGTCGAGGTCGGGGTGTGGGATGTTCAGGTGGCCGTTGAACACATTGGGGCGGCCGAAGGCGATGAGGCGCTTGCCGGCGGGGTATGTGGTGCGTACCCACTTGAAGGCCGAGGCCTGGAACCACACCAGGTCTATGACACGGCGCCCGTCGGTGAAGTGGGCCACGAGGCGCCGCTTGCGGCCGGTGCCTTCCTCCTCGTAGCTGAGGATCTCGCCCCGGAGCTGCACGAAGGGCATATCGGCCGTTAGCTCGTGGATGTAGTAGAGGCGCGTGCGGTCGATGTGCTTGTAGGGGAAGCAATGGAGCAAGTCGCCGAACGTCGAGACGTGGAGCTCGTCGGTAAGCAGCTTGGCGCGGGCAGGCCCCACGCCGGGGAGATAGGTTATGGGAGTGGTGAGGTCTATGCGAGGAGTGCCTTGGCTATGGTGAGGTCGAAGGGTGTGGTAATCTTGATGTTCTCGCGGTTGCCCTCGACGAGGGCTATGGGATGCCCCAAGGCCTCCACCACACTGGCATCGTCGGTGAAGGTGTCGCGCCAGGGTTGCTCGTAGGCGCGGCGCAGGAGGCTGAGGCTGAACACCTGGGGCGTCTGCACGAGGCGGTAGCGCGAGCGGTCGCGTGTGGCGGAGGACGAGCCTTGCAGCTCGCGCAGCGTCTCCACCACGGGCACCACAGGCAGCGCCGCACCGCTCGCGGCCGCTGCCTCGAAGGTACGGCGTATGACCTCGTGGGCCACGAAGGGGCGCACGCCGTCGTGCACGGCCACCAGGCCCTCGGTGTCGGCAATGGCCTTCAGGCCGCTGGCCACGCTGTGGAAGCGCGTGCTGCCGCCGGCCACGATGGTGTGGGCCAGCTGGCAGCCGTGGGTGTCGCACAGCTCCCGCCAGAAGGGTATGTGCTCTTCGGGCAAGACGAGGACGAGATTTATGCCGGGCATGGCGGCGGCAAAGGCTTCGAGGGTGTGCATCAGCACGGGCCGGTGGCCCACGGTGATGAACTGCTTGGGCATCTCGGCGCCCATGCGCAGACCCTTGCCGCCGGCAACGATGATGGCATGGCGCTTCATGACGGCCGCACTTCCGTCCACAGCATGCCGGCGCGCAGCTGGTCGGCCGTGGCAGCATCCTTCAGGCGCTCCACGATGGCGTAGGCAAAGTCGAACACTGCGGCCGGGCCCTTGCCGGTGATGAACTGCCCGTCCTGCTCCACGAGGGCACCCGTGCAGGTGGCACCGCGCAACTCGCCCTCGAAGCCCGGGTAGCAGGTGGCGCGGCGGCCTTCGAGCAGGCCCAGGCGGCCCAGCACGAGCGGTGCGGCACAAATGGCGGCGACGGGGCGCCCCACGTAGGCATGGTCGCGAAGGCGCTCGATGAGCGTGGCCGAGTCGGCCAGGTTGGTGGCTCCGGGCAGTCCTCCGGGCAGGATGAGCATCTGCGCCGTGGCGAAGTTGGCTTGGGCAATGGTGGTGTCGGCCTCGACACGTATGCCGTGGGCGCCGGTGACGGTGCGCTCGTTGGTGATGGACACTATCTGGACATCGATGCCCGCACGGCGAAGGATGTCAACGGTGGCGAGGGCTTCGATTTCCTCGGTACCGGTAGCAAAGAAGAGGTAAACCATAGTGATATGTGCAAAATTAGCTTCGTATAATTAGTATAATTCGTTGCGGCATCAGTGGGCTACTGCAGCTGTGCGAGATAGCGACGGATGGTCTCCTCGAGGCCCAGGTAGAGGGCATCGCAGATGAGGGCGTGGCCTATGCTCACCTCGTCGGTCCACGGTATGCGCTCGTGGAAATAGGCCAGGTTCTGGAGGCTCAGGTCATGGCCCGCGTTTAGCCCTAACCCTAACTGGCGCACGGCCTCGGCGGTGCGCACGAAAGGCGCTATGGCCGTCTCGCGGTCGGCGGCGTAGGCGGCAGCGTAAGGCTCGGTGTATAGCTCCACGCGGTCGGCCCCGGCGCGGCGGGCGTAGTCGGCCATCTGCTCGTCGGCGTCGATGAAGATGCTCACGCGGATGCCGGCCTCATGGAAACGCGCCGACACGTCGGTGAGGAAGGCCAGGTTGGCACGGGTGTCCCAGCCGTGGTTGGATGTCAGCTGCTCGTGGCTGTCGGGCACGAGGGTGACCTGCGTGGGGCGCGTGGCGAGCACGAGGTCCACGAATTGGGGTTCGGGGTTGCCCTCTATGTTGAACTCCGTGGTGATGAGCGGCTTGAGGTCGCGCACGTCCTGGCGGCGGATGTGGCGCTCGTCGGGGCGCGGATGCACGGTGATGCCCTGCGCGCCAAAGCGCTCGCAATCCTGCGCCACGCGCAGCACGTCGGGGTTGTTGCCGCCCCGCGCGTTGCGCAGTGTGGCAATCTTGTTGATGTTCACGCTAAGTCTTGTCATCGATAGAAAGGTGGTGTTAATGCGTAAGACATGGGTTTAGCAAGTGCAAAGATAGCTACTTCCGCCGACATGCAGTGCGCAAAATGTCTTAAAGATATGTAAAAACGGCAATAAAAGTGACGCAACGAGCAAAAAAGTGGCAGCTCATACGCCCTCTTAGGCCGAAAATGACTACCTTTGCGCCCACATACGTATAAGTTATATAATTGGACGCAATGACCTTTGCCATTTTCGGCAACATTTACCAGGCCAAGAAGGCGGCGGCGGTGGAGAAGGTGATGTCGATGCTCGACGGGCGCGAGGCGCGGCTGCTCATCGACGAGCCCTTCCTCAGGTTCCTCAGCGACGACCTCCACATACACATCCCGCAGGGCGTGGAAGCCATCAGCGGCGATGCCTTCAAGGCCGATGTGGCACTATCCATCGGCGGCGACGGCACTTTCCTCGAGACGGCGCGCCTCGTGGGGTGCCGGGGCATACCCATCCTGGGCGTCAACATAGGGCGCTTAGGCTTCCTGGCCGACTTCACCCCCGACGAGCTGGCCGCTGCCATCGACGACCTCTTGGCCGGGCGCTGCCAGACGGAGGAGCGTTGTGTGCTGCAGCTCACCTACGACCGCGGCATGCCCGAGGGCTACCCCTACGCCTTGAACGAGGTGGCGGTGCTCAAGCGCGACGTGTCGGCCATGGTGAGCATACGCGTGGAAATCAATGGCGAATACCTCACCACCTACCAGGCCGACGGACTCATCATCAACACCCCCACCGGCTCCACGGGCTACGCCCTCAGCGTGGGGGGACCCATCATGCAGCCCGGGAGCCGCACGCTGGGCCTCGTGCCCGTGGCGCCACACTCGCTGACGGTGCGCCCCGTGACGCTCACCGACGATGCCGTGGTCACACTGCGCGTGAGTTCGCGCAACCACCGCTTCCTCGTCTCGCTCGACGGCCGCAGCGAGAAGTGTTCCGAGGACACCGTGCTCACCATCAAGCGCGCCCCGTACAGCATACGCGTGGTGAAGCGCCCGGGGCAGAGCTTCTTCCGCACCATACGCACCAAACTCATGTGGGGACAGGACATACGCGACTGACACATGCCCATGACAACGACAACGTCCATAATCCGATGGTTCGGACGCATACTCTGGCAGGTGCGGCTGCAGTCGTTCATCAACATGATGAGCGGCGTGGTGCGCGTGGGGCTGGACTTCACCTTCATCTGGGCCACCAAGCGCGCCATAGACATCGCCACGGGGACAACCCAGGGACAGCTGACCCACGCCGCTGTGCTGCTCATTGCCATCATGGTGGCACAGATGGCGCTCGGATACCTCGGGCGGTGGATTGCCGCCCTCTTGGGCGTGGAGGCGCAGAACCGCATGCAGCGCCACTTCTTCGAGCACCTGCTGCGCAGCGAGTGGCACGGCCGCGAGGCGCGCCACAGCGGCGACGTCATCAACCGCCTGGTGAGCGACGCCAACACCGTGGTGAGCATCATGACCGACACCGTGCCGCAGGCGCTGGCGGTGAGCGTCAGGCTCATAGCGGCCTTCTTCTTCCTCTATTCCATGGACGACATACTGGCTGTGGCCGTGGTGCTCATCATGCCGGTGTTCGTGGGGCTGAGCCGCATCTACATCAAGCGCATGCGAGCCATCACCCGACAGGTGCGCCAGACCGACAGCCTCATACAATCGACACTGCAGGAGAGCATACAGCACCGCCTCGTGCTGAAGACGCTCGAGCGCGTGGAAACCATGTCGGACACCCTGGCACGGCAGCAGACACAGCTGCGACAGCAAGTGCGCCAGCGCACGCTCTTCTCCTCGACATCGAACCTCGTGCTCAACATCGGCTTCGGAGGGGCGTATCTCTTCACCTTCCTCTGGAGCGTGTACCACCTCAACCAGGGCGCCATCTCCTTCGGCATGATGACGGCCTTCATGCAGCTCTGCGGGCAGATACAAGGCCCGTTCCGCGAGATGACACGCTTCATACCCGCCATCATAGGGAGCTTCACGGCCGCCGAGCGCCTCATGGAGCTCGAGGCCATGCCGCAAGAGGACGACGGCGCGCCCATACGCTTCGACGGCGGCGCCGGGGTGCGCATCGAGGACGTGAGCTACGCCTACGACGCCCACAGCCGGCGCATACTCGACGGCCTCAACCTCGACTGCCCGCCAGGCTCCAGCACAGCCATACTCGGCGAGACGGGTGCCGGCAAGACCACACTCATACGCCTCATACTGGCGCTGCTGCGCCCCGACAGCGGACGCGTGGTGATGTATGCTGCCGACGGCAGCCGCACCACACCCGTCAGCGCCCGCACACGCTGCAACATCGTCTATGTGCCTCAGGGCAACAGCCTCTTCAGCGGCACCATACGCTGGAACCTGCTCATGGGCAACCCCGAGGCCACCGACGACGACCTGCGCCAGGCACTGAGCATGGCGTGTGCCGACTTTGTCGAGGCGCTGCCCGACGGCCTCGACACCGTCATCGGCGAGGGGGGCGCGGGCCTTTCCGAGGGCCAGGCACAGCGCATCGCCGTAGCCCGCGCGCTGCTGCGCCGCGGCAACATACTACTCCTCGACGAGGCCACGAGCGCCCTCGACCAGCAGACCGAGGCCAACCTCATCAGCAACCTTCTGAACCACCACGCCTCACTCGCCGTCAGGCCCACACTCATATTCATCACCCACCGACCCGCCGTGGTGGCACACTGCACACAGGTCGTCACCCTCAACCGCATCAGCAAGTGAGACGCTGCATCGCCTTCATCAAGAACTGGACACTGCCGGTGGCCATTGCCACGGGGACGGTGATATATCTGCTCTTCGCGCGGGTGACGGCGCTGGCATCCGCCGCGGCCGTGCTCGGGCCGCTGTGCGAGGCGCTGCTGCCGGTGAGCATCTTCCTCACGCTCTTCGTCACCTTTGCCAAGGTCGATTTCCACCTCATGCGCCTGCGCCGCTGGCACGCCGCCATCATCGGCATGCAGCTGCTCGCCGTGGCAGCCATCACCGCGCTCACCTACTACATCATCGCCACCAAGGGTGCCGACGGCAGCGCCCGCAACACCATCCTCGTCCTCGAGGCGGTGCTCGTCTGCATCATAGCACCATGTGCCTCGGCATCGCCGGTGGTGACGGCCAAACTCGGCGGCGACCTCACACAGATGACCACCTTCGTGCTGCTCTCGTCGCTGGCGGCGGCGCTGCTCATCCCCGTCGTGTTCCCCATGCTGGAGCCTCATGCCGGGGCCACCTTCCTCGGGGCATTCCTGGCCATACTGCGCCGACTGGCCACCGTGCTGCTGCTGCCGCTGCTGCTCGGAGCCGTGGTGCGCCACTGGGTGCGCCCACTCTACCGCTGGCTCATGGGCACCTCCGACCTGGGCTTCTACCTCTGGGGCGTGTCGCTGGCCATCACCTCGGGCATCACCGTGCGCAACATCGTCACCACCACAGCCACACACGCCCTCACGCTGGCCATCGCCGCTGCGGCCCTCGCTACAGCCGTGGTGCAGTTCCGCATAGGCCGCGCCATTGGCCACCGCTGCCAAGCCACGATATGCTGCGGGCAAGCCATGTTCCAGAAGAACACCGGCCTCGCCATCTGGATAGCCTACGTCTATCTCTCGCCACTGGCAAGCATTGGCGCCGGATGCTACGTGCTATGGCAGAACATCATCAACAGCTACGAGCTGTGGCAGCAAAGAACAAAACCGCACGACACGGCTTAACCTGGAATACGGCAACACCACAGAATACCGTTACCCAGGAATACCGCAACACCCTTTACCCCGATATCCACCCATCACCCCCCACACACATCATGCGCTTCGTATCATGGAATGTCAACGGCCTCAGAGCCTGCGACGGCAAAGGCTTCCGCGACGTCTTTGCCAACCTCGACGCCGACTTCTTCTGCCTGCAGGAAACAAAGCTCCGCGCCGGACAGACAGACATGGCCTTTGAGGGCTATGACAGCTACTGGAACTACGCCGACAAGGCCGGCTACTCCGGCACGGCCATCTTCACACGCCACAAACCCGAGAACGTGGTCCTCGGCATGGGCATCGACGCCCACGACCACGAGGGGCGCGTCATCACGCTGGAATATCCCACCTTCTACGTCGTCACCGTATATACCCCCAACTCGCAGGACGAGCTGCGGCGCCTCGATTACCGCATGGAGTGGGACGACGCCTTCCGCGCATACGTAGCAGGGCTCGACGCCCGCAAGCCGGTGCTCATCTGCGGCGACATGAACGTGGCCCACGAGGAGATAGACCTCAAGAACCCCAAGACCAACCGCCGCAACGCCGGCTTCACCGACGAGGAGCGCGGCAAGTTCAGCACCCTGCTCGATGCTGGCTTTGCCGACACCTGGCGGCGCCTCAACCCCGGCGTGGGCGAGGTCTATTCGTGGTGGAGCTACCGCTTCCGCTCGCGCGAGAAGAACGCTGGCTGGCGCATCGACTACTGGCTGGTCTCCGAGCGGCTCATGCCCCTCGTGGCCGACGCCCGCATCCACACCGACATCCTCGGTTCCGACCACTGCCCCGTGGCGCTCGACATCAACATGTAGGACACAACAGACACAAAAGTCAGAAACACTATGATCTCATTCACCATCAGCATCGTAGCGCTCATCATAGGCTACATGCTCTACGGCCGCGTGGCCGAACGCGTATTCGGCGCCGACGACCGCCCCACGCCCGTGCAACGTCATGCCGACGGCATCGACTATGTCGTGTTGCCACCATGGCGCATATTCATGATCCAGTTCCTCAACATCGCCGGCACAGGACCCATCTTCGGCGCCATCATGGGCGCGTGGTTCGGCCCTGCCGCCTACCTGTGGATTGTGCTGGGCTGCATCTTCGCCGGTGCCGTCCACGACTATATCAGCGGCATGCTCTCCATGCGCCACGACGGCAGTGGCCAGGCCGAGCTCACGGGCATCTACCTCGGCGAGGGCGCGCGCCGGGCCATGGTGGTGTTCACCATGATGCTGATGATGCTCGTTGGCGCCTTCTTCGTCTATTGCCCCGCCATCATCCTCGCCGGCATCTGGGGCGACAAGATGATGTGGGTGTTCATCATCTTCGCCTACTACGTTGCCACCACCCTGATGCCTATAGACAAGGTCATTGGCCGCATATACCCCATCTTCGCCATCTCCATGCTGTTCATGGTGGTGGCGCTGGGAGCGGTGCTGGTGTGGAAGCACCCCGTGCTGCCCGAGGTGTGGGATGGCCTCCACAACTGGGGTGCCGAGCGTTTCGGTCTGGAGCACAGCATCTTCCCCGCCCTCTTCGTCACCATCGCCTGCGGAGCGGTGAGCGGCTTCCATGCCACACAGTCGCCCATGATGGCGCGTTGCATGACGAGCGAGCGCCAGGGCCGCCCCATCTTCTACGGCGCCATGATCACCGAAGGCATCGTGGCCCTGGTATGGGCCACCATCTCCAACTACTTCTTCTTCAACGACGGCTGGCGCGAGGTGTGCACGCCCGACGTGGTGGCTGCCTTCGACGGACAGACGGCGCTCACCCTCATCCAGTACTTCGACGCACCCACGGTGGTCAACATCATCTGCGCCTCATGGCTGGGCGCCATAGGCTCCGTGCTCGCGCTGCTGGGCATCGTGGCGGCACCCATCACCACGGGCGGCAGCTCCTTCCGCACTGCACGCCTCATCCTGGCCGAGGCGCTGCACCTCAAACAGACTTCAGTGCGCTCGCGCCTGCTGCTGAGTCTGCCGGTGCTTGCCGTTGGCATAGCCCTGTTGGCCTGGCAGATTGGTAACCCCTCGGGCTTCAGCACCGTGTGGCAGTTTGTGGCATGGGGTACACAGGCCATGGCGGCCGTGACGCTGTGGGTGTGCTCCGTCTATCTCTCGCAGCAGCGTAAGTGCTATTGGCTCACGCTCGTGCCGGCAGTGTTCATGACAATGGTGGTCGTGGACTTCCTGCTCGTCTCACCCACCACGTTTGGCTTGCCCTACTGGCCGTCGATGGCCGTGGCCGCCGTGGTCACGCTGGCTGCCGTGGGCAAGTTCTTCCATAGCAAACGCTCGCCACATTGAAACCGCACCGCCTGACATCCATGTTGCTGGCGTGGCTCACAGCGGCCACAACCTTGCACGCACAGCACCGGCTGGACACTGTGAAGGTCAGCGTCATGCTCTTTCCCGACGGCCACGCATACGTCAGGGAGGTACGCGTCATGGATATCGGCAATGAGGGTACGGAGTGCTACATCGCGTTCCACAACATGGACGATATGAGCGTGGAACTCGTTGGCGTGAGCGACGAGAGCGGCCGCGAATACGTCGTGGAGCAGCCGTGGGATGTGGACCGCAGCCGCGAGGACAAGGCTGGACGCTGCGGCATGGTGGTCCCCAAGCGGGAAAGCGACGGGCACGACAGCTGGGAGCTGTGCTGGGGCGTGGGGTCCAGCGGGCCGCACAAATACACCGTCAGGTACAATCTCTACGGCCTCGTGAAGAGCTACGAGGAGGCCGACGGCTTCAACCACAGCTTCTACGAGGCGGCGCAGCCTCCGGCACGCTACGGAGCGGTGTATGTGATGACATACAGCCGCCAGTTTCCCATCGACACGCTGCGCCTCACGCCAGAGACGGCGCGCGTGTGGGGCTTTGGATATCATGGCGAAGTGAGGTTTGCCGCCGGCGGCGTGGCGGCCTACAGCCAGGAACCCTTAGTGCAGGGCGACGGCATCATCGTGATGATGGAGTTTCCCAAGGGCATTTTCAGCCCCACGGTGCGTGCCGACAAACCCTTCAGCCAGGTCAAGGAGCTGGCATTCGAAGGCTCGGACTACAACCTCGAAGACTCGCTCGACGGCTCCGGACAGATGGCGTCGCTGACCGGAGCCGGCAAAATGGAGCGGGCCGCCGCCGACGACATCACGGCGGAGGACATCCTCGACACTATGCTGGGCCTTCTGTGCTGCTGCGGCTCACCCGTCGTACTGCTGCTCGCTTATCTCGCCATGCACCGCCGCGAGCGGCGGCGCCGCGACGAGCTCAAGCGCCGCGAGCGCGACCTGCCATACGTCACCGACCCGCCGGCGAAGAGCTCGCTCGTGCGCTCGCAGCTCATCGTGCTGGCGTCGCTCAGGCTCTTCGGCACCGGCACACGCTGCCAGGTCATCAGCCAACGGGAGCTGCTCCAGGCTTTCGTGCTGCGCATGCTCTACACCGGACGCCTCAAGCTGATTCTCGACACCGCCACAGGCAGCAAGAAGGTGGCATTCGAGGTTGCCGACCCGGCCGGCTACAGCCAATCCGAGGAGGTGATGCAGACCGACGAATACAGCGACCTGCTGACCCCCATTGAGAGAAAGCTGATGCGACGCTATGCGAGCGAAGCGGGAACAGCCCTTAACGACGCAGCACTCATACACTCGCTCCACACCTTGCTCTACGATGCCGCCGGCGACGACGACATCCTGCAGCCCAGCGAGCTGCGCACATACATCAAGACGGAGCAACATCAGCTGCAGATGGGACCCTATGCCAGACTCATCAGCAGCTTCTACCATTATGAACCCGACGAGAAATGCGTCCCGCAGGAGGAAATCAACGAGGTGTATGGCTTCTTCAAGTACCTGCGCGACTTCACGCTCATGCCCGAGCGCCACATACAGGAGGTGGCGCTGTGGCAGGAGTTCATGGTCTTTGCCGCGCTCTACGACCTCACCGAGCAGGTGGGCAAGGACCTGAAGCGCATCAACCCCGACTTGGCCAGCCTCGACGACATCACGCAGCGCTACCTGGCACGCCCCGTGCAGGAGGCCGTGACGTCGTTTGCCAATGCTCTGGACGATTCCATCAACATCTCACGCAAGCACTACTACGACGCGCTGGGCCTGGTGCGTGACTACGACTCCTCATCATCCGGCGGCTCCGGCGGCTCATCGCGCAGCTCCGGCGGCGGTGGCTCGTCGAGCTACCGTGGCGGCGGTGGCCACAGCGGCGGTGGCGGCAGCGGGGTGCGCTGAGGTGTTACAATCGTGTTTCGTAACCACATCGTAACACATCTTGCTTGGCAGTATGTGGGATTCGCCATACTTTTGCAGCCGCTGTGTCCCGCGCCTTTCCGCTGGGTTACGCTAACAAGATGGAAACAACACAAGACTATGTTATGGCAGGGTTCAAGCTGCTTGGAGCCCTGGGGCTGCTCATCTACGGCATGCGCATGATGAGCGACGCACTGCAGAAAATGGCCGGCCCGCAGCTGCGCCACATCCTCTCGCGCATGACCACCAACCGACTGACGGGAATGCTCACCGGAGCCTTCGTGACCTGCGCCGTGCAGTCGTCGTCGGCCACGACGGTGATGACCGTCTCCTTTGTCTCTGCAGGCCTGCTCACTCTGGCGCAGGCCATATCCGTCATCATGGGTGCCAACATAGGCACGACGCTGACGGCGTGGATTATGTCGCTGGGCTACAACGTGGACCTCACCAACGTGGTATATCCCGCCTTTGCCGTGGGCATAGCGCTCATCTACAAGAAGGAGCGGCGCTTCGTGGGCGACTTCCTCTTTGGCATCGCATTCATCTTCCTCTCACTCGTCATGCTCAGCACCACGGGCAAGGCCATGGACCTGGAGCACAACGAGGCGGTGGTGGCTTTCTTCGCCTCGTTCGACACGGGCAGCTACTGGACTATTCTCTCCTTCCTCGCCATGGGCACCGTCATCACGTGCGTGGTGCAGTCGTCGGCAGCCGTCATGGCCATCACCATCCTGCTGTGTTCCACCGGCGTGTTGCCTATCCATTTAGGCATAGCCCTCGTCATGGGCGAGAACATAGGCACCACGGCCACTGCCAACCTGGCTGCGCTGGGAGCCAACATCCAGGCACGGCGGGCTGCGCTGGCACATCTGGTGTTCAATATCTTTGGCGTGATGTGGGTGCTGGCAGTGTTCTATCCCTTTGTAGATATGGTGTGCGGCCTCGTGGGCTACGACGTTGCCGGCAGCGGCAACGCCGAGCGTCTGCCTGTTGTGCTGGCCACGTTCCACACCTGCTTCAACGTTGCCAACACGGCGCTGCTCATCGGCCTCATCCCGCAGATGGAGCGCGTTGTGTGCTGGCTGCTACCCGAGAAGGAGGGTGTCCACGAGGCAACGTTCAAGCTGCAATACATCCAGGCCAACATCATTCAGACGCCGGAAATAGCGGTGCTCCAGGCGCAGAAGGAGACAGCACATTTCGCCTTGCGCGTGCAGCAGATGTTTGGCGTGGTGATGGAAATGCTCGACGAGAAGGACGACGCCATGTTTGAGCGTTTCTGGGACACGGTGGAGCAGCAGGAGGACACCGCCGACAAGACCGAGATCGAGATAGCGCGCTACTTAGAGCAGGTCAGCAACAACCACCTGAGCGATGTCACAAAGACGAAGGTGAGGCAGATGCTGCGCGAACTCAGCGAACTGGAGTCGATAGGCGATGCGTGCTACAACCTGGCGCGCGCACTCCACCGTCGCCGCGAGGCGGGGCTTGCCTTCCCCGCGGCCGTCACCGAGAAGCTTCACGCCATGATGTACCTCACCGACAACGCACTGACACAGATGAACAACGTGATGACGGGCCACGGCCGCGACCACGACATCCGCGACACCTACCGTCTGGAAAACGACATCAACCAACTGCGCCAACAGCTGAAAACCGACAATGTCCGCGCCATCAACGAGCATGAGTACGACTATGCCGTCGGGACCATGTACATCGACATGGTGAGCGAATGTGAGAAGCTCGGAGATTATATTGTCAACGTCGTTGAGGCCAGATTAGGAAAATAATGCTTATCTTTGCCGCCGCAATCATGGAAAAGAAAAGAATATTGGTCGTCGATGACGAACGCGACCTATGCGAAATCCTCACCTACAACCTCGATGCCGAGGGATATGAGACGGTGGCAGTGACATCGGCTGAGGAAGCACTCGGCCACGCAGCGACGGCCGACCTCGCGCTGCTCGACGTGATGATGCCTGGCATGTCGGGGTTCGAGCTGGCCGAACGCCTGCGCGCCGACACACCGACGGCCCGCATGCCCATCATCTTCCTCACGGCCAAGGATAGCGAAGAGGACACCTTGCGCGGCTTTAGCCTCGGCGCCGACGACTATGTCAGAAAGCCCTTCTCCGTGCGTGAGCTGCTGGCCAGGGTGAAGGCCGTGCTCGACCGTGCGGGTCACGATGCGGAGCACCTCTTGACCTTTGGGACGCTGCAGCTGGACTTCGACAGCAAATGCTGTCTTGTCGATGGCGGAGAGGTGCAGCTGACGAGGACCGAGTTCGGGCTTCTCAACCTGCTGCTGTCGCACCCCGGGCAGGTGTTCTCGCGCCAGCAGCTCCTCGACGCTGTGTGGCCGCCGGATGTCATCGTCACAGACCGCGCCGTGGATGTGAACATAGCGCGTCTTCGCAAGAAAATAGGCCGCTACAGTGCGCATGTCGTCACCCGCCAAGGCTTTGGTTACCTCTTCGCGAAAAAGACAGAGGCATGAAGAAGCTCACCGAAGGCCGCAAGATGTATGCCAGCATCATGGTCGTGTTCGCCGTATATGCTGGCATCTTCATCCTGTTCGAGGACTATGACCGCCGTTTCGTCAAGCCCTTCCACGAGGCCAGCGACTGGCACCTGCTCCTCTTCTCCATCGCCGCCATGACCGGGCTGGCGTGGCTGCTACATGGCTACGCACGCCGCATGGACGAGCGCATCAGCCGCGAGCAGCAGCAACGCCAGAGCGAGCTGCGCCGCGAGCTGACGCAGAATATAGCCCATGAGCTGAAGACGCCCGTTGCCTGCATCCTCGGTTACACCGACACCATACTGCGCTCGCCAGACATGGACGATGCCACGCGCCACAAATTCATTAGCCGCGCCAACGCCCAGGCGCAGCAACTCACACAGCTGCTGCAGGACATATCCACGCTCAACAAGATGGACTATGCCCCCGAGATGCTGCGCCGCGAGCGTGTGGAACTCTCGCCCATGGTGGCCGACATCGTCGAGGAGGCGCGCCCCCGCCTGGCAGCACGGCAGATGACATTCAGCAACTGCCTGCCACCGGGCATAGCCCTGCGGGGCAACTGGCAGATGCTCTACAGCATCTTCCACAACCTCACGGACAACGCCATCAACCATGCCGGGCAGCACACCACCATAGAGCTATCGGCCACACACGGTGCCGACGGATGGCACTTCACCTTTGCCGACAACGGCGCCGGGGTGGCGCCCGAGCATTTGCCACGCCTCTTCGAGCGGTTCTACCGCGTTGACAAAAGCCGCAGCCGCGACCTCGGCGGCACAGGTTTGGGGCTGGCGATTGTGAAAAACGCCGTGGTGCTCCACGGCGGCTCCATCAGCGTCTGTGCGGCTGAAGGTGGCGGTCTGAGGTTTGACTTCGTGCTGCCGTGATGGCGCCTACGTGGCGGGGATGCAAAATATTTAGGCTTGAATGTTTGGCATTCAGCGCTGAAAGCCCTAACTTTGCAGCCGCAATCATCCATACCACACGCCATGCTACGCAACATCCTTTGCCACATCATGCTGGCTGCCGCCACGGTGGCCGCAGCAGCCGACTACACAACCTACCTCACACCCTCGCGCGGCTTTGCCGAAGTGACCACCGAAACCGCTCTCAGCGCCGACCCCGACCTATGCTACATACTATGCCCGGCAGAGACCACCACGCTCATCGTGGGTGTGGGAGCCTACGAGGCCAAGCCAGCATGGGCCGGCGAGGACACCAAGGCCCTGCGCTACCGCCTTGTGACGGAGGATCCCGTAGGCGACCTCTCCAATTTCTTCACTCTCGAGCGCGACGGCCAGTATGTAGGGTTGCGCAACATGGTGTATAACAGCAGCCTGTTCCAGACGCACGACAACGCGGGCTACATGTATGTGCTCACATATACCGAGCCGGAGATGTCGGAATGGTGCCGCCTCACGGCCACACGCGCTGACGGCTACTGGCTCTTTGAGAGCGGCAAGTACCCCATCAGATCCGGCAACTGGGCGTGTGGCTACCTCGGGCCGTGGAACCGCAGCGTGGCCGCCGGCGAAGCTATAGCCCTCAACCGCCGCAACGAGGCGGGCGACGAGGCTGGACGCTATCGCCTCTTCGCCATCAGCCATGCGCGCCTCATGGCACTGCGCAGCGACGTTCTCTCTGCCGCCACGCAGCGGGACTTCACCGGCAGCATCGTCAACCCATCCTTCGAAAGCGGCGACGAGAGGGGCTGGACGCTCACCGGCCGCGAGAGCGGCAATAACGAATTTGCCGTGCGCAGCGACTATGGCATGACGAACAAGGCAGGCTCGTACCTGCTCAACGCATACCAGTGGTGGGCACCCACGCTGGGCGCCAGCCAAACGGTGACGGGGCTGCCAGCCGGCACGTATGAACTCTCTGGCGTGGTGGCCACGTGGCAGGGGCGCACGGCCACCTTCGGCGCCAACGGCATCGTGGCCACCGTCAGCGGCCAGGGCGACGCCACGGGCATCCGTACCTCCGTGCGCGTCACCCTCGGCACCGGGCAGCCCCTGAACATCAGCGCCCAGGCCACGGGGCAGTGGTGGGTGAGCGGCCACGATGGCGAGACGCAGACGTTCTTCAAGCTCGACGACGTGCGCCTCACACTCAGCAGCCTCACGCTCGACGCCGTCGCCGCCCCGCTGCCCCATGGCGGACGCACGCACCTGGCTCCCGGGCAATGGTACTACTGTGACCTACCATGCCATAGCGAATACCGCCTCGTGGGCAACATAGAAGGCTTGGTGGTTGCCACCGATGGCACCACGACGCCCGGCACCGGCGCCACTACCGCTGCCACATACCGCATGACACTGCCCGGCGGACGGGCCTACTTCCGCACCACGCGCACCGATGCCACACTGCGCGTCGTGGCAGAGCGCACATTCGTGCAGGGTAGCTTCACCGCCACGGCCCTCAACGTCGATGGGCTGCCCAACACCATCGCCACCGTTGACCTGAACCCCGACGGCCCAGGCGCCGACGGCACGAAGAAAATCAGCCGCTACCTGGCCTCCAAGAGCTATGACATCATAGGTTGCAGCGAAGACTTCAACTACAACGGCTCGCTCATGGAGTCGCTCACCGACCGCTACGACTGCGGCACCGTGCGCGCCACGCTCAGTGTGGGCGACCTGCCGTGGTCACAAATCATACAGGGCAAATTCCGCTTCGACACCGACGGCTTGAACCTCATCTGGCTCCGCGACGCCGTGGGCATCAGCAATGAGAGCTGGACACAGTGGGAGACGATGGCCGAGACAGAGGGAAACCAATACGTGAAGAAAGGCTTCCGCCACTACGACATGAGCGTGGGCGGCGGCACGGTGGATGTATATATCCTCCACATGGATGCCGGCGACACCGATGCCACCTGGTCGCGCGAGGCTCAATGGCGGCAGCTGGCCGACGCCATCAACGCCGCCGATGCCACGCGCCCCAAGCTCATCATCGGCGACACCAACAGCCGCTGGACACGCGAGGACATCGCCGCCAACTTCATGCAACGCCTCGGCTCAGGCCTCACGGCACATGACGTGTGGGTGGAGTTCTTCCGCAACGGCATCTGCCCGACCACCGACATGGCCGACCTCACCGACGCCTCCGACCCCACGGCCTACGCCAACTACGAGATTGTGGATAAAATCATCTACGTCAACCCCACGGCGGCCAACACCATGCAGCTCACGCCACAGACGTTCGCCATCGAGCAGGACTACACCTACGGCAACGTGGACGGCACCGACGACACCACCCCGCTTGGCGACCACCACCCCGTCGTGGTGACATTCGCATACACCGTGCCAGGCGACCCGACGACCATGGACATCGCCTTGGACAACGATGCCGCCGACAACACACACATGGTTGCCGCTGCCGCGGGCCTCAACACCAACGCAGTCCTCACAGGGCGCACGCTATACAAGGACGGCTCGTGGAACACACTCTGCCTGCCCTTCGACGTTACGCTCAACGCGAGCTGCCTCGGCGGCGACGGCGTGGAGGCCCGGACGCTGGCCACAGCCACCATGACCGGCACACACGTGGACATGGTCTTTGGCGACAAGGTGGAACGCCTCACAGCCGGAGTGCCATACATCATACGCTGGACAGGCGGCGACGACATCGTGAACCCCACGTTCGAGGGCGTCAGCATAAGCGCCACGACACCCACGGCCATCAGCGCCGCCGACGGCCATGTACGCTTCATCGGCTACTACGACACTTTTGGCATCACCGCTGCCGACGAGGGCATCTACTACCTCACCGCCGCGGGCACACTGACCCACACCGCTGTGGACCGCACGCTCAAGGCATGCCGGGCATATTTTGCATTCACGCCTGCCGATGCCGCCACCGACGTGAAGGCGCTCACCTTCGCCATACACTCTGGAGACACCACCGTGGGGCTCGACGGGGCTTGGCAACGCAGCGACGCCACTCCCGGCGGCAGTGCCACGCCACACATATTCACCCTCAGCGGCCAGCGCGTGGCCCGCGCCGTGAAGCCAGGGCTTTACGTGAGCGGTGGGCGCAAGGTGGCCGTGGCGGGTGCCACGGTCAGATAGCGTTGAACACGATAGCAGGGACATGACATGAAACAAACATATACATCACCCATCACCACCAGCCACAACTTGGCATCTCACATCATGCTGGCCTTCAGCGGCGGCTCGCCACAAACAGGCATCACCATCAGTAGCGAAGCCGACGACACAGCCGACGACAACCGCGCCAAGAGCGACAACGGCGGCGCATGGGAGTTCGACTGGGAATAGGCCTCCGCAGCAACGGTTTGGGCAATGAGCATAATGTGCCTGACGGCATGTCAGAAGGGATAGCCCACAGCGATGTGGTAGCCAAGGGAGTCGCCAAAGCGAGGCAGGTTGTAGTAGCCCGAGCGGCCCGTGTCGTAGGGCGCATGGAGGCCCATGCCGACATCGAAGCGGAGGACGATGAAGTCGAGGTCGTAGCGAATGCCGAGTCCGGTGCCGAGGGCTATCTCGCGGAAGAAGGTGGAAGCGTCGATGGATGCCCCGGGCCGCTGGGCATCGGGCTTCATGAGCCATACGTTGCCGGCATCGAGGAATACGGCCGCTTCGAGGCCTCCTATTATTTTCACACGCCACTCGGCATTGGCTTCGAGTTTAATGTTGCCCACCTGATCGACATAGCTCCAACCCGATGCTGAAGGGTGGTAGCTGCCGGGGCCTATGGTGCGCACGCCGAAGGCGCGTATGCTATTAGCACCGCCCACGCTGAAGAGGTCGGCGTAGGGTGCCATGGTGGAGTTGCCATAGCTCCACACGGCACCGGCCATGGCGCGCGTGGCGATGGTGGAGCGGTCGGTGATGGCCCAGGAGCCGCGCCATTCGGCAGTGAGTTTGAGGAACTGCGCGAAGGGCACCCCAAGGAGTTTCTTGTCGCGCGTCTTGCGACCCTGTCCGGCGAGGGCATAGATGCCATTGACGATGTGGCCGGCTTCCTTGAAGGAGAGGATGAGCGAACGCGTGTGGCCGCCTCGCGGCCGCGGGGTCCATGTCATGGTGTAGGCTATGGAGGGGACGAGCTGGTTGCGCATGGACACGTAGAGGGCCTGGTTGCTGGCCACGATGCTGTCGAAGCGCTCTGAGCTGTTGACGAGCATGTTGTAGTCGAGGCGCAGCGGCGTGATCTCGTGCTGGAACCACGGACGGCGGCGGTAGGTGTAGGCCATGCTGGCGCTGAAGCGTATCATCTGGAAATAGGATGCGCGGTTCATCCAGTCGGCATCGAGCTTGAAGGTGGTGGTGGCGAGGCTCCGGAATGACGGGGTGCCTTGGCGCTGCGCCTGACGGCGCTGTGCCATGAACGCCCAGCGTCCTAACAGGCGCGGCATGAGACGCGGGTATTTGAGCGAGAGCGAGGTGCCAAGTTCGAAGCTGTTGAGCAGCCCGCGGTCGGCATTGCTGCTCTGCACTCCCGTCTGCCATTCGTAGGTGCCATAGATATTGAAGTTGAGGTTCTCGGCACCACGGAAGGCGTTGTGCTTGGTCATGCCCCACCCTATGCCCGGCCCGAGCAGGCCGTTGGTTTTGTTTGTCACCTTGGCATGGAACTCGCTCTCGTAGGGTTTGTCGAGTATGCCAAGGATGTTGACATCGAGCACGGAGCAGGTGTCGGTGGTGTCGCGCAGCGTGTAGTTGACCTGTATGTTGGAGAAGATGCCCATGCCCGAGAGGAAGCCCTGCATGAGCTCGTGGAGGCGCTGATGGTAGAGCTGTCCGGGCTGATAGATGAGATACTGGCGTATGGCCCCCATGCGCAATGGAGCCTGGTCGCCGCCCGACCACCGCATGACGAAGGCGTCGCGGGAGCGTGCGCGGCGCAAGCTGTCGGACCTGGAGGAAAAGCGCTGGGCACGTCGGCGGCCGGATTGCTGCTGCAGTGTGCGTGTGGGGTTGTTGGTGCTGTCGGAGACCTGGAAGTCGTTGTTGGCAAAGATGGTGATGGTGGTGCGCCCTATGCGGTACTGGTTGCGCGCCCGTGGCGGCATGGTGGGTGCCGGGCGCATGCGCAACTTCACGTAGCCGGGGCGTTGGATGGTGTCGGCCAGGAAGCTGATGTGCTCCGGGCGGAAGTAGTAGAAGCCCCTGCTCTGCAGCGTCTTGGCTATGCGCTTGCGCTCGGCGTCGAGCTTGTCGGCGCTGAAGGGGTCGCCAGAGTGTATGAGCGTAGTCGGCAGCGTGGCGCGGATGAGGCTGTCGGCCACCGGCACGATGGGCTGCCGCTCGATGGTGTCGATGCGGAAGAGCGGTCCGGGCGTGACGGCATAGGCCACACGTGCCTTGCGTGGGTTCTTGGCACTGGGCAAGACGGTGGCCGACGCGTGGCCGCGGAAGAAGCCGTTGGCGCGCAGCGTCTGCATGGCCACCTGCGTGCGCATGGCGGGATTGACGGAAGCGATGGTGACGGGTTGCTTGGCGAAGGTGTCGAACACCCAGCGCCCGAAGCGGGAGTTGCTGCCTACGGTGGCGTTGTAGATCCATAGCCCTATGGGCAACGGCCAGCGCACGCTGTTGCTGCCGAAGATGGCGTTGTTGGGGGCGCGGCTGAGGGCTGCGCTGACATTGGCCTTCACGATGGAGCGCACGCTGTCGGGGACGGGGTCGCCAGGTGGGAAAGCGCCGGG
>JAFSVI010000029.1 GCA_017445145.1 Bacteroidaceae bacterium | reverse complement strand
CGGGAACAGGAAATACGAGTACATGGGACGCAGGCATGCAGGGAAGGAAATCGTGACGATGAACGAGCGCCGTGCCAAGACCTGCCGTCAGTACAAGTGCCGGTATTTCAAGGCAGACGTGACGTTCGAGGGCGTGGAGTTACGCCTGTTCTTCATCCACCACACGGAGTTAGTCTATGCCTTAGGCAATCTACGGATACGAGCGTAGCTGTCAGCCGATTATGGTGAACTTGGCAAAGCGCAGGAGGAGCTGTTTGGCACCCACGTTGTCGAATGCCACGGTGGCTTTGGCATCGACCCCTTGTCCGGCGAGGGCCGTCACGGTGCCTTGGCCGAAGCGTGCATGCTCTATGCGTGAGCCTATGCGCAGCTGTCCCTGTGCCGTCAAGGTTGATTCCACCGCCTGCCCACCTGGTGTGGCCGCGACTTTGCCGCTGTCGAAGACGCGGCGCCACGAACTTGTGGCGCCAGCCGATGCCGCATCCGCTCCAGTGGCCCTTTGCGTAGCGGCGTGGAATGTGCCACGCTGTCCGGAGCTACTGGGTGCGTGATAAGCGGGCGCGGCGGGTTCGCGCTGTGGGAAAAGGTCATCGTCGTCGGGCTGTGCAAATCGCGAGCGGCGCGCCTCCCATGGCGTTCGCGTGGCAGGCTTGGCAGCTTTGCCGCCACCTTCGCGCTGCATGTCAACAAATCGTTGGTCCAAGTCGCTGAGGAAGCTGCTTGGTGTGCTAAACTCTTGTTTGCCATAGCGATAGCGATTCATGGCAAAGCTTAGGTAACACTGTTCCTCGGCGCGCGTGATGGCCACGTAGAACAGGCGTCGCTCCTCTTCAAGCTCGCGGGGCGATGTGGCCGCCATCTGGTTTGGGAACAGGTTTTCCTCCATACCCACGATGAACACGACCTGAAATTCCAGCCCCTTGGCCGAGTGAACTGTCATGAGCGACACCTTCTGTTCGCTGTCGTCGGCGCTCTCGTCGAGGTCGCTGACGAGGGATATTTCCTGCAGGTAGTGGGTCATTAGCACGCGCTCGCTACCCTCTTCCTCGCGGCGCTCATCGACAAATTGCTGCATGCCGTCGAGCAACTCCTGCAGGTTCTCCTGCCGCGAGATGTCCTCCGGGTCGCGCCCCCGGAAGATGTCCTTCACTACCCCACTCTCGTTGGCTATGCGCTTGCCGAGTGTGGCGGCATCGGTGGCGGCGATGTCGGCGCTGAAGCCCGTGATGAGGTCGGCAAAGGCGGCGAGCTTGGCCGCTGTGGTGCGTGAGATGCCGGCATCATAGGCCTCGGCATTGGCAATGACTTGCCACGGCCCCACGCCGGCGTCGGCCGCCGCCTGGCTGATGCGCTGCACGGTGGTCTGCCCTATGCCCCGCGCCGGGTAGTTGATGACGCGGCGCAGTGCCTCCTCGTCGTTGGGGTTCACGGCGAGGCGGAAATAAGCTATCATGTCCTTGATTTCCTTGCGCTGGTAGAACGACAGTCCGCCATACACGCGATATGGCACGCTCTGCTTGCGCAGCGCATCCTCGAAGGTGCGGCTTTGAGCGTTGGTGCGGTAGAGAATGGCTATCTGATCCCAAGGAATGTGGTCGTAGCGGTTGAGGTTTGTGATGCGCTTGGTCACCCCGGCGGCCTCCTCGAGGTCGCTGTAGAAGCCGTGGATGTGTACGGGTTGGCCCTGTGGTTTCTCGGAGAACACCTCCTTGGGTATCTGGCCTTTGTTGTGGCGTATGAGGCTGTTGGCAGCCCCGACGATGTTCTGCGTGGAGCGGTAGTTCTGCTCGAGCTTGAAGAGGCGTGCGCCCTTGTATAGCTTCTCGAAGGAGAGTATGTTGTCGATGTTGGCGCCGCGGAAGCTATAGATGCTCTGTGCGTCGTCGCCCACGACGCAGAGCCGCTGGTTGTGCTCGGCCAGCTGCCACACGATGGCGTGTTGTGCGAAGTTGGTGTCCTGGTACTCATCGACGAGGATGAACTGGAAACGCTCCTCGTACCTGCGCCTCACATCGGGATGCTGGCTGAAGAGCGTGTGTGTGAACACGAGCAGGTCGTCGAAGTCCATGGCATCGGCCTGGCGGCAGCGCATGGCATAGCGCGCAAAGATATTGCCCGTCTCGGGGATGTTGGCAGCCTGGTCCGCGCGCAGGCATCCGATGTCGTGGAGATAAGCCTCGGGCGAGACGAGGCGGTTCTTGGCTGCTGAGATATGTGCTGCCACGGTGGAAGGTTTGTATTTCTTGTCGTCGAGGCCCATCTCGCGTATGATGGTCTTGATGAGGCTCTTGCTGTCGGCAGCGTCGTAGATGGTGAAGTTCGACGAGAAGCCCAGCACCTCGTGCTCGATGCGCAATATGCGTGCGAAGATGCTGTGGAAGGTGCCCATCCACAGGCGCTGTGCCTTCTCCGTGCCTACCTGCCGCGCGATGCGGTTTTTCATCTCCTCGGCGGCTTTGTTGGTGAAGGTGAGAGCGAGTATGTTCCAAGGCTGCATGCCCTGCTCCAGCAGGTGGGCAATCTTGTATGTCAGCACGCGCGTCTTGCCCGAGCCGGCACCGGCAATCACGAGCGAGGGGCCGTCGGTGTAGAGCACCGCCTCGCGCTGTGCGGGGTTCAGTTCGTTGATGTTCATGGTGGTGTGGGGCGTGTTAGTCGTTGTCGGCTTCGAGGTGTTCGAGGTCCAGGATGTGGAGCTGCAGGGCCCTCACCACGAGGCGTGTGGCATTGACGCCGCTGCGCTCCTTCTCGCTGAAGAGGCGGCTGATGAGGTCGGCCTGTCGCTTTTCGAGGCTCTTCACCCCGAATGGCATCTGGCGCAGCGACGCTATCATCTCCTTGGTATAGCCTAGCGCGAGGTGTCGCAGGAAGCGTTCGTCGTACTCGTCGATGTCATAGTCGATGATGGCGTCGTTGCGTCGTGTCTCGGCAGCCACGCTTTTCCTGAAGCGCTCCACGATTTTCTCCAGTATGGGTTCGTTGAACACCAGGCGCCGGCCATCCATGACGAGGCGCACATCGTTGCGGGTGAGCAGCTCGCCGGTCTTGAGGATGATGCCGTCGGCACCAGCCTGCAGCGCCTCCACCCACAAGCGTTCGTTGAGAATCTCGCCCGTGAATATCAGCACCTTGATGCCGCTGTATTTGGCGCGGAGCTGGCGGCATATCTCCACGCCTATTGTCGTGGAGCCGCCGAGACCAAGGTCCAGCAGCACGAGGTCGGGCACAGCCTGGCGTAGCAGTGTCCACAGCTGGCTGTCGTTTTGTGCCGTGCCGATGATTTCGGCTTCGGGTATCTCGGAGCGGAATATCTCCTCGGTACCTTTGAGTTCGAGTTTCACATCCTCGACGATGATTACTTTGAAGGGTTGCATGGCTGTTGGTGGGTGGTGTTAGGGGTTGGTGCTTGCGGCAGGGTGAACCAGATGGTGTGGCCGTGGCCGTCTGGTGTGGGTTCGGCCTGTATGCGGCAGCCCACATGGCCGAGCATGGCATCCGTCTCGCGTATGACCTGCTTGGCCACGAGCATGTCGAAGCCGCCGCTGTGGGGCGCAAAGAGTTCCAGGCACTGGGCCTCGGTGAGCGTCGCGGCGGTGTTGGTGAGCGCAAAGCGTATGTAGCGGCCGTCGGGCGTCGGTGCCACGTCGAGGCGACACGCCACGTCGGCGGCAGCGTTGTCGGGCGTGGCCATCGCCTTCTCGAAGTGCATGAGCGTGGAGAGCAGCATGTCGAGCATCTCGGCATCGGCGCGCACGCGGCATCCGTGGCTCTCCACGTCGGCGATGCGCATGGGCATCTGCGCCGCTTGCTGCTCGCCCTGTGCGATGAAGGTGGCATACACCTCGCGGCAGTAGGTGGCTGTCTCCACGAGCGTGTCGAGGGTGGAGGCATCGTCGTGGGCGCTTTGGCGTGTGAGCTGCGCCAGGTGGCGTATGCGCGAGGGGTAGTAGAGCGTCTCGTGCTTGATGGTGGAGAGGCAGTTGTCCATGATCTGGTTCTGCACGTGCAGACGGTTCTCCTCATAGAGGCGGCGACGTGTCTCGTCCTCGGCCAGCTCCACGTCGGAGAGCTGGCGCTGCTGGCGCTGGCGCTCGTCGGCGAGGTCGCTGTCGTAGCGCTGGCGGCGCATGGCCTCGACCTGGCGGCGCAGGAGCATGCGCGGTCGGAGCCAGAAGGCATAGGCCAGGACCATCGCTACGATGATGACGGCCAGCATGCACCACAAGGCTATGCGCTGCCCGCGCTGTGCCTGCTCCAGGCGTAGGCAGTCGGCCTCGAGGGTCGTGTTTTTGTTGTAGAGCTTGTACAGGCGCGTATAGACATGGTTGTTGTAGGCATAGACATCCCACTGGCGCATGGCCAGCGCCGCCACGGCGGCCTCGTTGCGTATGCCTATGAGCAGGGAATAGTCGAGCGTGTCGCCACGCAGGAGCCATGCCACGTCGGCGGCTTCGCCATCGGTGGGGAGCAGCGTCATGCGCCCAGCGGCGTCGGCGGCAGGGAGGTCGCTGGCAGCGGAGGGGTTGAGCTGCCCGTGCCACGCCGTGACGGCCTCCATGGCGCTGGCAGCAAAGCGCATGGCGTCGGCATGGCGGCCCTCGACATTGGCATAGTAGAGCGAGTCGGCCAGCGCGTAGGGGTCGGCAGCGACAGCGGCAGTCACCATGGCCCACGCGGCGACGACGACAGCCACAGGGCGTGGCAGGCGGAACCAGAAGCGGCTGCCCTGCCCCACCCGGCTCTCCAAGCCCATGGCGGCGACGGCAAAATGGCGGCTCGTCTTGCGGTAGCGCTCCACGATGCCGCGGCAGTTCATCAGGCCAAAGCCGTGGCCGTCGCGCATCTCGGCGCGGCCGCCAACGATGGCTTCCTGCTGCTCGGGGCTCAGGCCTGTGCCGGTGTCGCTCACAGCGAGTTCCACGTATGGTCCATCGGCCGTGGCACCCTCGGTGGCGGTGATGCTGACGCGGCCCCCCTCGGGTGTGTGTTTGCGGGCGTTGTCGGCCAGGGTGTTGAGCATGAAGAGCGTGAGCGCGCGGTCGGCCTTCACGCTGAGGCTGGTGGGCGCCACGTCGAGCGTGATGCCCTTCTGGCGGAAGGCGAAGGCCGAACGCCGCAGCGTGTCGAGCAGTGGTTCGAGGTCGAAGGTGGTGATGTTAAGGCTCACGCGTCCGCGCTCCATCTGAATCCAGTCGGTGAGGAGCTGTCCGTTCTCGTCGATGCGCTGTGTGAGCTCGCAGATATAGTCGAGAGCATCGTCGGAGGGCTTGCCCTGGCGCTGCATGCGGCGGGCAGCATGTATGATGCGGTCGAGCAGGGGGATGATCTCGCGCGCCAGGTTGAGCTTGGCGCGCTGCACCATGTTCTGGCGTTTGTAGCGCTGGATGCGCAGCACGGTGGCCTGACGCTCTTCCTCCAGCTGCTCCTCGGCCTCGGTCAGAGCGTGGGTGCGCGCCTCGGCCTCGGCGAGCAGGCGTTGGTGGTCGGCGGCGGCACGCTCCAGACGTTCGGCGCTGCGCCTCTCCCACCACCGTCGCAACAGCACCACCACCAATGCCAGCACCAGGGCCAGCCCCACGGTGGCACCGATGCGCTGGCGCAGCCGCGCGTTCTCCTCCCTGAGTGTCTCGGCGCGGCTTGTCCACTCGGCATCCTCGCGCGTGTGATAGCGCAGGTCGAGATAGTTGTTGCGGGCTGCGGCAGAGGCGTCGAGGTCGCCAATGCCGGCGAGCGCCACCGACATCTTCTCCCAGATGCCGGCCTCCCACTCCGCCAGGCGTGTGCCGCCGACGAGGTCCAGGGCATCGCGATAGCACTGAAGGGCCTCGGCATAGCGGCCGCCAGCGGCTGCCAGCGTGCCGCGTGTGCGCAGGGCGTTGGAGGTCTGGAAGTCGTCGCCATAGCGCCGGAACAGCTCCACGGCCTCGTCGGCCATGGCCGTCGATGTGGGTTGCGGGAAGATGATGTCGAGATAGATGAGGGCCTCGGGCTTGTGGCGCTGGAGCGTGGCCACACGGGCCGTGTCGGCCAGCAGCGAGGCCAAGGCCTGGAGGGCGTTGGCCTCGAAATAGACGTAGCCCTGGTTCTTAGCGAAGGTGAAGCACTTGAAGAGATAGTCAAACTCATCGCGCGTAACTTGCGCTGCGTCAGCACCTTCGACAAGATCGCCCGACCCGCGCATGTAGCTGTAGTTGAGCCACTGGGCCGTGTCCAGCTGCATCTGGCAGAAAGGCTCGGCGGCGGCTATCTCCGTGCGTGCGCGCTCCAGCTGCTCGACATAATAGAAATAGGTCGATGCCACGATGTGCATCTCACCACGGGCAAAGTTGAGGCGCGCGGCGGCGTGGGCCGAGGGTGAGCGGCCGCCCAGACCGTCGAGGATGCGCCCGGCGTGTGTGCGGTGGGTGAAGAAGGCCACGTTGTCGCTGGTGCGCTGTGCAATCTTCATGGCCATGATGTCGGCCACGGCGTGCTCCGTGGCAGCACCGTCGATGGCCAGGACGGCATGGGTCAGCGCCAGCGCGCTGTCGAAGTCCAGGCGCTGTGCGCGCTCGTAGGCCAGGTGGTTGAGGGCTTCGGCGCGACCCTCGGGGTATGCCTCGGGACATTGGGCGAGAGCCATGGCGGCATAGTGGGCGAGGCTATCGACATTGCGGTAGCGCCAGCTGTGGGCCGTGGCGTTGAGGTCGTCGATGTGCTGCGCCTCGGGCACACGGCCGCCACACGCCGCCAGCAGCATGGCCGCCAGCAGCATCGGCAACAGTGTGTGTGAGGCGTGGTGCGTCATTGCGTCAGTGTTGGTTGACGATGCGGTCCATCTCGTCGAACTCAGGACCCATGTTCAGGTTGAGGTAGATGCGGTAGAGAGGCGCCGCCCAGCGAGCGGTGTCCTGTGGCGAGAGCTCCCGCACGCGCTCCATGGGAAGCTTGGCCAGCGTGTATAGGCTGCGGATGACCTCCCTGTCGCGCTTGCAGCGTGGGTCGGTGAGGTCGGTGCAGGCCGTCTCGGTGTAGATCACGGCGAGGTTGAGCGACGCTATGCCCTTGACATAATGGGCATCGACGAAGTCGGCCGAGCGCGTGAGACACGAGTCGGCGGCATCGATGGCCTCGCGGTTGCGCTCAAGCTTGAGCAACATGAGGCTGCGGGCGTACCAGTAGAGATAGTTGGAGCCATCGACGGTGAGCATGGAGTCGGCAAAGGCGAGACCATCGTCCCAGCGCATCTGGTCGGCCAGGGCGTCGAGCAGGTGGGAGAAGAAGTAAGGATGGCTCGCGAAGCGACGCAGGCCTTCGCGCAGGGCGGCGTCGGCGTCCAGCGAGTCGCCCTTGGCCGCGAGGGCTGCGCTGAGGTACTCTTGTATGAGATGGCTCTTGAGGCCGGCCCGCTGTGCCAGGCGTGCGTGGGCGATGACGCCGTCGTGGTTGGCGGTGAGGCGTGCGGCATCGACGGCCAGATAAGCTGCCACGGGCATCAGGGTGTCGGTGCGGAGGAGGCTGTCGGCGGCAAACGCCTCCATGTCAGCACACTTCACGTAGGTGTCGAGATAGCGGTAGGCGTCGGCATACTGCCCCTTGAGATAAAAGTACTTGCCGCCCCCAAGCAGGTTCTTGCGGTAGGGAAACAGCACATCGCGCACACGCCGCGGCGAGAGCGGGCGCACACGTCCTTTCTCGTCGGGCGTGCGGCTGAGGCTGTCGGCCTGGCGCTCGCGCACGTATATGTCGAGGATGTGCGAGTAGAAGCGCGCCGTGTCGGCCTTCTGGTTGAGGTACATCTTCTTGTTTTCTTCGGCATGGAGCTTGCGGCTGCACTCGGCAGCGAGGCGCAGACACTCCACGCGGTCGGCGTGCTTGGCGCCGTCGCGGGCGGCTTCGGCCAGGAGGGTCTTGGCTGTCTGCTCCAGGTTCTGGTTCTTCTTCAGCGCTTCGCGCGCCTGACGCAGCACACTGGCCGCAAAGGCGGGCAGCGTGAGCGCCATCAACATGACTAATGCAATGCGTTTCATAATTCGGCGCAAAGATACGGCTTTGGCATGTGAAAGGCGACAAATGACGGCTAAAAAACCTTAAACACCCAAAATTACGGACACCACATGCCGCAATGTCGCAAATAAAAGCTACCTTTGTGGCGCAACAATCCGTCACAACACTCAAGCTATGACACTACGCCATTCACTGCTCATCATCGCGCTGGCAGCCACAACGGCCAGCGCTGCCGACACGCTCGTAAGCACCGGCCGCTACGTGGGGCCGCTGCCTATAAGCCGACCGGCCATGCTCGACAGCCTCAACGCCCGGCAGGAACCCTTCGACACCGCCAGCCTGCTGCTCACGCATCTCAGCCTCGACGCCGTGGCCCACGCGCCGACACGCCCCACCACTACCCTGCCCCACACGCCCGCCACGGCGGCTGCCGCCCTGCATCTCATAGGGTTCACCATCACCACGCCCTCGTGGACAAAGGTGACCATCGGTGTCGATGGGCTGCGCCACTTCAAACTCTATGTCGATGGGCGCGAGACGGCGGCCGCCAGCGCCGTGGAGCTGCTGCCAGCAAGCCACGAGGTGGTGGTGAAGGCGCTCACCACCGCTGACGCTGAGGCCGACTCGCTGCGCATCAGCGTGACAACGGCCGACGGATGCCCCGTGGCCGTGGCGCCGTCGGCCTACGGCTCGCGCCCCTACACCCTCGACGATGTCATGCATGCCCGCCGCTACATCGGGGCATCGCTCTCGCCCGACGGCCGGTGGATGATTGTCAGTACACGCCAGACACTGCCCGGAGGCGACACACAGACGCTCACCGAAGTGCGCGAGGTGGCCACGGGGCGCGTGGTGGAGCGGCGCGACGGGGTGCAGTGGATGCCGCGCACCAACCGCTACTGGTTTGCGCGCACTGACGGCCGTGGCCGCCGCTGCATCGTGGCCACCGACCCGGCCACACAGGCGGAGACGACGCTGGCCACCGACGTACCCGCCACGGCACGCATCATGCTGCCCACGGAGGAAGCCATGCTCTGCGTGGATGAGGTGAAAGGCCCCGAGGAGAGGCCGGATGTGTATGAGGTCATTCACCCCGACGACCGCCAGCCGGGGTGGCGCAACCGCACCACCATCATGCTCTATGACTTGGCAACCGGCACCACACAGCCGCTCACCCACAGCCACGACAACGTGTATCCGCTCGACGTGAGCCGCGACGGCACACGCCTGCTGCTCATGCGCAGCGAGAGCCGCCTCAGCCAACGGCCCACCACGCTCTTCACGCTGCTGTGCATGCATCTTCCAACGCTGGCGGTAGATACGCTCGTGGCGGCCGACGGCTTCATCAGCAACGCCATGTTCTCGCCCGACGGCCGGCGGGTGCTCGTGCAGGGGTCGCCCGAGGCGCTGGGCGGCATAGGCAAGAATGTGGGTGCGGGCATGACCCCGAGCATGATTGACATACAGCTCTACATGCTTGACCCACAGACAAAAGACGTCAAACCATTGACGCGACACTTCAACCCATCCGTGGGGCATACGCTGTGGAGCGAAGCCGACGACATGGTCTATTTCACGGCCGAGGATTGCGACAGCATCAACCTCTTCCGCATGGACCCGCACACGGCACGCATAGAACAGGTGGCGCTGCCCGAGGAACTCGTGGAGGGATTCTCTGTGGCCACTGCCGCTCGACGCATGGTGCTCTACGCGCAGAGCGCATCCAACAGCGACCGCCTCTACGTGGCCGACCTCAGCCGCATGAAGCCAGTTGCCCCAAAGCGGGGCGACGAGCCAAAAGCCACATGCCCACTCACGATGGCCGAAGACCTCAGCCGCTCCACCCTCGACGGTGTGGAGCTGGGGCGCTGTGAGGCGTGGACCTGCGTGGGATCCGGTGGCGACACCATCTGCTGCCGCTACTACCTGCCACCACGTTTCGACGCCTCGCGGCGCTATCCCATGATTGTCAACTACTATGGTGGCTGCTCGCCCACGAGCCGCAACTTCGAGAGCCGCTACCCTCACCACGCCTACGCCGCACAGGGATATGTGGTGCTCGTGGTGAACCCCAGCGGCGCCACAGGCTTCGGCCAGGAGTTCTCGGCACGCCACGTGGCCACGGCCGGCAAGGGACCCGCCGAGGACATCATCGCCGCCGTCAGAGCCTTCACCGCCAGCCACACGTTTGTCGATGCCAGCCACATAGGGTGCATCGGCGCCAGCTACGGAGGCTTCATGACACAATATCTGCTGGCCACGTCGGACATCTTCGCCTGCGGCATCAGCCACGCCGGCATCAGCGACCACACTAGCTACTGGGGCGAGGGCTACTGGGGCTACAGCTACAGCGAGGTGAGCATGGCCAACCGCTACCCGTGGGCCGACCGCGAGCTATACGTAGCGCAAAGCCCGCTCTACATGGCAGACCGCATCCACACACCGCTGCTGCTCATCCACGGCGATGCCGACAAGAACGTGCCCGTGGGCGAGAGCATACAGCTCTACAACGCACTGCGGCTGCTCGAACGCCCCACGGCATTGGTGCTTGTGCGCGACCAGGACCACCACATCCTCGACTACGAGAAGCGGCGCCGCTGGCAGCAGACCATCGACGCGTGGTTTGCGCGCTGGCTCAAAGGCGAGGGCAAGTGGTGGGAGGCCATGTACCCGCACAAGGAGCTGTAGGCTACGGGTACCCGTCACTGTGCCTCAATACAAACGCCGACGCCGCCTGGCTCAGGATCAGACTGCGTCGGCGTGAGTGTTGATGGCGGTTCACGCTGTGGTGTGGGCGGCGGCCTGTATGGCATCGAGCAGGTCGGCCACAACGTAGCACGAGCCGCCCACGAAGATGAAGTCGTCGGCCGCTGCGGCGGCAAGGGCGGCGGCGTAGGCACCGGCCACATCGGGGTGGCAGGTGCCAGTGAGGCCCAACGTCCCGGCAATCGCCTGCAGGTGTGGGGCAGGCAGGGCACGTTGTGTTGACGGCTGCGTGAAATAATAGGTGGCATCGTGCGGGAGAAGCGCGAGGGCACTGCGCGCATCCTTGTCATCGACCATGCCGAACACGATGTGCATCTTGTGGCAACGCTGCTGCTGCAGTTGGCGTGCCACGTATGTGATTCCGCCCACGTTGTGGCCGGCATCGCACACGGCGGTGGGGTGCGAGTGGATGTGCTGCCATCGCCCGCGCAGGGCGGTGAGGCGTGTGACGTTGGCAAAACCGTCGGCCACGGCCGTTGGCATGCTGCCGATGGCGTCTGAGTAGAACGACTGCTGGCACAGGGTGTCGATGGCCGTGAGGATGGTGGCGGCATTGTTGCGCTGGTAAATACCACCGAGGGCGTAGTGCAGCAAAGCGCCCGTGGCAAGCGTGAGCCTCAAGGTGCCGTCGGGCTGTGGAGCGGCAGCGACGACGGGACGTTCCTCGTCGGCAAAGCGTATGCAAGCTTCCGGGTCGGGATTGACAGCACGGAACTTGCTCACGAAGAGGTCGCGCAGCGCAGCGTCGCCACCCGTCTCGCCCACGACGAGCGGCACTCCGGCTTTGATGATGCCGGCTTTCTCGGCGGCTATGGAGAGGATGGTGTTGCCAAGGAACTGCTGGTGGTCGAAACTGATGTTGGTGATCACGGCCAGGTCGGGGCGGATGATGTTGGTGCAGTCCAAACGGCCGCCAAGACCCACCTCAACAACGGCCACATCAACCTCCTGCTCGGTAAACCACAGGAAGGCAAGCGCCGTGGTGAGCTCGAAGAACGACGGCGACAACGGCTCGAAGAATGCGCGCTCATCTGTCACGAAATCGACGACACGCTGCTCAGGAATCATGTCGCCGTTGACACGTATGCGCTCGCGGAAGTCGATAAGATGGGGCGACGTGTAGAGCCCCACCTTCAGACCTGCCGACTGCAGGATGGCGGCCAGGGTCGATGACACGCTGCCTTTGCCGTTGGTGCCGGCCACATGGATGGTGCGGTAGCGGCGGTGTGGGTGGTGGAAATGCTCGTCGAGGGCCAGGGTGTTGGCCAGCCCTTCCTTGTATGCGCCAGCCCCGATGTTCTGGAACGTCGGGGCTGCATGGTAGAGATAGTCTATGGTCTCTGCGTAGGTCATGTCACTCGAACATTTGCTTGAAGCGGCTGAAGAGGCGGCTCTTGGTGCTTTGGTTGGGCTGGAAGTTGGAACTGGTGCGCATGCGCTCCAGGGCTTCGCGCTCGTCGCGCGACAGCGTCTCGGGGATATACACGGAGATGTTCACGATGATGTCGCCATTGCCGTAGCCATAGCCCTGCAGGGCGGGGAGACCCTTGCCGCGCAGACGCAACACCTTGCCGGGTTGTGTGCCCGGGTCTATCTTCACACGCACCTTGCCGTCGAGCGTTGGCACCTCAACGTTGCCGCCAAGGATGGCCGTGGGCACGTCGATGAGGAGGTTGTAGATGAGGTCGTTGTCCTGGCGGACGAAGTCCTTGTCCTGCTCCACCTCGATGAACACCTGTATGTCGCCAGGCACACCGCCATGGACGGCGGCATCGCCCTTGCCGTTGATGGTGAGCACCATGCCGTCGGCAACGCCGGCGGGGATCTTCACCTCAACGACCTCGTCGCCGCTCACCACGCCCGTGCCGCCGCAGAGGTGGCACTTGTTCTTGATGATGGTGCCTTCGCCGCCACAGTCGGGACACACGCTCTGCGTCTGCATCATGCCGAACACCGAGCGCTGGGAGCGCAGCACATAGCCGCTGCCGTGGCACGTCTGGCACGTCTGCGTGTCGCCACTGCCGTTCTCCGCCCCGCTGCCGTGGCAGTGGGAGCACGTCACCTTCTTGCGCACCTTGAACTTCTTCGTCACGCCTGTGGCGCATTCCTTCAGCGTCAGGCGCACCTTCAGCCGAAGGTCGCCGCCGCGATGCTGAGCCTTGCGGCCGCCGCGTGAGCCGCCGCCGAAGCCGAAACCGAAGCCGCCGCTGCCAAACGACGCACCGCCACCGAAGAGGTCGGAGAAGATGTCGCCGAACTGCGAGAAGATGTCGTCCATGGACATGTTCTGGTAGCCACCTCCGGCGGCACCGCCCACGCCGGCAAAGCCGAACTGGTCGTAGCGCTGACGCTTCTGGGGGTCGTGGAGCACGTCGTAGGCCTCGGCGGCCTCCTTGAACTTGGCCTCGGCCTCGGCCTTCTCGGCATCGCTCTTGCCTGCCTGGCGGTCGGGGTGGTACTTGATGGCCATCTTCTTGTAGGCCGACTTTATCTCTTGCTCGGTGGCGTTCTTTGCCACCCCGAGCACTTCGTAGTAATCTCGTTTCTGGTCT
>JAFSVI010000202.1 GCA_017445145.1 Bacteroidaceae bacterium | reverse complement strand
GTCAACGGAATGGACGCCCAACAAGGAGGACACGATGTTCATGCCCAACGTGTTCGTGGACATCACGGAATATGCGGAGCAGAAATACCGGGCGTTTGCCGAGTATGCCACGGAGCTGAGGGAATATCCTCATCCACGCTCGGTGCAATACCTGCGCGAGGCGGACAAGGCAGCGGGGCTGCGTGTGGGGTTGCTGGCCGCAGAGGAGTTTGTGCTGCTGAGGAAACTGGTCTGAGCAAACACGAATTTTCACGAATTGCCATAAATGAAAATGATATGTATAAGTTTGCAAAACGGTGCTTTGACATCCTGTTTGCCGTGCTGTTCCTCATCGTGTTCAGCCCTGTATATCTGCTGACGTGGATTGTCATAAAAATAGTCAGTCCCGGCCCTGCCGTGTATCATGCCCGGCGTGTGGGACTGCATGGCAAGGTGTTCACCTGCTACAAGTTCCGCTCGATGCGGGTGGATAGCGGCAAGGTGAAGCTGACGACGCTGCAGAACGACGACCGTATCTTCCCCTTTGGCAGCTTCATCCGTAAGACGAAGATTGACGAGATGCCGCAAGTGGTGAATATCCTGAGAGGTGAGATGTCGGTGGTAGGTCCGCGGCCGGAGGACGAGGCGAATGCCTCGAAGATATATGTGGGTGACTACCGGCACATCCTTGATGTGAAACCGGGATTGACAAGCCCGGCCAGCCTCTATGACTACACGCATGGTGAGAAGTATGAGGATGAAGAGGCGTATGAGCGCGAGTTCGTGCCTCAGAAACTGCAACTGGAACTCTACTACGTCCGCCATCAGTCGTTCGGGTATGATATTATGTTGGTGCTGAAGACGGCGTGGCTGATTATTCTGACCGCGTGCGGGAAGAAGGAGTTTGAGCTGCCGAAGGAACTGGCTGCTGAACAATAGGAGGCTTTAACTGAGGGTAGGCATCCGACCATGTACTTTGCATGGGTTGGAGGCCAGGCTGTGGGTCATCGGGGCTAATGGTCCAGCGCCATGGCCTTCACGCCCACCTCCGTGAGTCCTTTCAGCGCCTGGTGTGCCATGATGTGATAGACGAGCAGCTGTGCCTCCTGTGCCGAGTCGAGGTTGAGCACTGCGGCAGACTGTTCCGTCTCATGTAGCACGTTGCCGCGTGTGTGCCACCGTGCGCGGTCCGAGGCGAGGATGATGTGTAGCGTGTCGCGGTGCCGGTTCTGGCGTGTGCGGCTCTCGAGCACGAGCCACACGTCGCGCCACGCCACCATGTCCGAGGCGCGCAGCCCCACGCTGACGGCATAGCGTCCGGCGCGGGGCGCGGGTGGGGTGTGGAAGCGCAGCGTGTCTGTGGCGTTCCACTCCTGTGTGGCCACGGGCTGGTACTCGTAGATGAGCGGCCGACGTCCGCAGGCGGCTACGGCGAGGACCATTGCCAAGGCGGCGAGGTGTTGCGTGCGTGTCATCGCTTGGACTGCTGTGGTTTCTTGCCGCCGGTGGCACCTGTTCCGCCAGCGCTGTTGCCACGGTTGTTGCCGCCGCTGTTAGGTGCGGCAGTGGTTTTAGCGCTGGCTCCGCCTGTGGCTTCTGGGGTGCTGGCGTGGGCACCTGGCTGAAAGGCGGCAGGTGTGGCGGCGGGTCGCTGTTGTTGTGGCTTTTTCTTTTTCTTCTTCTTGGCCTTGTCGAAGCGTGTGAGGTCCTCCTGTGTGGCCAGGTCGATGGGACCCTTGGGTGTGGCGGGGGCTTTGTCGTCGAGCGCATCGACGTTCTTGCCCTCTTTGTTGAGGGCAATGATCTCGAGCGCGCGTGCGGCGCTGATGGTGGTCAGGTTGGCCGCCGTGCGCCTGTCGGTGCTGTATGTGACCATGCCCGAGAGTATGTCGGCCTTGAAGAAGAAGTATTCGCCGTCGGTGGTGTGGAGCGATATTTCGCGGCTTGGCAGTCGGCGCGTGGCCTCCACATACTGGTCCGCCTCATAGTTCATGCAGCATTTGAGCTTCGCACACTGTCCGGCGAGCTTCTGCGGGTTGAGGCTTATGTCCTGGAAGCGCGGCGCGGCGGTGCTCACGCTGACGAAGTTTCTCATCCACGTGGTGCAGCACAGCTCGCGCCCGCAGGGTCCGAAGCCGCCGATGCGGCCTGCCTCCTGGCGCGCGCCTATCTGCTTCATCTCTATGCGCACGCGGAAGGCCTCGGCCAGCACCTTGATGAGCTGGCGGAAGTCAACGCGCCCGTCGGCGATGTAGTAGAATATGGCCTTCTGGCCGTCGCCCTGGAACTCCACGTCGCCTATCTTCATCTCCAGCCCCAGCTCCTTGGCAATCTGGCGGCTGCGGATCATGGTCTCGTGCTCGCGGGCCTTGGCCTCGTCGAACTTCTCCATATCCACAGGGCGCGCCTTGCGG
>JAFSVI010000201.1 GCA_017445145.1 Bacteroidaceae bacterium | reverse complement strand
GGGGGGCTGGGCGCGGGGGGAGCCGAGTGCAGGGGCCGGGGAGCTGGGTGCAAGCCGGGGGCCGAGCGGGCTGGGAGCAGGTGGAGCCAGGGGCCGGGCTGGAGCTTGGTGCGAGCCGGGAGCCGGGGCCGGGCTGGCGAGCCGGCTGGGGCTGGGGCTACTTGTCTTTGTCGATGATTTCCTGCGCCAGCGCCAGGTGGTTGCGTGCCCCGGCGCTGTCGGCGTCGTAGAGTATTGCCGGCATGCCGTGGCTGGGAGCCTCGCTGAGCTTCACGTTGCGGTTGATGACGGTCTTGAACACGAGTTCCTGGAAGTGGCGCTGCACCTCGTCCTTGATTTGGTTGGCCAGACGTAGGCGCGAGTCGTACATGGTGAGCAGGAAGCCCTCTATCTCGAGCGAGGGGTTGAGCTTGGACTTGATGATCTTGATGGTGTTGAGCAGCTTGGAGATGCCCTCCAGCGCGAAGTACTCACACTGCACGGGTATGATGACCGAGTCGGCAGCCGTGAGTGCATTGACGGTGATGAGGCCCAGCGAGGGCGAGCAGTCGATGAGGATGTAGTCGTAGTCGGCCTGCACGGGTTTGAGCACGCGCTTCATCACCTCCTCGCGTCCCGGCAGCTGCAGCATCTCTATCTCTGCGCCGACGAGGTCGATGTGGCTTGGCACGACGTCGAGCCCCGGCACGTCGGTTTCGTAGATGGCCTCGCGTGCATCCATCTGGTTGATGAGGCAGTCGTAGATGCTGCCTTCGACCTCGGTGACGTCTATGCCGAGGCCGCTGGAGGCGTTGGCCTGCGGGTCGGCATCGATGAGGAGCACATGCTTCTCGAGGGCGGCGAGCGACGCTGCCAGGTTCATGGAAGTTGTTGTCTTTCCTACTCCGCCTTTCTGATTTGCTAATGCAATTATTTTTCCCATTGCTGATGTTGATTTGGCGTTCCCGTGGAACGCTTAGAGCCGCAAAGGTAGGCATTTTCTTGGTAAAAGTGGCGTCTTTTTAAGCCTTTTTATAGATATATAACGACTTTTCTTGACTATTTTCAAAAATAACTCGTACCTTTGTCGCGCCAATCCGCCCCAACACCCCCACCACAATGACCGACACCACCGCACACGACGAGCGCTACATGCGCATGGCTCTCGACGAGGCACGCCGCGCCGCCGACGAGGACGAGGTGCCCATAGGCGCCGTCATCGTGGCCGCCGACCGCGTCGTGGCCAAGGCCCACAACCTCACGGAGCGCCTGTGCGACGTCACTGCCCACGCCGAGATGCAGGCCATCACGGCGGCCTCGACGGCCCTCGGCGGCAAGTATCTCAGCGGCTGCACGCTCTACGTCACGGTGGAGCCGTGCGTGATGTGTGCCGGGGCGCTGGCCTGGGCTCAGATCTCGCGCATCGTCTATGCCACCCCCGACCCCAAGCGGGGCTTCACGCGCGAGGCCCCGGCATGCCTGCACCCGCGCACACGCCTCGACAGCGGCTGCCTCGCCGACAAGGCCTCCACCCTCATCCGCGACTTTTTCAAGCACAAACGCCAATAACCCCCTCACTTACCAACGCCATGCGAATCACACACATCATCATCGGCGCACTCATGGCCACGCTGCCCGCCTGCGCCAAGAACAACACCATCCGCACCAGCGGCAACCCCATCCTGCCCGAGTTCCACGCCGACCCCGAGGTGCTCTACTCCGAGCAGACGCAGCTGTTCTACATCTACTCCACCACCGACGGCGCCCCGGGCTGGGGTGGCTACTACTTCACCGTGTTCTCGTCGCCCGACCTCACGCAGTGGCAACACGAGGGCATCATGCTCGACCTGGGCACCGACCAGGTGCCATGGGCCACGGGCAACGCCTGGGCACCATGCATCATCGAGCGCCGCGAGGGCGACGGCTGGAAGTACTACTTCTACTACTCCGGCCACGACCCCAAGATCAACCGCAAGGCCATCGGCGTGGCCGTGGCCGACAGCCCCACAGGCCCCTTCACCGACCACGGCACACCCATCATCACCGACGCCGACCGCCCGCAGGAGGCCCGCGGCGGGCAGGCCATCGACGTCGATGTGTTCCACGACCCCCTCAGCGGCAAGTACTACCTCTACTGGGGCAACGGCTTCATGGCCGGCGCCGAGCTGGCCGACGACATGCTCTCCATCAAGCCCGGAACCACCAGAGACCTCACGCCCGAGGGCGGCACTCTCGGGGACTATGCCTACCGCGAGGCGCCCTACGTGTTCTTCCGCAACGGCACGTACTATTTCCTGTGGAGCGTGGACGACACCGGCTCCCCCAACTACCACGTGGCCTACGGCGTGGCCACCTCGCCCCTGGGACCCGTCACCGTGGCACCCGACCCCATCGTGCTCATCCAGGACCCCGACAATGGCATCTACGGCCCCGCCCACAACAGCGTGTTGCAGATTCCGGGACACGATGAGTGGTACATCGTCTATCACCGCATCAACCCCGCCTACTTGGACCGCGACCGCGGGCCGGGCTTCCACCGCCAGGTGTGCATAGACCACCTCTACTTCAACGACGACGGCACCATACGCCGCGTCACGCCCACGCAGGAGGGCGTGGAACCCGTCAAGATGAAGGGCAACGGATGGGAATACTTCGACAAGCCGTTCAGACTCCCATTGCAGAAAAACAAAGACTCTTGACCCACCACATACGCAAGTCCATAAACCCAACAACATAATGAACCACCCATACCTCTTGGCGGCAGCGATGGCCATGGCCTCGCTGCCCGCATTTGCGCAGAAAACAATGTACATGCCACAAGAGTGGCGCAACCGCACCGACACGCTCATCTGGGCCGAGAGCGACCCCACCAACAGCTACACATGGTCCAAGACACGGAGCGTGGAGTCCGACAACGTCATCGTGCTCTGGGACAAGGGCTACGGCTCCACGCGCCCCTCCCAGGCCCCGGAACCCTTCCGCGTCGATGAGCAGGACCTGCTGCTCAAGTGCGAGGCCTTCTACGACCTCGAGATCAACCGCCTGGGCTTCGTCGATCCCGACCACTCCAACCTCACCAAGTACAAGGTCATGGTGCTTCTGAACCACACCCGCGACTGGGTGTGCTACGGCGGCGGCTACGACTTCCAGATCAGCGCCCTGTGGCTCGGCCCCTCGGCCTGCAAACCCGTGGGTTCGGCCGTGGCACATGAGGTGGGCCACTCCTTCCACTACATGTGCTTTGCCGAGCACAGCAACCACACCGACTCGGAGACCGACAACACCGGCTTCCACCTGCGCTACGGCAACGGACAAGCCATCTGGGAGACCACGGCCAACTGGCAGGCGCTGCAGTCCTACCCCGCCGAGTTCTTCACCATGAGCGGCATGGCCGACGTGTTCGCCAAGAGCCACAACCTGGCCTTCGCCCACGAGTGGCATCGCTATCAGGCCTACCCCTTCCTGTGCTACCTCTGCCAGCGCTACGACGACATCACCACCGTGGCCCAGGTGTGGAACACACCCGTCGTGGGCCAGAACAACAACACCGCCACCGGCTTCGAAACGGCACTCATGCGCCTCAAGGGCATCAATGCCACCGAGCTCTACCGCCTCCACTTCGAGGCTGCCATGCACGCCGTCACCTGGGACCTCGACGCCGCACGCCCCTACCGCAACAACAGCTTCATCGGCAACTTCAAGTACAACTACGTGAAGATCGCCAACCGGGGCTACCAGGTGGCCTACGCCAGCGTGCCCCAGGCATCGGGCTTCAACGTCATACCACTGCAGGTGCCCGCCGCAGGCACCACCATCACCACTACCTTCACGGCCCTCAAGCCCGGATGCGCACTGGCCGACGGCGACCCCGCCATGTACCTCAACGGCGAGACACAGTACGCCGCTTCCGGCCGCACCAAGTACAACAGCGCCGTGCAGGCCGCGCGCCGCGGCTTCCGCCTGGGATATGTGGCGCTCTTGAAAAACGGCACCACGGATTACTTCTACGACGCCGACCGCCTCTTCGGCAGCGGCACGGCCGAGACAGCCGAGGACTTCGCCCTCACCGTGCCGGCCAACGTGTCGCGCCTGTGGCTCGTCGTCAGCGCCACGCCGACGGCCTTCATCGCCCACCGCTGGGACGAGAACCACACCAACGACGACCAGTGGCCCTACACCGTGCGCTTCGCCGCCACCGACATCCTCGGCGAGAAGGACATAGAACTCAAGAAAGACCAAGCCACACTCGCCGGCACCTACGCCACCGACATCAGCCTCCTGGCCGACGGCCACCACTATGTGGCCCTCGAGAGCAAGACGGGCGCCAAGGTCATCTACTTCGCCGGAGGCAACCAGGACGCCCTCTACGGCACCCTGGCACAAGCCACCGCCGACGCCGCCAACGGCTTCCTCTTCACACTGCAGAAGCCTCGCGCCCACACCGCCATCGACGCCAACGACTACGTGCTCAAGGTCTTCAACGGACAGATGAAAGCCTACACCAACTGGGACGGCTCCAACAACTACCTCAACCTCAACCCGCAGGGGCAAATCACCTTCTGCCTGGCCAACACCAACGTCAACGGGCGCGACATGGTCAACGGCGGAGCGTGGGACATCGTCTTCGACGACACACAGCAGGCCTTCGCCATCAAGAACGTGGCGCTCGGACGTTACCTCAACACCACCCTCGTGGCATCGGCAACGCCCGTGTGGTGGCGCATGCGTGAGGCGGCTCTCACCTACGACCGCCGCAGCGTGGACATCATCTACGCCGAAGTGCGCGACATGCCCATGGACACCGACGTGCGCGACGCCATGGAGGCGGCACGCCAGGCCTACACCGACAACCCCTCGGCCGCAACGCTCAATGCCTACGGCGATGCCGTCGTGGCGGCACAGGCATCGGCACGCGACGCCGCCAATGGCATCCGCACCATACCGGCCGACGACAGCGACGATGCCCGCGCCACCAGCAACGGCAGCGACCAGGCAACCCGCCAGTGGCACGACCTCTCCGGACGCGCCGCCACACCCTCGCGCCCCGGCATCTACGTCAGCGGCGGCAGGAAAGTAGTCGTCAGATAGGGCAAAACGCCCCGTAATAATGATTTTTAGGTATTCAGAGCGCAAAAAAGTGGCCAAAAGTTTTGGAGAATCACCTAAAGTAGGTATCTTTGCGCCGCATTTCAACAACAAACCATCACTAAACCCTAAACTTCATCACAATGGCTTACGTAATTAGCGAAGACTGCGTTGCTTGCGGCACTTGCATCGACGAGTGCCCCGTTGGAGCTATCTCCGAGGGCGACATCTATAGCATCAACCCCGACGAATGCACAGAGTGCGGCACATGCGCCGACGCATGCCCCTCAGGCGCCATCAGTCTGCCCTAAACATCCGCAACAGCATCATGCCTGCGACAACAGAGCGCAGCAACATGAACCTACAGCCGCCCGGCACATCGCCGGGCGGCTTTTTTTGTGACAGACGCGAAGGGGGAAGGGCG
>JAFSVI010000200.1 GCA_017445145.1 Bacteroidaceae bacterium | reverse complement strand
TCCAACCCGAAAGTCTCCGTGCCGACATGCGTGGCGAGATACAGGAGATGATGAACAAATACCAAGACAACGATGAATGACTTTGCAGCCATTGACTTCGAGACTGCCAACGGGGAGCGCTCCAGCGTGTGCAGCGTGGGGGTGGTCGTGGTGCGCGGGGGCGTGGTGACGGATACTTTCTACAGCCTCATACAACCGGAGCCGAACTACTACGCCTGGTTCTGCCAGAGGGTGCACGGGCTCTGCCGCGAGGACACCGACGGCGCCGAGGTGTTCCCTACCGTATGGCACAAGATAGAACCGCTCATCGAGGGGCTGCCCTTGGTTGCCCACAACGCCATGTTCGACGAGGGCTGCCTGCGGGCGGTGATGCAGGTGTACCGGATGGACTGGCCGGGCTATGTCTTCTACGACACCCTGCGGGCCTCGCGCCGCAAGCTCAAGGGCCTGCCCAACCACCAACTGCACACCGTCAGCGAGGCCTGCGGCTACTGCTTAGAGAACCACCACCACGCCCTGGCCGACGCCGAGGCCTGCGCGGCGATAGCGCTGAAGATTCTGTAGATATTTATTCGCCTGCTCGCACTGCGTGCATCACGAGATCTTGTAAATCTTGTAGATTATTCCGCTTTCAGTGGGAATACTACATTGGGCTGCTTCAAAACGCCTTGCCCTGCGGGCAGAAATCTATAGATCTTATAAATTATCTGCTGACGCAACAACCTGCGTGGCAACATAGAAGTTATCTTTGTTTATTTACTGTACTTGCTGCCTTTGAAGCCTTCGCGCACGGTGCCGTCGTTGAGGTTGGCATGCAGCACGATGGGCGGCGTGGGACGCAGGTCGTAGTATTCCAGCTGTTCGACGGGCAAACGGAAGTAAACCATCTGGCGGTAGTCGTCGTAGAGGCGACGCAGGACCTCGTTGTGGTCGTAGATCCAGCGTTGTGTGTCGTCGTCGACGTCGAAGGCCACCGTGCCGCCGCAGCGCACACTCACCTTGTCGGCCAGCACGATGAACTCCACGTTGGGGTTCGCCAGCAACTGGCCGTAGACGGCCTTCTTTTCCGAGGTGGCGAAGTAGAGCGTCGTGCCCTCGACCTTCATGGCCTGGAAAGCCCGTGTCTGGGGTCGGTCGCCGCTGACGGTGGCCAGCACGCCCTCGGTATGTTCGCGTAGGAATTGGAATGCTTGTTCTATCATAGTTTGTTGAGTATTGTGGATATATCTTCGGTGAAGGCCATGAAGTGCCCCTCGATGCCTTCGAGCGAGGCATCGGGGTAGTCGCGGTTGAACCGCACGAGGGCCGTCTGCGGGAAATTGAGCGCCATGTGCTCGAAGGGCACACGGATGATGCCCGGCGTGTTGAAGCCTACCCCGAACTCCAGCAACAGCAGGCGCCCCTGGCTGTGCTGGCGCACGAAGTCATGGTAGCGCTCGGCCTGGCGGTGCCAGCGGTCGTCCTCGACGAAGGTGTCGTCGCAACGCAGGTTGGGCACCAACGCCTCGCCGGTGCGCGGATGACGCGGCACGAGGCTGGTGGGTATGCGGCAGTCCTCGGTGGCGGCCATCGCGCGGAAGACCCAGTCCTTGCAATAGACGAGGTCCTTCTCCCTCCCGCTGGCGCTCTGCAGGTAGGCGTAGTCGCCCTGCGTGGCGAAGATGCGGTCGCGCGCAAAACCCGCGAGTTCGAACTGGGCGTCGCCGTTGGTGGTCAGCACAAAAGTGGTCTGTGGGGAGTGGCGCTCGGAGAGCTTTTCCAGCAACAGCCGGTAGAGTTCTGTGCCGCCTGTGCGGAACCGAGAGAACCAGATGTGGCGCGCCCAGTAGGCCCAGCGCTCCTCCTCGGTGGCGAAGGGGTAGAAGCCCGAGGTGTAGAGGTCGGTGAAGCCGTAGCGCTCAATCCACGGCGCAAACTCGCGCCGGAAGTCCTCGCCGGCATAGTCCAGCCCTGCCGCGGTACTCAGTCCCGCCCCGGCACCGATGATGATGGCGTCGGTCTCCGCAATCAGCTTGCGCAGTGCGTCAACGCGCTGCGAGAAGTTCCCGGTAGATGTCATAGTCGATGTCTTTGAAAACGTTGAAGACCACAGTGAGTGCGTT